>JANQDY010000104.1 GCA_028278625.1 Thermodesulfobacteriota bacterium
ATACAACGGTAGCAAGGATTGCGATTTGCACCTTGACAAAGGATAGACAATAGCAAATCGGAAGGCCCAAAACCGACCCGAAGGTTCCAGGAGCAAAAGGAATCTTTCCGATAAATCCACCGGATGAAATGAACAGAACCGCTCTGTCGCTCAACTGCATGGCTCGTGTCTAATATTCGCCATATTTTTTGTCAAGGCTTTGTTATTCGACCTCCTTTGAGATTCTTTCATACACCGTTCGAAGGGGCAGATCCTTCTCCATGGCTATCCGTCTGCACACCTCATATTCCGGCACCACCCGGACGCTGCCGTCCGGATTCTTGATCTTTTTGACCGCAACATCACCAAATGCGGTTTTAATTTCGACATGCTCACGGGATAAGATACTCCGGCCCGCATCGTAATATCTGACCCCGATGGATGTTGTTTCCGTAAGAATACGATTGGTAATGGCCTCTTTTTGATCCTTATGGCATAACACCTGAATCATGGTACCGGGACGATTCTTTTTCATGAAAATTGGGATCCAGTATACATCCAGCGCACCGTCCGCGAATAACCGCTCCATCAGAAAACCGAAAACTTCCGGATTCATGTCATCGATGCAGGTTTCAACGATGAGTATGTGATCGTTTTGAACGCCTCGTTCGCTTTCCCCGGTTTTGCCGATCAGGATCCGAAGGAGGTTCGGGCGCTGTTCGAGGTCGCGGGACTACTACCACGAAACGTTTATCGCGGGCCTGCTCCACGATGTGGGGAAGCTCTTTTTAATCACCGTTTTAGACGACATCCGTGCCTCCGGAAGGATCTCTTCCCGCCCATCCCCCGAGCTGATCGGCGAGCTGATGGATACCATGCATGCAAAATACGGCCACGCACTGCTCAGAAACTGGAACCTGCCCGATGCTTATTGTGAAATAGCCCTCAGGCATCATGACGAGGAGTGCGGAGATGAGGACATCCTGATGCTGCTGGTGAGACTGGGAAACCATGCCTGCCGGAAAATGGGCATCGGCTTAAAAGAAGACCCTTCTGTCATGCTTGCGGCCACGTTTGAGGCCCATTCCCTCGGCGTCTCGGAACTGGTCCTTGCGGAATTGGAAATCAAGCTGGAAGACTCCCTCAAGCTCTCAGCAATATGATTACCACTTTCGTGGAAAAATATCGTCTTCTCCGGACTTCCCCGTGGTTTTGCCCATGGATGATACACAATTTCGCCAGCTCCTGGAATCCCTAGGGCTTTCGTGGAAAGGGTACCGCAAAGTCAGAAAGGGGGTAAAGAAACGTGTGGCCCGCCATATGCGGAGACTGGGTTGCGCCAGCCTGCGGGAATACTTGCGATGGTTGGAACAAAGAGAGGCGGTCAGAAGGGAATGCGACCGGCTCATGGGTGTTTGCATCAGCCGCTTTTTCCGTGACCTGCGGCTCTGGGAGATCCTGGAAAACCAGATACTTCCCCAATTGCTGGACACCCATGAAAAAAGGACCATCCATCAAGACAGGATCAATGTGTGGTCCGCGGGGTGCGCCTGCGGGGAAGAGGTCTACAGCCTTAAGATCCTGTGGGAGCGTTTGGGTCGGTCCTGTCTCCACTCTCCCATGCTGGGTGTGACGGCCACGGACCTGAACCCGCTATCGCTCAAAAGGGCGAAAGATGCCTATTATCCTCAGAGCAGCCTGAAGGAGGTTCCGGAGAATTTAAAGGCAACCTGTTTTCAAGCGGAACCCGGGAAAAAAGGGTTCAGGGTGAACCCAGCCCTTAAGGGAGGCATCAAGTGGCTGGAACACGATTTTTTCTCAGGGCCCCCTGGGCCTAGCTTTCATCTCATCTTCATCAGGAACAACCTGCTGACCTATTATCAGGACGAACGCGTGGAACCGGCCCTTCAAAAGATCACGGATGCCCTTTCCCCTTGCGGCTACATGATCATAGGCTCCCATGAAGACCTCCCTTTTCAGGTTTCGGGGCTTAAACCACATCCTTCACTTTCTTATGCCTTTAGAAAGGAGGGTTAATCCAATGGGAACCTGTCGTTACTGCAGCAAAACATCGGCGGTTATCTCCCAGACCATCGGTTTTTGCGCCGATTGCATCCGGGAGAACTTTGAGGCGGTTTGGCCGGAGATCTGCAAAGTGCATGAGGAAAGCCGCCGGGCCTACAATCTGCCTGTGCGGCCGCCCCGGGCCCAGAAGGGGATGTCCTGCGTCCTGTGTGCCCAAGAGTGCCGGATCCCTGACGGGGGCACCGGCTACTGCGGCCTTCGAAAGGTGAGGGACGGCAGGCTCGTGGGAGGAAGACCCCACGAAGGGAACCTCGCCTGGTATTATGATCCGCATCCCACAAACTGCGTGGGCGATTTTGTCTGTCCGGGTGGCACCGGGGCCGGGTACCCAAGATACGCCCATGCCAGGGGTCCTGAGTATGGCCACAAAAACCTGGCGGTTTTCTATCATGCCTGCTCATTCAATTGCCTTTACTGCCAGAACTATCATTTCAAGGAAATGACCTTCAGTCCCACCGTATTTACCGCCAGGGAACTGGCAAATGCCGTGGGCAAGGATACCTCGTGTATCTGCTATTTTGGGGGGGATCCCACGCCCCAAATGCTGCATGCCCTAAAGGCCTCCAGACTGGCCAAAAAAAAGCGCGATGGGGGCATCCTCAGAATCTGCTGGGAGACCAATGGCGCCATGAAAGACCCTTTCCTCCATGAGATGTCGGACATCTCCCTCCATTCCGGAGGATGCATCAAGTTCGACCTGAAGGCCTGGGACGAGGGCATCCACCTTGCCCTCTGCGGGGTCGGCAATGGCCAGACCCTTGAGAATTTCAAGAAACTGGCCAAAAGCGTCGGCGAGAGGCCCTTTCCACCGTTTCTCATCGCCAGCACCCTATTGGTGCCCGGATACGTGGACGAAAAAGAGGTGGCGGGCATTTCAAGGTTCCTGGCCGGGCTGAACCCTGATATCCCGTACCGCCTCCTGGCGTTCTACCCCCATTTTCATCTGAAGGACCTTCCCACCACCTCCCTGGACCATGCCCATGCCTGCAGGGAAGCGGCCAAAAAGGAAGGCGTAAAAGAGGTCCATATGGGCAATATCCATCTCCTGGGCCGGGACTATTAGACCCTTTTCAGATTATCCCCAAAGGCCGCGAGGGTTCGGGCCCTCATCTTCGGCCTTTTCGCCTCCACCCTCTTTACACTGGTGGTTGCGCCGGTGGTCTTCTATGCATTGCGGAAAAGCAGACAGTTCGGAGCGTAGATCGCTTGACACCGGTTTTTGCTGGATTGTGGAAGAAAGAAAGCTAAAGATTGACAATCCCACTATGAGGCTGATAAATAGATAGGCGTGGTATAATTTTTAAGGAGATCAATCATGGGATATTCCAAGATAAGCGTGACCATACCAGATCGAACCTGCAAGCAGATCAAAGAACTGGCAGCCATCAAACACATCAAATTGAGTCACCTGGTCGCTGAAGCCCTTTCAGAAAAAGTGCAAAAAATGAAAGAAGAAATGCTCCTGGAACAGATTAACGATGTTTTTGATGATCCGAATGTAAGAGCGGAGCAGATTCTCATGGCGGAAACCATTGCGGAAACGACCAATGTGGAAGAAATGCCATGGTAAAAGCAAGACAAGGGGATATTTGCTGGGTCATATTTGGTTCGCCGAAAGATTCCGGCCCATGCGGAAAAAGGCCGGCGGTTGTCGTTCAAAACGATTTGTTAAACAAAAGCAACATTCAAACGACGGTTGTCGCCTTAATCACATCTAACCGAAAGCTGGCAAAAGTACCTGGAAATGTTATTCTGAAAAAGGGATCCGCCAATCTTCCGAAAACCAGCGTAGTGGTGGTCAGCCAAATGGCCACGGTGGATAAAGGCAGGCTTCTTGAAAAGATCGGAACGCTTACACATGAACTGCGGAAAGAAATAATTGAAGGATGCCGGTGGGTCATCAAAGCTGAAACCTTCTGATCTTTTCCGCGAAATCCGGATTCCGGCACCGGTGGTTTTGCCGGTAGTCTTCTATGCATTGGGGAAAAACAGACAATAGCTGCCCTTTGCTTCTCATTTCCCCGCAATCATATCATCCAGAATCCGATCGATTCGGTCGTCGGGTAAGATCCCCATCTCTTTTGCCGTCTCCCTGACGGTCTTACCCGTCCCATGGGCCTTTTTGGCAACAGCGGCTGATTTGTCATATCCCATCTCCGGGACAAAAGCCGTGGCCAAAGAAAGGCTTTTTTCCAGATTAAAATTGCATTGCTCCCGGTTGGCGGATATGCCCTTTACACATTTGTCGGCGAACAGTCGGGAGGATGCGGCGAGGAGCCGGACGGACTGTAGCAGATTGTAGACGATCAGGGGCATCATGACATTCAATTCAAAGTTGCCGGCTTGTCCCCCATGGGTGATGGCGGCATCGTTGCCCATGACCTGGCCGGCCACCTGGAGAATCACTTCCGGGACAACCGGATTCACTTTGCCCGGCATGATGGAAGATCCCGGTTGTAGATCCGGAAGTGTGATTTCTCCCAGACCGCATCTGGGCCCTGAAGAGAGCCATCGAATATCATTGGCGATTTTGGTCAAACCGACGGCGTATGTCTTAAGCGCACCACTTAATTCCACCGCGGTGTCCTTTGCTGCCTGGGCTTCAAAGTGATTCTTGGCTTCCCTGAAAGGATATCCGGTCTCTCGGTAGATCCCTGAAATGACTTTTTGGGCAAAACCGGGATAGGCGTTGATTCCCGTACCCACGGCGGTTCCTCCGAGAGGGAGTGCCGAGAGCCTTTTTTCAGTATCCTTGATTCTTGAGATACTGCTTTCCACCTGTGTTACATAGCCGCTGAATTCCTGACCAAGGCTCATGGGAACCGCATCCTGGAGATGTGTCCTGGCGATCTTCCTGATCTCCATGAATTCCTCTGATTTTTCCCGAAGCCTCTTTCTCAGTGCCTCCATGGCCGGGACAAGATCCTCTTCCATTCCCATCATGGCGGCAATATGGATCGCTGATGGGATCACATCGTTGCTGGATTGACCCTTGTTCACATGATCGTTTGGGTGCACCGGGCGTTTGCCGCCCCGCTTCCCCGTGAGGATTTCATTGGCCCGGCCTGCGATCATCTCATTGATGTTCATGTTGGTGGATGTCCCTGAGCCCGTCTGGAAAACATCCACCACAAATTGATCATCCAGCTTCCCCTGGATGACCTCATTTGACGCCTGGATCATGGCATCGGCCATGCCTTCCTCAAGGAGTCCCAGATCCCGATGAACCCTGGCCGCGTGCTTCTTTATCATTCCAAGGGCTTTATAAAAAAGACGGGGGAACCTGAGATCACTGACCGTGAAATTGTCCTTGGCCCTCTGGGTCTGGGCCCCGTAATAGGCCGCTTCGGGCACCCGCACCGTTCCCATGGTGTCCTGTTCTTTCCTGAATTTCATATCCTGCATTTCCCCTCTTAAAAACAGTGTTAAGAATGCTTATGCCATTATTTGGGAGCGGACAAAATTGAGACCGCCGCCTGCCAGGAGAAACCTGCGCTGGCGGTCAGATACGTCAAGGGTTGCCATGATCGGTTTTCCGTTTACCAGAACGGGAATATCCTTCTCCCCTTTCTCCATGAGATCCCGAATATTGGGCAGCAAGACCCTGTCGCCCGGGTTCATCCGGTCATAATCGCCGGGATTCTTGAATATGAGGGGTATGATGCCGAAATTGCACAAATTGGCCTTATGGATTCTTGCGAAGCTTTTGGCGATCTTTAAACGAACACCGAGATACCGTGGGGCCATGGCCGCATGTTCACGGCTCGACCCCTGGCCGTAATTTTCGCCGCCCACCACCGCAAGGTTTCCTTTCCCTTTTTTGGTATGAAAATCCGGGTCAATGCGGTAAAACACATACTCGCTCAGGGCCTCGATATTTGACCGCAGGGGTAGAATCCTGCTCCCGGCGGGCATGATCCCGTCGGTTGTAATGTTATCTCCCACTTTAATGCCCACAAAAGCTTCCAGCGTTTCTGGCAGCGCTTCCATCTCCGGCAGGGGCTTGATATTGGGGCCTCTGATGACTTCCCGGTCGCGCAGACCTTCCGAGGGACTGATAATACTTCCCTCATTTATTCGATATGTATCAGGGTCTTCTATTCTGGGGTATTCCATGTCCGCCGATAAATCCCTCGGATCCGTGATGACCCCTTTGATGGCCGCTGCCGCCGCTGTTTCAGGCGAGCAGAGATAGACTCTGTCATCTTTGGTCCCGGAACGTCCGGGAAAGTTGCGGGGAAATGTCCTGAGGCTCACCTGGCCGGTCCCGGGTGCCTGTCCCATCCCGATGCACCCGAGACAGCCGGATTCATGGATTCGCACACCCGCCATCAAGAGCAAGGATATTCCGCCGTTCATCCCGATATTCTCGAGGACCTGCTGGCTTCCCGGATTGATGTTGACATCCGTATCCGGATGTCTCCTTCGTCCCTCCATGACTTTGGCCACGACCATGAGATCTCTGAAAGATGAATTCACACTGCTTCCGACGATCACCTGATCAACTTTGAGTCCCGCCACTTCCTTGACCGGGACCACATTGCCCGGAGAAGAAGGGCATGCAATGAGGGGTTCAAGAGAGGACAGGTCGATTTCATCATATTCATCATATGCCGATCCCTCATCAGGAGAGCATTCCGTCCAGACGGCTTCCCTCCCTTGGGCTTTTAAATATGACAGGGTGTTCTCATCGGAAGGAAACACCGTGCTCGTGGCCCCGAGTTCAGTGCCCATGTTGCCAATGGTTTCTCGATCCGTGGCGGACAAGGATTTGACGCCCGGACCGAAATACTCAATGACCTTGCCCACGCATCCCTTCACATCATAGCGTCGTAACATCTCCAGGATGACATCCTTGGCACTTACCCAGTCGGGAAGGTTCCCCGTGAGGCTTACGCCAAAAACCCTTGGACAGGGAAAATGGTAGGGGGTCCCGGCCATGGCCATGGCCACGTCCAATCCACCGGCACCGATGCCCAGCATGGATACGCCCGCCGCTCCCGGCGTATGGCTGTCGGCTCCCAGAATGGTTTTGCCGGGAACGCCGAATCTCTCCATGTGCACCTGATGGGAAATACCATTGCCCGGTGGGCTGAAGTATATCCCGTATCTGGCGCAGGCGGTTTGGAGATACCGATGATCGTCGGCGTTTTTATTGTCTCCCTGAAGGATATTGTGGTCCACATATTGCGCGGATAACGCCGTCCGGACCGACGCGAGCCTCAAAGCCTCAAATTCGAGCATGGCCACTGTCCCGGTGGCATCCTGCAACAGGGTGTGGTCAATCCGAATGCCGATCTCTTCTCCCGGCACGAGACGGCCTTCAACGAGATGTGCTTCCAGAATCTTGTGAGTAAGATTTTTCGCCATGTTACCTCCTCCCATGACTCACCATCCAGTTTTCAGCGGAATAGAATAGTGCCTGTCAATCGATACGATATCAAATGGACCGAGTCTCGTAAAATCAATTTTTGATGCGTTGACAACCGGTTTTGCGTGGATTACAAAAAGTGATAAGGCAGGAAATCATAAAACCGAGTTTACATGGGGGTCGGCTGGTTATGAAAAAATGCAAAATGCTTGAAACCGCGCATCGTTATCTGGAAATGGCAACAAAATATCTGGATATCAACGACGGACTTCTGGCGCTTCTGAAGCATTGCAACAGAGAGCTTCTTGTCCATTTTCCGGTCAGGATGGATGACGGAACAATGAAGGTGTTTACCGGTTATCGCGTGATCCATAATGCCACATTAGGTCCCTCAAAGGGGGGGATTCGCTACCACCCTGAACTGAATCTGGAAGAGACCCGGGCCCTTGCCATGTTAATGACCTGGAAGGCCGCCCTGATGAACATCCCCTTCGGAGGCGCCAAGGGGGGGGTTCAGTGCGATACCAAGGTGCTGTCGGAAAAAGAGCTGGAAAACCTTACCCGTCGGTTCACCTGGGAAATCGCCCCTTTCATAGGAAAAGACAGGGATATTCCAGCGCCCGACATGTACACCAATCCGAAAGTGATGGCCTGGATCATGGATACATATAGCATCCTGAAAGGACACTCGGTACCGGAAGTTGTGACGGGGAAGCCCATCGAACTGGGAGGTTCCGTTGGTCGATTCGAGGCGACGGGTAAAGGCGTTTTCATTTCGGCCCTGGAGGCCGTTCGCCACATGGGCCTTGGTAATTCCCTTGAGGGCCAGAAGGTCGTTATCCAGGGGTCCGGGAATGTTGGTGGCACGGCGGCCCAGTTCTTTCACGACGCAGGCGCCAAGGTGGTGGCCATCAGTAACTCAAAGGGGGGCCGGTACAACCCCAACGGATTGAACATATCCGATGCCCTTAGCTTTAAGGATCGCTATGAATGCGCGATGTCCTACATAGATGACTGTGAAAGCGTGACCAACGAGGAACTTCTCCAACTGGAATGTGATATCCTGATACCCGCGGCGGTGGCCAACCAGATCCATGAAGACAACGCATCAAAGGTTCGATGCCGCGTGCTTGTGGAAGGGGCCAACAGCCCCACCACATCCGAAGCGGATGACATCCTGTTTGATCGTGGCATATTTGTGGTCCCCGATATCTTGGCAAACGCCGGAGGGCTGACCGTTTCCTACTTTGAATGGGTTCAGAATGTTCAGGAGCTGTTATGGACGGCGGAAAAGGTAGCGGAGCGTCTCGAACAGATTATTAAAAAAGCCTTCAGCCAGGTGGTCGGTATTGCGGAGGAAAAAAAGGTGAAGATGAGAACGGCGGCATACATGCTGGGTGTGGAGAGAGTTGCAAAAGCAATGGCCTTGCGGGGCATATATCCCTAGACCGCCTTGTAGACAACCCCCATGCTGAAATCATCTTCCAGCACCAGTTCCATGGCCCTTTTGCGATCCACGGGGTCATGATTGGCAGGAAGGGCGTGGACCTTGGTTTTCAGGTTATCCCATGTCTTGAACTGCTTGTCAAAGGTCACACAGGAGGTATAGACGTGAAAAAAGGAAAATCCCCTGTGCTCTATTCCCTCCATGAGGGCCGCGGAAATGCCCTTTGGATCCCCCGCGAAGAGGCGGGCCACAAAGGAAGCCCCATATGAAAGCGCCATCAGCGTTCCATTCAGAGGTACCCCTTCACTCCCTTGGGGTGACGCCTTCGTCTTGAATCCCACGGGTGAGCTGGGAGAAGGCTGTCCCTTTGTGAGGCCATAGATGGAGTTGTCAAACAGGATATAGTTGATATCGATATCTTTACGGGCCGCGTGAGGCAGGTGTCCCCCACCAATACCGAGGCCGTCGCCATCCCCGCCCACGGCAAATACCATCAGTTCCGGATTCGCCATCTTCACCCCCGTGGCCACGGGGAGAGATCTGCCGTGGGCCGCGTGAAGACCGTAGGTGTTTACAAAAAAGGGATATCTCCCCGCGCATCCGATCCCGGAAACCGTGACCACTTTGTGATGGGGAATCACCAGTTGTTGAATGGCATCGTTGATCCCCTGATGGATTCCGAAATATCCGCAGCCTGGGCACCAGGTGGGGAGGTTTTCGGAACGAACGGAAAATCGCCCGGATTGTTGAATCTTCATTGTTTTATCGGCGGTGACGCTTCCAGGTGTCTTCACAAACAGCTCCTTCTCATTCTTTTGTGGTATCTTTCATTGAAATCACAGCACCGATCCTCTCGTATATATCCGTGGCCGACATGGGAAGACCCGTTGCCTGGTTCAACCGCAAAACCGGTTTGTGACATAGATGGCCGATGAGATTCGCCAATTGGCCTTCAAAGTTGAGTTCCGGGATAAGAATATTGCTGCATTTCTTCATGAAGGAACTTATGCGATCGGCGTGGTAGGGAAATATGGCGCTGATTTTGAGTGCCCCTACCTTCAGCCCCTTTTCTTGGGCCCTTTGAACCGCTTCCAATGCCGCGCCGAAAGTTGATCCCCACGTGATAACGCCAAGATCCAGGTCCCCCTCGGGTGAAAATTCAACGGGTCCGGGCAAGTCCCTAAGTGCCCCTTGGATCTTACGGTGCCGCTTTTCCGTCATTTTCATATGATTCATGGGCGTATAGTCCGGAAAACCCTTTTCCGTATGTTCAAGTCCCGTCGTCCAAAAGATGAAGCCTTCGGTCCCCGGCAGCGCCCGGGGCGAAATACCGGTCTCCGTATCTTCAAACCGGTGATAGGCGCCATGTTTCGATGGATCCGGATACACGTTTCCGTCCTTGATATCTTCCGGACGGCTTTTGGGGGGAGGAATATTTTCTACCCGGTTATTCAGGAAAAAGTCCGTCAGCACGATGACCGGCGTTTGATATTTTTCAGCAAGCTGAAAGCTCTTTGCGGTAAAATAATAGCATTCGTTCACATTGGTTGGGGCCAGAACAATGCGTGCCGAATCGCCGGGTCCTCCATAGACCGCTGCTTGCAGGTCCGACTGCTCGGTCTTTGTGGGAAGGCCGGTGGCCGGTCCTCCCCGCTGGGCGTCCACGATGACCGCCGGGATCTCCGTGACAGTGGCATGGGCGATGAGTTCCGTCATGAGGGCGAAGCCGGGACCGGAGGTGGCGGTCATTGCCCGCTTGCCGGCGTAGAAACTCCCCAGCACGGCCCCGATGGAGGCGATTTCATCTTCCATCTGCATGACCGCCCCCCCCTTTTTGGGAAGTTCCCTGGCCAGATACTCCATGACCGGGGTGGCAGGCGTGATGGGGTAACCAAAATAGTGTTTCAGACCAGCGTCCAGGGCACCCAGGGATATGGCCACGTTCCCTGAAAGAAGCCTCCTTTCGCCCCTGGAATCACGGCTGCCAATCCGGGACAGTCCCTCTATCCTATCCTTAAAAATATCCAGACAATGGTCGTGTCCCGCATCAAAGCATTTCATGTTGGCATCGAGGACCTGTTCACCCTTTGCCTGAAATTTCTTCTTAATGGCGTCCTTAAAAGCCTCGGGCGGCAAACCGAAAAGAGCCGCCAATGCGCCCAAGGCCGATAGGTTTCGTCCCCTCCTGGTTCCGGACACCTCGGCGGCCAAATCACCAAAGGGGATTCCAAAAGGGTTCATTTCCGGTTCCAGGTGGGCGGCGATGGACTGGCCTTCACCCACATAGGTCACCGGCCTGTTGTCAAAAAGGACGACAGCGTCCTCTCTGAGGAATGGAATCCGGGAGCGGGACTGTTCATCGTCAAGGGAGACGAGGATGTCCGTCTTGTCATTTAAGGCCATCATCTCCCTTTCACCGGCCCTGGTTCTGGTGACGCATCGACCGAAGCCCCTTATCTCCGCCGGATAGGAGTCAAAGGCCAGGACCGAAAAGCCCGCCGTGGATAATCCTTCATTCAGGAGACCGCCGGCCGCGATGGTGCCGTCTCCGGACATTCCGCATATTTCAATGGTTACATCAACGGCTGCCATATCAGAACTCCATCCACCAGGAACTGTTCACCCGGACCCCCTGCACCTCGAAAACACGCGCCATCACCGGTTCCGCCTTCACCCTTTCGCCAATGAGGTTCAGGGCCGCTGTTCGGCCCAGAAGAACCGCATTGTCATGGCCGATGGAAACCCAATAGTCCCGAAGATCGGGATGAAAGACCTGGGCACAATCGCCCGTGGCATAGACGCCCTCAAATCCCGTATGAAGATATTCATCCACCAGAATGCCTCTGTCAATCTTAAGACCGCTTCGTGCGAGAAAATTGATATCCGGCCTGAGGCCGAAAAAGGCTCCCACCAAACCGGCCCGGACCTTTTCAAGACCCGTGTTCACTTCAACCATGCCGTTTGAAAGGCGGCGCATTCCTTTGATGCGGGAGTATTTGAGCACTTCCACCCCTTTAACGGAAAGCTTGTCCGCCACCTGATCAAAAAGATCTCCATCAAATCTGAGGGGCCAGAAGGCCTCTTCATTGAGTGCGAAATAGACCTTCTTTTCCATATCCATCAATTGCTTTGTGAGGGAGAGGGAGGTCAGATCTCCTCCGATCATCAGAACCGTATCCGTCTCATTCAGTTTTTGGATCCACACCTTGGCATCTTGGAGGGTCTTGAGTGTCAGCATGAGGTCTTTAAAGACCATTAAGTCCTCGGGAATCCGGGGTCTGCCGCCCACGGCCAAGATCAGGCCGTCAAAGGAGATGATCTCTTTATGATCCAGAACAATCTCCCCCTTATCCGGATGGACTGCCACAACTTCCTGGCCACCGCGAAGCTTGATCCCTTTCTCCTTATATGACGTGGGAGTAGAGACATAGAGCTTCTCTAAAGCCAATTCGCCCGCGATAAAGAATGGCAGAAGATGAGGCCTGTAGCAACCGCCCCATTCTTTGCTGATAACGGTAACCCGAGCCTTCGGGGCGTGATGACGAAGGGTCAGCGCGGCCTCATTTCCAGCGGGACCGTTCCCGATAACCACAAAATGCTGCTCAGCCATTGTTATACCGCCTCTTTAGATTTTTCGATCAACCAATTCAACCTTTGTTACGGATATGCAGTCCATGGGACAGACCCTGACGCATTCTCCACAACGGATGCATCTCCCATTGTCAATGATAACGGCGTTTACCTTTTCCCAATCAGAGGTTTCAACAAATCCGGTAATGGCCCCTAGTTCATTGGTTTTTACGCGATGGACCAGCTTGATGCAGTCCCTGGGCGCCACATCGATGCAATAGCGACAATAGATGCAGCGATCCATATCGATTTCATAGTGCAGGTAACAGAGGTAGCATCGTTTTGCCTCTTCATGGGATTGTTCTCTCAAATATCCGGTTTCCACTTCCTCATCCGGCACCTCAATACGGTTTTCCACGGGCAAAAGCGTCGGGATCTCCTGCCTTGGCAAGTATTCCCAGGCAGGCTTTCTGTCCGTGTTTTGGCTATCCTGTAGGCGGACGGCTTTCTCATAAAAGACGCTTCCCGTAAGGTCCTTGGAAATAAGGTAAGCCGCCTTTCTTCCCATGGACAGGGCCTCAATGACCGTGGAAGGACCGGTAAGGTAATCTCCCGTCACATAGAGTCCTTTAAGGGATGTGCGAAAAGATGCCCTGTCGGCAAGGATAATGCCGTTTTCATCCTTTTCACCCGGGGCCTCAAAGGGGGCCGGCCTCTGCCCCACAGCCACGATCACGGCATCTGTTTCCAGGATAAAATCGCTTCCTTCAATGGAAGAAATGTCTCTTTTGCCGTCATCTCCCTTTTCACCCGGTCTTGTGCGAACGAACGCCACTCTTTCAGCGCGTCCTTTACCGAGGATCCTTTTGGCCAGCATGAGGGATTCGATTCTTATGCCCTCTCTCTTTGTTTCAAGGATTTCGTCTCGGGTAACCCTCAAATCCTCCTCCGTTCGTCGAAGGCAGATGCGCACTTCCTTTGCCCCGAGCCGCAATGCCGTTCGCGCGCAATCAAATGCGGTAAAACCGGCACCGATAACCAATACCCTGTCACCAAGTTGTACGCTTTCCCCGTTGCACACCTTCATCATAAATTCCAGTCCGGAATGCACCCCCGCCAGTGATTCACCGGGGATCTTCAAGGGGATGGACCGATAGCACCCCGTGGCCGATAGCAGGGCATCATGTTTATCCAGGAGTTCATCTACGTTAATATCCTCGCCCACTTTTACGCCTGTCTGAACCATGACGCCCAGGCGCAAAATGGCCTCGATTTCCAAATCCAGGACATGGCGGGGCAGTCTGAAGCGGGGAATGCCGTACCTGAGCATTCCTCCGGGTTTTCCCATGGCCTCATAGACGGTCACGGAAAACCCCATGAAGGCCAAATCATGGGCCGCGGCCAGGCCGGCCGGTCCGGCGCCGATGATTCCCACGTGCTTGTGGACCTTGGGTGCGGGTTGAAACGACGCTGATGCCTCTGTCCCAAAGTCCGAGGCGGCCCGTTTGATGTGGCAGATGTTCACCGGAAGCCCCAATTCCGGCTCGCCGTGCCGGCACCTGTCCTCACAGGGCCTGGAACAGATGCGGCCAAGGACCCCGGGAAGGATATTCGCCGCACGATTGATGTCATAAGACTTTCCATAGTTTCTTTCAAAGAGGGCGCGAATATAGGCGGGGATATTGGTATCGGCCGGACAGGCACTCTGGCAGGGGACGTTTATGTCCACGTAATAAAAATCCGCCGGATCGGTCGAATAAATGAGGTTGTCTTCCATTTCGGCTCTCCGTGAGGTCTTTCTAAAGGTGCGTATTAACAAAAGCGGCGGCGCTTCTGCGATTCATATGACCGGAGATCAAGTGACACTCATTCTACCCGGTTTCCGGCTTTCTGCCAACACTTTTGAATCCGCCATCTATTCAAACTTATCAAAGAAAATGCGGTCTTCCGGTATTCCCTTTTCAAGGATCATCTTCATGCACGCGTCTATCATCCCCGGTGATCCGCAAAGATAAACGTCAATCCGGGCGTTTAGGGGGACATACTTCTCTATAAGGGTCGTGACCCTTCCTGTCTCGCCCTCCCATATTTCGGTTTCAGAAGGCCGCGACAAAGTGGGGGTAAATGTGAAGTTGGGCATCTTTTCCTCAAACGCCCGCATTTGGTCATGGTAATAGAGGTCCGCCTTTGTCCTGGCCCCGAAAAAGAACCGGGTGTCCCTTCCGATCTTTTCAGATGCAATCCGGTGCAGTATGGATTTCATGGGCGCAAGACCTGAACCGGTGGCCACCAACAGGATTGACCTGTCCGAGTCCCGCAGAAAAAAATCCCCGTATGGTCCGTACATGGTAAGTTCTTGTCCTCCCGACAGATAATCATGCACATAGGTGGAAACCGCCCCTTCAGGCACCTTTGTTATGACAAGCTCCAGGTGATGGTTCCTGGTGTAATCAGAAGCAATGGAATAGGCCCTGTACTCCGGATTCTTGGTCAGTTTGTATCTTGGCACCTCCAATTGCACATACTGGCCCGGTTTAAAGACAATCCCCTCCTTTGGAGAGAGGATATCCAGGGACAGCCCTTTTATTTCAGGTGTCAAATCCGTGATCATGGCGACCCGTACCTTGAATTCCTTGATTAGGAAGAGATCCTCGGGAAGGGTGATTTTCAAATCATCCTTTACCTTTACCTGGCAGCTCAGCCTGACGTTTTCTTCTATCTCCTCCTGAGATAGATAGGGCGTCTCGGTTGGAAGGATCGGTCCTCCCCCCTCCTCAACCTTCACCTTGCAGTATGAGCAGGTTCCCTTGCCGCCACAGGCGGACGGCACAAAGATCTTTTCCGCTTTAAGGGATGCGAGCAACGATCTTCCGCCCTCTAAAACGATCTCCTTTTCTTCATTGATCAGGATCCGCCTCTCACCATAGTCACCAAGATAGGCATAGGCGATCTCCAACAAAAAGGCGAGGATCACGCCGATGCCGCAAACCACCAGGATGCTTGTGATGAATTCCACGGTGTGTGCTTCCATTACTGGATCTGAATCATTCCGCTGAAAGCGACAAATGCCAGGGAAAGGATGCCGGTGATAATCAGCGTAATTGCCGGGCCCTCCAGTCCTTTAGGGAGTTTCGCGCTTTTTTGTATCTTCTCCCTGATGGCACCGATGGAGAGGATGGCCAGCAACCAGCCGATGCCGCTGCCGGCCCCGTAGGCCAAAGACTGCACCAGGGTATACTCCCTGATAATCAGAAAAAGAGAGACGCCCAAGACCGCGCAATTCACCGTTATTAAGGGAAGGAAAATCCCCAACATATAGTAAAGGGGTGGAAAAAACCTTTCCACGGTCATTTCCACCAGTTGAACAAAGGAGGCAATGATAATGATGAACACGATGAATCGAAAGTGTTCCAGGTGGAACGGCTTTAAAAGGTACGTATAAACGAGATAGTTCAAAACGGCAGTACTTGTCATGACGAACACGACCGCAATCCCCAGGCCCAGGGACGAACGGATCTGTCTCGATACGGACAGAAACGGACAGAGGCCCAGAAAATTGGTCAACAGAATATTGTTTGTAAAGATGGCCGCGAAAAAAAGCGTTGAACTGTCTATCTGATTCATGATCCCTGCCTGGTGTTCAATTCTACGGTTTCAGGGAAAATGGCCCTGACGATCCAGATGAAGACACCCAAAACAAAAAATGCGCCCGGAGCGATGATCATGATGGTCCAGGGGACAAAGCCCTCCGGCATAATCGGGAATCCCAAAATCGATCCGAACCCCAACAATTCCCGTATGACCGCGATAATGGTCAGTACGAACGCGTAGCCCAATCCCACCGCCAAACCGTCCAGGAACGACGGTACGACGGGATGGTTCTGGGCAAAGGCCTCACACCGTCCCATGATGATGCAATTGGTGATGATGAGACCCACATAAGGTCCCAGTGCGTCGCTGATATCCGGCAGATATGCTTTTATCACGATGTCCACAATGATCACGTAGGATGCGATGATCAGGGTTTGAACCATCATACGGATTCGGGTGGGAATATGGTTCCTCAAAAGGGAGACCGTCATGGAACTCATGGAAGCGGTGAAGATGAGGCCTGCGTTCATCACCAGCGTGTTTACCAGAAGATTCGTAACGGCCAATGTGGAGCATATCCCCAGGACCTGCCTGAGCACCGGATTGTCTTTCCAAAGACCCGCTATAAAAATTTCGCGACCTGACATTCTTTTCTGCATATGGATTCACCCTCTGGAACTTGCGTCTTTGATGCTTCTCCAGGTATTTTCTAGGAAAAGATCCAATTCCTCGTTTAGAAATTTCTCAACAGCACGGCTTGTTCCCGTGGCCCCGGTGATGGCATCCAACTCATTGGCTGTTTTTCCCATCCTTTTAGGGGTCAAATAAAACATCTTTTTACCGCCTTCCATGGGAAAAAGAGGAAGGCCCGCAAACTGCCCGGCGAACGCCTCCTCCGCGATTCTTCCACCCAGACCCGGGGTCTCAGAATGCCTGTAAAATGCAATTCCGAGTATCCTGGAGGCCGTGGGATCAACGGCCACCATTCCTTTTATGGGACCCCAAAAGCCTGGTCCGCCCACGGGAAACGCATAGCCCAGTATGGTCGTTCCGTCTTCCTCATAACCGACGTATATCTTCTTATCCCCGACGCTGATCACCTTGATGCGATGCTGGAACAGCGAAAATACGTCATCCGGAGAAGATTTCTCGTTAACGGGGAGACCGAGAACCTGAAGAATCGTCCTTTGTAATTTGACCTGTTGATTCTTTAGAATCCTGTCTTCATTTACGAGCTTTACCGCGCTCACCAAAGAGGTAAAAAACAGGGCCACGCAAAACATGAATCCGGCGGAGTAGATGACCTTCTTCATTGGACCGTCTTTCGCTTGTTCACCCACTTCCCCATTAAAAAGTCAATGAGCGGCACAAAGGCGTTCATCAGCAGTACGGAAAACATGAACCCTTCGGAAAAATTGGAATACGCCCTTAAGACCATGGTCAAAGCGCCGGTGGCCATGCCGTAAACCCATTGCCCTCCCGGGGTTTTGGCGCCGGATACCGGCTCGGTGACCACAAAGACACAGCCGAACATGAATGAACCGGCCAGGAGTTCATGCAAAACGACCACTGCCGTGGATATGCCGCTAAAGTGCAGGATGGCGCTCATGATGACGCCACCCAAAAGGCAGGAGAGCGCGAGCCGCCATGAAGCCGCTTTTTTAATGAGGATGTAGATCCCTCCCATGAGGATCAGCAACAGGGAAGTTTCACCCATGGAACCGGATACATTGCCGATAATGAGGTCATAAATGGCAGGTGGGGCGCTGCTCTCGACCATCGCCAGGGGGGTGGCCATGGTTACCGCGTCGATGGATGCGGTCCAAAAAGTGAAGCCTCCCAAACCATTCCAAGCCGGTTCGACCCAGTTGTTCGTCAGGGCCTCGGGAAAAGCGATATAGATGAAACACCGGCCGACCATGGCCGGGTTGAAAACATTTTGTCCGAAACCCCCAAAGGCCATCTTTCCAAAAATCACGCCGGCAAGGATTCCTACGATCGCCATCCAAAAAGGCACGGTGGGAGGTAAAGAGAGGGAGAAGATCAGACACGTCACGAAAACGGCCGATGTTACGGGTTTTCGTTTCCTGAAAGTAAAGAGTGCCTCGCCGGCGATCCCAAAGAGAAAGACAACACCTATGAGAAAAAGACATCTCCAACCAAACAGATAAACGGCCCCTATTACAATGGGCAGGAGCGCATAGCAGACCCGGATCATGGGTTTCTGCACCAGAATATATCTGTTCGAAGGCATTTTTTCCGCTCAGAATCAGATGATCAAAAAAAATGGGAATGAAAAGTGATACGATCGGAACAGACCTTATATGTCCAATGATCGACCTTAACGGCGATCAAAGAGGCGCTCATTTTACCATGCGAATAATTCTTGTAAACAATCAATCGTTTTGATTTGAGCGTTTTTGGAAATAACACCAAGTTTTTGAATCAGCCTTGATTTATCCACGGCTCTCGTTTGATCCAGAAGGACTAAGCCTTTCTTCCCCTTGAAAGAGCATGGAATTCTGGTTGGAAAATCGAAGCCTTTTGAGGTCATGGGGGCAACGATGGCGGTTTTGAGTGAGGCCATTTCATCCGGCGAAAGGACAACGCAAGGTCTTGTTTTTTTGATTTCCGAACCTTTTGTTGGATCGAGTTGAACCAACCAGATGTCGAATCGATGAATCTTGTCTCTTACCATTCCCAATCCTCATCGGTTGTCAAGGGCGCATTCAACCATTCTTGATCCGTCTCATTGAGGGCACTGCTTTCCAAGGCGTTGTCGAACTTCTCTTTCCAACCTTGTCGTGGTTTCTTGACCGGTTTTATGAGAAGGCCCTCATCAATCACTTTGAATTCCAATTCCTTATCATCCAGTTTCGCTTGCTCGATAATGGCTTTAGGTATCCGAATTCCTTGCGAATTACCAA
This sequence comes from Thermodesulfobacteriota bacterium, assembly GCA_028278625.1. The sequence goes on from JANQDY010000104.1 coordinate 18,971, forward strand.
TTCTAATCAAGGTGGTCATGTTGCCTCCGTTTCTGGAAAATAATTACAATGTAATTACAAGTTGCCGGGCTGTCAAGTATGATTTGGGCTTGGTTTTCTGTCTTTCGGATACGCCATGTGCCAAAATGGAGGGATGGGCCGCCAGGCGCCTTTAAATTCTACGGCTGGAGCCCCAGGCGATTGCCCACGAACATGGGAGGAGCGTGTGGTGGGTCTATTTAGTAATAGGTCAGTTTTTCCCAGAAATCCGGATCATCCTTTTTCCACTTCCATATCCGAGACTTCGGGAAAATTCAGTCGGATCATCTCGAGGCTTGAAAGAATGCGTTTAAGATTCGATTCAAGGCACGGGTTGGCGTCGGCTGTGTCCAGGAGATTCAGGCACAGACCTCTCATGGATCGGACGGTCGTAACGACCGCTTCATACCCCTTTGGCACATCCATAGGTTTCCCTTTTCGGCATGGTGTCTAATGGTGTTTCCTCAGGTCTTTGAAGCGTCTGGCTTTAACATCGTACCTGGGAAGGGTTTCGTGTTCGTGGGGTTCTATCCGGTACCCCAGATTGGTCTTCAATCGGAGTTGGTCTCTCAGTTCCGGCTCCAACTCCTTCCAGCGGTGCTCAAAATCAGGGTGGATTTCCACCTTCAGCGTTATCTGGTCCATATCTCCCTTCTTCTCCACAATGACCTCGAACTCGTCCCCCAACCCACGAATGGACCGGACCACTTCCTCGATGGCGGAAGGGGAGAGCAGCACCCCTTTCACCTTTGTGATGTCGTCGGCCCTGCCGATGACGCCCCCCTCGATCATGCGAAAGGTACGGCCGCACGGGCAGGGCTTACGGGCCCATTGAACAATATCCTTTGAATCGAATCGGACACACGGCTGGGCCTTCCGGTCAAATGCGGAGATGACCATCCTGCCGGGTTTCCCTGGTTCTTCGATCGGTTCCCCGGTCTCGGTGTCCTCGATTTCCACGAGAAAGAAGGCCTCATTCACATGAAGACCTCCGGACTGCTCCGTGCATTCGTAGGACCATGCCCCGATTTCCGTGGCGCCGGAGTGGTCGTATACCTTGGCGTTCCAGGCCTCTTCCATCCGCTTCTTGGTGCTGGGGATGCTGGCCCCGGGCTCTCCGGCGCATGTTATTTTGTTGATGCTCAACCCGGAAGGGTCCATGCCCATTTTGTGACGGGCGGTCTCCGCCATCCCCAGCACATAGGTGGGCGTGGCCATCATGGCCGTCGGAAGAATCTCCTCTATTTTGAGCAGCCGGGCCTCCGTGTTAAGGACCCCTCCCGGAACAACCTCACAGCCGATTTTTTCCGCCCCATAGTGGCCGGCCCAGAAGGCGACGAACACATTGTATCCGAAAGGGATGAAAACCCGGTCGGAGGGTCGGTATCCCTGGGCCCAGAGGATATAGGCCCAGCATTCGGACCACCATTCCCAGTCCGTCCATGTGTCGGGCTGGTAAACCGGCTGGCCCGTGGTACCGCTCGTCTGCCGGTATTCGGTGACCTCCTCAAGGGGAACGCAGAGGGCTTCCCCGTATGGAAAAGGGTCTTTCAGCTGGATGTGGCGCATCATTTCCTTTTCCACCTTGGGGATTTTTCGAAGGTCTTCAAAAGACCGTATGTCCTCCGGATGAACCCCCGCGTCGTCATAGAGCCGTCTATGAAAGGCCGAATTGTCATAGGCCCATTTGAACAAGCGCTTGAATTTATTGAGTTGCAGTCTCTTAAGTGACCTCTCCTCAAGGGTCTCCAAAAAGGGATTCCAGAAAGGTGTTTCCGTTTTCATGAATCCAAGGGTTCCTTTCGCATCATGGGCCAAGGTCAATACATGAGTTCTGGGAGGAACAGGATGATCTGGGGAAAGATCATCATGATGATGATTCCCACCACCACGGCCAGCAGAAAGGGAAGTATCCCCTTGAAAATGGATTCCAACGGGACTTCCCCGATGACGTTTTTGGCCACGCCATAGACCACATAAACGTTGATCCCCACGGGCGGCGTGATCACTCCCATTTCCGTGACCATCACGATGATCAGCCCAAACCATATGGGATCGTAGCCCAAGCCGGTGATCAGGGGAAAAAAGATGGGAACGGTCAGCATGACAAATGCCAGCGCATCCATGAAACAGCCACCGAAAAAATAGATAAGGACCACCACCGTCAGGATCATGTAGGGGGGCAGGTCAAAACCGCCGACCCAGGTGGCCATGTTAAAGGGGATCCGGGTGACGGCGAGAAACTTTCCAAATATGACGGCCCCGGCAATGAGCATCATGACCATGCAGGAGGTCCTGAGGGTTTCGTACAGGGACTTGACAAAACCCTCCCAGGTGATCTGGCGCCGGATAAGGGAGACGGCCAAGACGCCGAAAGCACCCACCGCCGCGGCCTCGGTGGGTGTAAACAGACCGATGAAAAGACCGCCCATGACCAGGACAAAGACCAGCAGGGTTTCCCCCATGCCCAATAGGGATTTTATTCTCTGCCCCCAGGAAAATGTTTCGCCGGCGGGACCTTGCCGGGGGTTGAGCCGGCACCTGATGTATATGGAGATGATGAACAGGACCGTGACTAAAATGGCGGGGAGAATGCCCGCCACAAAGAGCGCTCCGATGGATTGTTCGGTGAGGACCCCGTACACGATCAACACGATGCTGGGCGGCATGATCATGCCCAGTCCCCCGCCCGAGGCAACGGCTCCGGTGGCCAGTTCATCGGCGTATTTGTACCGTTTCATCTCTGGCAGCCCAACGGTGGCCATGGTGGCAGCGGTGGCGGGGCTCGATCCGCACACGGCCCCAAAGGCGGTACAGGCGGATACCGTGGCCATGGCCAGGCCGCCCCGGGTGCTGCCCAAAAACTTGTATCCCGTATCGTAAAGCCGTCGGCTGATCCCGCTGTTGAACGCCAACTGGCCCATGAAGATAAACAGCGGAATCGTTGTCAGACCGTAGGAGGAAAAGACATCGTAGATGGCCCTTGAGAGCAGGGAAAGGGCCCCTTGTTGGGAAATCATGATGCTGAAGCCCAGATAGCCGATCATGGCCATAACAAATGCCACCGGCATTCTGGACAAAAACACGAGCACCATCACCGCGATGCCGATGATACCGATCAGAGTAGGGTTCATGCGTCTCTCAACCGCTTGATGTTCCGGATCATATCCTGAAGGATGATAAAGGAGAATATGACAAAACAGAATGCGGTCACGTAAATGATTGTGTACTCGGGAAATTCCAGATTCATGGAGACTTCACCGGACCGCTGCATATCGTGGGCATAGACGGTCATCCGCCACGTGGTAATGGCGAATAAGAGGAGGCTGAGTGTGCTGGTGCAGAGGTCGATAATGGTCTGTGTTCTTTGTGAGAAGATCCGTACCACGATCTCTACCCCGATATGTCCTTTGATCTGCTGGGTATAGGGCAGGGCCATGGCCACTGCAAGGGTCGCCATGTAGCCCACCAGTTCCACCGAACCGAAAATAGGGTGCCTGAAAAACCGCCCCACAACGTCCGCGCAGGTTAAAAAGGTCATTCCCACCAGGCAGATTGCCCCGATCAACTTGAGCTTGTCCGTGATCCAATCGATGGTTTTCCAGAATATATGCATGATCAAAACGCTTATCAGAAATGGTTTGCCGTGAAGGTTGTCAGGGTCGAATCCGGTGAATGACCCTGACATTGACGTCTATTTACTGCTTTTCTGCCAGTGTCTGGATAGTGAAGCCGACAATCTCGTCACCCTTGAACCCTTTCTTATTGAGTTCCTGTTTGTACTCCTCAATAATAGGGGCCACGGCCTTTTTCCATCTTTGGGATTCCTTTTCGTCAAGACCGATAATCTGTCCGCCCTGGTTGAGGAAGTAGCGGATACCGACCATGTCGCTGCTATCCCATGCCTCACCGTGCTTTTTCACCCATTCCTCGTTGATCTCTTTGATGGTCTTCTTGACATCGTCCGGCAGAGCGTTCCATTTATCCTTGTTCATGACCACAAAGAAAGAGGTTGTATAGGCCGCCGGGAAATTGGCGGTAATATAGTCGGTCACTTCACCCAATTTCCATCCCTTGTCCGCTTCAAAGGGGAAGACGCCCCCTTCGACCACGCCTTTTTGGAGCATTTGATAGGTCTCCGGCATGGGTTTGGGAACGGGCGTACCGCCCAGGGCCTTTACCACCTTGGCGCTGGTACCGTGACCCCTGAGCTTGAGGCCCTTCATATCTTCCAGCTTCCTGACGGGCTTTCCCTTAGTGTGGATGAGGCCGGGCCCATGGGCATGGAGATACATGACCTCGGTATCCATCAGCTCTTTCGGTTTGAATTTTTCGTAGACCGCATTGATCACTTCCGTGGCGGCCTGTCCGCTGGTATATCCTAACGGCAGGTCTACGGCGGACATCACCGGAAAGCGACCCCTGGTGTAGGCCAGGACCGAAAAGCCGAGATCCGACTGTCCGGTAACAACGCCGTCGTAGCATTGCTTTGCCTTGGTGAGGGTCCCCCCTGGATAATATTCCACCTTGACCTTGCCATTGGTCCGCTTTTCCACCTCTTTACACCAGGCCTCTGCCAGTTTGCTCTGGATGTGGGCCGGGGGAAAGAAATTGCTGTAGGTGAGTTTTATGGGTTCCGCCTGGGACGGCACGGCCGCGGTGAGACAGAAAGACAGCGCAAAGCAAACAACTACCAAACAAAAAATTCCTTTTTTCATGGTTCTGACCCTCCTTGTTGCTTTTATTGGTTTATCAAGGACTCCCTATCCACAATCATTCTCCCGGAGCGCCTCTCCGACGGGAAAGGGCCTGCCTTGGGAAAAACCGCCATGCTTGAAAACAGACCAACTTGCGCCCAAGTTTATTCAATAATAGCCGCCATTTCGAGGCTTGTCTATGACGATCGTCATATCCAGAAGAATTCGTCCTGGAATTGTTCCAATTGCAGGGGCTCGAGGATAAAAAGCGCTCCTCTTCCGGAACGGATGATCCCCTTTTCACGAAGGTATCCGAGGCATCGAAGCGTGGATTCGGTGGTTGTTCCCGCGAGCTCAGCGATCTCCGAACTTGTGAAGGCCAGTCTGTCCCCGAATTTGTTGTTCAAGACATGCAGTATCTTAATGACCCGTTCTCTGACGCGCTTTTCCATCATATCGATGATGCGGGTGTTGGCACTGTCAATGGCCTGGCCCAAAATTTGAATAATATTGGTGATCAAGGCGGGGTTTCTGAAAGCAAAATCGACGAACCAGTTACGTTCCACCAGCAATAGCTCCGAAGTCTCAAGGGCCGTCGCATGCATCATCCGGGGAAGACCGGTAAACGGACCCACCAGATTCAGGGGCTCCCCCTTTTCCGCGAGCAGGTATGTGATGCTCGTCCCTCCGGCCGAACAGAAGGCAACCTTGACGATTCCGCTTGCGACGATTTGGAAATGGCGGCACTCATCCGCCTGGTGGAAGATGACCTCGCCCTTGGCGTAGCTTTTTGGATGGGCCCGGCCGGCAATCTCCTCAAGATGTTTCTCGCCTATCCCTTCAAATCCCAGCGCCTGCCTGAAGAGTTCCACGTGAGCAGTAGCATTTTGGCGTTTGGTCATGACTTCCATCCTTCATCATCAAAGAAAATCATCCGGGCATCAGTATCGTTTTGACGGCCTGAAAAAAAGGGGATGGATAGACCCCTATCCACAGCAAAAGGATGGTGAGGCAGCCCAGGACGACCCAACCGCTCCATGGCACGGGCGCCGAAACCTTTGGCCCGGCTTCCTTCCCTTTGATTGGGGTGAACAGGATCACAATGACCCGCAGATAGTAATAGAGGCCGATGAGGCTGCTTATAATCAGTGAAAGAACCAATCCCCAGAAGGCCTGGCTGACCCCGCCCGCCACCAGGATGAACTTTCCCATGAACCCCGCCGTCAACGGAATTCCTGCCAGGGACAGCATTGAAAGCGTCAGGACCGCTGCCAGCCAGGGCCGTCGCCAATAGAGGCCGCGATAATCTTCCAATGTTTCGGCCTCCTGTCCGGGGGCTGACAGGGCCATGAGAACCCCAAAGGCCGCGAGGATGGCGATAAAATAGGCTGTCAGATAGATGATGGCCGCCGTCATGGCCCAGGGCTGGCAACTCAATACGGTCAAGAGCAGATACCCCATGTGCGAAATGGAGGAATAGCCCAGCAGGCGCTTTAGATTCTGCTGTTTCAACGCCAGGAGATTCCCCACGAACATGGAAATCACGGCCAGGAGGGCCATGGCCGTGAAGAGAGAGGGTGCATGGGGGATGTCCAGCATGATGGCCGCGCGCAGGAGGAAGGCGAACACGCCGCCCTTAGAGACGGTGGCGATGAAAGCCGTGGTGGGGGCCGGCGCACCCTGGTATACATCCGGGCTCCACAGATGGAAGGGGACGATGGCCAGCTTGAAGCCGATCCCCGACAGGAGCAGTATCAGACCGGCAAGCCCCAGCATGCCGGCCTGGGGGGCGAATTGGTTCAGGTCGTTCAAACGCATAAGACCGGTATCCGTATAGATGAGGGCAATGCCAAAGGCCACCAAAGCGGTGGCCATGGCCCCCAGAACAAAATATTTGATTCCCGCTTCAAGGCCCCGGGTCCGGGCCGCCTCGTAGGCAATGAGGCCGTACAAAGAGACGCCCAGCAGCTCGAGACCCAAAAAGAACGTGGCAAGATGATGGCTGATGGTCAACACCATGGCGCCCAGAATGGCCATCAGGAGCAAGAGATAATGTTCATCCCGCTGGGCCACGCCACGTTCCAGATAGATGTAGGAGAAGAGGGCCACAACAAAGCCCGCCACAAGGACCAACCCCATGAGGAAGAGACCGAAACCGTCCACCGTGAAGAGCGGGGTCACCGGGTGATCACCCAAACGGCCGGACAAAAACAGGGTCATAAAGGCCAGGCCCAGGCCGTCCAGGGTCAGTCCCGCTGTCAGGATGTGGGACCGGCGGACCGCAACCACCAGCAGGATGGCCACAATGGTTGCGGCCACGACCATCAGCGGAAGAATCGCCAATGCTTGGTCCATTGTCGCCATTACCGCCCCCACTCCAGGAAATCCGCCGCCTCGGTCCCGTGCCCGGTCAACGGGGCTTTCCGGGGATATTTCCGAGGCGGGGCATCCGCTGTCATTGACTGAAGATGCGTCAACGATGGCTGCGCCGCGTCCAGCAGTGGCCGGGGATACATTCCCAGACCCACCAGGAATGCGAGGATGACGGTCATGATGGCCAGCTCCCTTCCCCCATAGTCCGCAATACGCCACCCTTCCCGGTTCTCTCCCGTGAAAATGCGCTGGATCATCCACAGGGAATAGACAAGCGCCAGGATCAGCCCCACGGCGGCCACCATGGCCAGTCCCTGGTGTGCTTTATACACGCCCACCAGTACCAGGAACTCACCCACGAAATTGATCAGGCCGGGCAGGCCCAGGGAGGCCAGGGCCAGGACCAATCCCACACGGCTCATTTTGGGGGCCAGGGTCCACAGACCGCCCATCCGGTTGAGATCCCGGGTGCCCAACCGGCGGTGAAGGTCTCCCACCAAAATGAAGAGCCCCCCGGTGCTGAGGCCGTGGGCCACCATGATGACGACGGCCCCCTCCAGGGCCAGGTCATTCCAGGCAAAGACCCCCAGCAGAATAAATCCCATGTGGTTGACGCTGGAATAGGCGACCAGACGTTTTAGGTCCGACTGGGCAAAGGCCAGGATCGTTCCATACAGAATGCCGATGGCGCCCAGGGTCATGGCCACCGGCGAAAAGGTGGCGGCAGCCTGGGGGAAGAGGGGCACCAGGAAGCGCAGGAGACCGTATGCCCCTGCTTTGGACACGATACCGGCCAGAAGAACACTGGCGGCCGTGGGCGCCTCGGTGTAGGCATCCGGCAACCAGGTATGGAGGGGGAAGGCGGGCAGCTTGACCGCGAAAGCCATGAAAAAGCCCCCCATCAGCCACGGGGCCCAAGCAGGAACCAGGGCAGCGGTCCCCAGGAGGTGCTGATATTCAAAGGTGTACACGCCGGTGGCGCGACCGTGAGAAAAAAAGAGACCCAGGATGGCAACCAGCATGAGAAGACCGCCGGCCTGGGTGAAAAGAAAGAATTTGAGGGCGGCCCGGGACCGGCCTTCATGACCCCAGATGATCATTAGGAACAAGAGGGGCACCAGCATGATTTCCCAGAAGCAATAAAAAAGAAGCAGATCCATGGACAAAAAGAGGCCGGTCACTGCTGTCACCACCAGCAGCAGATTGAAGTGGAAGAAGCCCGTCCGATCCTGGATCCGCTTCCAGGAGGTGGCCACCGCCAGAAAACCAAGCAATCCTGTGAGCGCCAAAAGAAGGAGGCTGATGCCGTCAAGGGCCAGATGAAAGCGGGCCCCGATCCGGGGGATCCAGGCATGGTCGAAGGTGAGCAGCCACACCGGATCAGCGGACAGACCAAAGGCGCCCCTGTGAACGACCCAAAGGGTCAGCACTGCCAAAAAATAGGTTCCAAGGGAAGCCAGGGAGATCCACCGGCACCATGCGGGACGGGAAAAAGACACCAGCCAGGCAATAAGCCCCCCCAGCAGGGGAAGGAGCAGCAATCCGTTCAGTATCATAGGACGATCACCCCCGTGAGTACCAGTACAACCCCTGCCGCAACGGCCAAGGCGTACCATCGCAACTGGCCCGTCTGGGTCGCTCTGAGCAAAGAGGATGCTCCCACATGGGCCCGGCCCAACAACGTGGGTCCAAGGTCCACCACATCGTTCTTATCGGCGCGGGTCAACCACAGGAAGGGTTTGATGAACAGCTCATTGTCGAGCCAGTCAAACCCCCATCCCCGGAAACAGAGCCGGTGAAAAAATGCCACCACGGGGATCCGGATCAACCGTTTGAGCGCCTCACGCCATTGCATGACCATGAGATATGCCAGCCCCAGGCCGGACAAGGCCGCAAGTGCTGAAACCATGGCCATGATCCCTTCACCCACACCCCTGGAAATGCGCTCCACCGGCGGCACCACCTGGTGCAGGAAGTCCGAGAGGGGGTGAAACCCGCCCATCCATCCGGGAAGACCCAAGAGGCCCCCCGCGACCGACAACAGGGCAAGGATGACCAGCGGGATTCCCATGCATATGCTCAGCCGGGGAATGGGGGAGTGCTTTCGTACCAGGGGCTGGGGCGGACCGAAGAAGGTGAGAAAGACCATGCGGAAAGTGTAGAGACCGGTCAGGATCGCACCCAAAAGTGCCGCGGCCCACAACCAGGGCCCGCCCTGGGTGGAAGACCACACATCCCATATGATCGTGTCCTTGCTGTAGAAACCGGCACTGATGAGGGGGAGGGCCGCCAGTGCATTGGCTCCCAAAAGGAAGGTCCAGAAAGTGAGGGGTAACTTCTTACGAAGCCCACCCATCTTGAACATGTCGTGCTCCTGCTCCAGGCGAAGGATGATGACGCCGGCCCCCAAAAAGAGCAACGCCTTGAAAAAGGCGTGGATCATGAAGTGGAAGACGGCCGCGCTCCAGGCGCCCACCCCCAGGGCCAGGAACATGTACCCGATCTGGCTGATGGTCGAATAGGCCAGGACGCGCTTGATATCCCGTTGGGTGACGCCGCTGAAACCGGCAAGCACCAGGGTCAGTGCCCCCACCACCGCCACCACCAGCATGACCGAGGGGGCCAGCAGATAGAGGGCGTGGGTCCGTATGATGAGGTATACGCCGGCCGTCACCATGGTGGCGGCGTGGATCAAGGCGCTCACCGGCGTGGGGCCGGCCATGGCGTCGGGAAGCCAGATCTGTAACGGCAGTTGCGCCGACTTGCCCACGGCGCCCCCCAAGAGGAGGAGGGCCGCCAGCACGGCCAGGGATGAACCCATCGGCCACTGCTCGGTTGCCCGGGCCATCAGGGTCTGAATGTGCAGGGTTCCCAGACTGTCGAACAGTAGGAAGAGGCCCAACAACAAGGCCGTGTCACCGATGCGGGTGACGATGAAGGACTTGCGCGCGGCCCGGTCGTTTTTGGGGTCCTGGAACCAGAAGCCGATCAACAGATAACTGCACAGACCGACCCCTTCCCACCCCAGGTAGAGGAGCACCAGATTGTCCGCCAGCACCAGAACCAGCATCATTCCCACAAAGAGGTTCATGTAGGAGAAAAAGCGGGTGTAGTTCCAGTCGTTTTCATTCCCCATGAATTCCGATGAATAGAGGTGGATCAATGCGCCCACGAAGGTGATGATCAGGACCCAGATCAACGAGAGCGCATCCAGATGAAAGGCGATATGCACCGACAGATCCGCCACCTGAATCCAGGACCAGATGGTCTGAACAAAGATATGGCCGGGCGGCGGGGATGTGGTAAAGGCCATGGCGATCAAAATGGCCATGACCGCCGAAAGGGACACGGATCCAACGCCTATGGCGGCCGCCAGCTTGCGCGGGGGGTGATGGCTGCTCATGAAAGCCAGCACACCGGCCCCCGCCAGGGGGATCAGGGGAACGAGAAAAAGAAGGTCAAACATCTTCTAACCCTTGAGGGCGCCTGCCGCGCTTGAGTAAAGCGTTTTGAAACGGGTCCGGAAGCAGAGGGCCAGGGCCAGCCCGACGGCCAGCTCCGCGGCTGCCGTGGTGACCACAAAGATATACATCACCTGTCCGTCCGCCTGCCCCCATCGGGCCCCGCCCACGATAAATGCCAGACCGGCGGCGTTGAGCATGATCTCCAGGGAAATGAGGGTGAACAGCACATTCCGCCGCACCAGCAGCCCCAGCATCCCAAGAGTGAAGAGGATGGCTGCCAGCAAAATGCCATGTGTTACGGGTATGGTTGCCATATGGGCCTCCTATGAATCCTTGTTCGTGGAACTGTGGCGGCCCAGATGATAGGCGCCCACCAGTCCGGCCAACAAGAGCATGGATGCCAGTTCCACCCCCAGGGCGTAGGGACCGAAAAGGGCAAATCCCACCCGGGCCGGGGAAACCGCCGTCCCCGGAACAGGGGAGGGTTCCCCGGCGGAAAGAACGTAGATGAAATCCACCATAAGAAGCAGGGTCAGGACAGCCGGGCCGAGCCACGACCATGGGCGGGGGGAGCGCGTTGCCCCTCCCTTCTTCCCGGTTCTCGGGATCAGGGTCATGATGGCGAAGAGGAGCATGACCATCATGGCCCCCGCGTAGGTGATCACCTGAAGTGCCGCGGCAAAGGGAGCACCCAGGACCAGGAATGCCACTGCAACAGCCAGCAGCGAAACCACCAGGTACAGGAGGCCATGGATCACTTCCCTGCGGGTGATGGCCAAAACCGTTGCCAGTATGGCAATTGCGCCGCTCACGTAAAATGCCGTGTTCATTTTTTCTTACCCTCCCTCTAAGGCATGAGACCCCGCACATCCACCGGGGTTTCTTCATTTTCAGCCTGACCCTTCCCCTTACCTCGAATGGCAAGGCCCGATACCCTGTAGAAATTGTAGTCCGGGTGTTTGCCAGGGCCCCTGATCAGCAGGTCCTCCTTTTCATAGACCAGGTCATGACGGTGGTATTCGCCCATTTCGAAATCCTGGGTCAATTGAATGGCCAGGGTGGGACATGCCTCCTCGCAGAAACCGCAAAAGATGCACCGGGCGAAGTTGATGCGGAAGCTGATGGCCTGATGCCGGCCCTCTTTCACCACCCCTCCCTCAATGGCGATACAATCGGTGGGGCAGGCCGCCGAGCAGAGGTAACAGGCCACGCAACGTTCTTCTCCGTCCGGATCCCGGGTCAACACGATGCGCCCGCGAAACCGCGGTGGCGTGTACGGCCGTTTCTCCGGATAGGAGACCGTCTCACGCGGACGAAAGGCGTGGGTGAAAATCAACAAAATGGAGCGCAGAATCGAAAACACCAAGACCTCCCATCACCCGCGGGCCGCCAGCAAAATACCCGCGGTAACCAGCAGATTGATCAGGGACAGGGGCAACAACACCTTCCACCCCAGGGCCATCATCTGATCGTACCGGGGCCGCGGCAGGCTGGCCCGGATCAGGATGAAGATGGCGATGAACGCGAAGGTTTTGACCATAAACCAGACCACGGGCGGCAGCAAAGGGCCGTGCCATCCCCCAAAATAAAGGGTGACCATCAAGGCCGATATCAGGGTGATCCCCATGTATTCACCCAGGAAAAACATGCCGAATTTCATTCCCGAATATTCCGTATGATACCCGGCCACCAGCTCGCTGTCCGCCTCGGTCAGATCGAAGGGGGTGCGATGGGTTTCCGCCAGCCCGGCGATGAAGAAGACCACGAACCCGAGCAACTGGGGAACCACAAACCACATGTTGCGCTGGGCCGCCACGATCTCCCCCAGATTGAAGGACCCGGCCAGGATCACCACCCCCATGAGCGACAGTCCCATGAACACTTCGTAACTCAAGATTTGGGCCGCGGCCCGCACGCCTCCCAACAGGGCATACTTGTTGTTGGAAGACCAGCCGGCCAGCACCATGCTGTAGGCACCCAGGGATGACATCCCCAGGAAGAAGAGGAGCCCGATGTTGAGGTCCGCCACCGTAAGGCCGGGTCCCACGCAAATCACCCCGAATGAGAGCAGCACCGGTCCCACCGCCAGAGCCGGGGCCAGCAGGAAGAGCGGTTTGTCGGCAAAGGGCGGGATCCAGTCCTCCTTGGTAAAAATTTTGATCATGTCCGCCATGACCTGGAGCAGTCCGAACGGGCCTGCACGGTTCGGTCCCAGGCGATCCTGCCAAAGTGCCAGGAGCCGACGCTCCAATAGGATATTCGCGGCGGCAACCAGAAGAGGCCCCAACAGCATGCCCAGAATGACCAGGATGGTTATGAGTGTGTCATTCACGGTCTTCCCTTCCTATCCCTTATCCCTGTCCGGGCCCCTGCTGCATTCAGCCGGACGGTCCTGGGAGCCATATATTCCAACAGCCCCGCGGGAAATCCGGCCACTCCCGATGGGAGGGAGGGCAGGGCCCTGATGGGGATGGCCGTCATACGGTCCACCAGGACCTCTTCACCCTCCGAAAGCCCCAGTTTTTCCATGTCTTCTTGGTTCAGGGCCACGTAAGGGGTTGGTGCCAGCCCGGCAATCCCAGGGCTTAAACGGCTCAGAGGCTCGGACCCGAACATGTGGAAAATGGGCACCAGAAGCCATTCTTCCGCTTGCCCGCAAAAGGACGGCGGCACTTCCTTGAAATAGGTCCATTTGCCAGAGGCCTGCGGTTCCATCAACCGCTCACCCGGATCCCCACCCTTGAGGGGGCCACCCACCTCCTGCTGAAATTTGTTGAGGGCCTGGACCGAGTTCCAGCCCGGCGCCCAATAGCGTGGAATCAAGGGCGACGGCGGCGGCCCGTGCAATCCCTCCATGGAAAAGGAGAAGGGTGCATCCGGGTCCTCCGGCGGCTTCGGGACATTGACGTCCAGGTCTGTGTGCATGGCGGTCCGTCCGCTGTAGCGGGGCGACTGTCGCGGGACCTTCATGCCTTTAAGCTCGCTTTCCGTCTTCATGATCCCCGAGAGCACCGGCGCAAAAACAGGTACCTCTCGGGCCAGGGAATGCATGAGGGCATTCACGTTGCCCGACACTTCATTGCCGTTCACGTCAGTCATGGGGGCCAGCCATCCATGGGCCGGCAGTACATCTCCTGTTGGTTCAAAGACCTGGAAAAAGCGCTGGGCCCGCCCCTCGTAATTGACCAGGGTGCCGGTACACTCGGCAAAGGTGGCTGTCGGCAAAAGCAGATCAGCCTTTCGGGTGGTCCCGGTCTCAAGGGATTCCAGGACGACCACCTGACGGCCCGCCAGCAATTCGTCCGCGGACTCAGGCGCCATGCGCTGGTACAGATCGTTTTCAAGGATGATGACCCCCTCGACGGCCCCTTGCAGCACCTTTTCAAAAGCCGCATCCAGGTCCATTCCCCCCATCATGGAGACACCCATGGTATTGGCTTCAGGCGATAGAAAGGCCAGTCCGGCCACCCGTTCCACCTTACACAGGGAAAACGCCACGTTGGCCGCGGCCCGCACCAGGGCCGAATTCCTTAGGGAGATGCCGCTGACCACCAGGGGCCGTTGGGCCGCTTTCAGGTCCCCGGCAATGGCTTCCGCCAGAACCAGCACTTCTTCCGAAATGTCCGTGACAACGGGAGCCTTGGGATCAAGGGCATGGGCCACGGCAAAGCCCAGCCGGGCCAGGTCATCGGGGGCCCCGCGATAGGTGAGGGTGGCCACGTCGTCCAGACGGGTTTCATGAGGGGTGGCGATGAACAGGGGTCCCTTTTCATCCTGAATGGCCGTCCGGACCCCTGCCGCCTGCCAGAGGGGGATGTGCAAGGGATCCAGTTCCTTGAGCGGCTCCTGCCGGACCGATTGCCGCAGGGCCAGGGCCGCGCGGGGCATCACCTGGGTCACGTCTTCTCCAAGGATCAGCACCGCATCGGATCGCTCCATGTCCCAAATGGAGGGGGATCTGGCCGGGCCTTTTTTAAAGATCTCCAGGATCAACTTATTAAGCCCGGCTTCTCCGGCCGACATGCCGGTGCAGAACCGCTCTTTGCCCACCAGTCTTCGTAGGGCATGGTTGGCTTCAAGGGAAGCCCGGGGAGATCCGATGCCAATGGTTTTCTCCTGCCCGGATAAGATTGAACGGAAGGCATCAACGGCTTTCCCGGGCGAAAGGGTTTCAAGGGGTGCGTTTTTCCGCGCACGGTGCCGCGCTTTCCTCGTCCGCTGTTCGCTGTTGACGAATTCGTAACCGAACCTCCCCCGGTCACAGAGAAAATAGCCGTTTACACCCCGGTGGTAGCGGTTCCTTATGCGGCGCAGGGTTCCGTATCGCTCACCGGGAATGGTATTACAACCGGCGCCGCACAGGACACAGAGGGAAGGGGCCGTCTGAAGATCCCACTTGCGTGCGTAATGACCGTGAAAGGTCTTGTCCGTAAACACGCCGGTGGGGCATATTTCCACCAGGTTGCCGCTGAATTCGTTTTCCAGGGGACCTTCTTCGAAACGGCCGAAAAAGACGTGGTCATGGGCCCCGAACACATTCAAATCACGGCCTCCCGCGTAATCCCTGTAGAAGCGAACGCAGCGATAGCAGCTGATGCAGCGATTCATCTCATGTTTCAACAGGGGTCCCAGGTCCTGATTGTCATGGGTCCGTTTGGCAAACCGGTGATCCCGGTGCACGTGCCCGCTCATGATTGTCATGTCCTGCAAATGACACTCGCCCCCTTCGTCGCATACCGGACAATCGTGGGGATGGTTCGCCATGAGCCATTCAATATTGGCGGCCCGGAACGCCTTGGCCTCGGGATCATCAACTGAGATGCGCGTCCCTTCCTTGGCCGGGGTCATGCAGGCCATGACGATACGGCCCCGGGTGTCGTTTTCATCCTTGAATTGCCGGATGGCACACTGCCGGCAGGCCCCCGCGGACCCTAAAGCCGGGTGCCAGCAGAAATAGGGGAGATCGAACCCCAGGCCCAAACAGGCTTCCAGGAGATTTCGGCCCTCCGGAACCTGGTACGGTCTCCCTTCGATGAAAATGGTCGCCATCAGACTGCCCCTCCATTCCCCTGCCAGGGGCAGCGTTTTTGGCGGATATGCATCAGGAAATCATCTTCAAAATATTTGAGTGCGCTCTGAAGCGGCTCCATGGCTCCCGGAGCCAGGGCACAGAAGGTGCTGCCCGGCCCGCCGATCAGACGGGCATGGTTGCGCAGGCGATCCATGTCTTCAAACCTTCCCGAGCCCGCCTCAATGGCACCGAGTACCTTGGAAGTCCACGGCAACCCTTCCCGGCAGGGGGTGCACCAGCCGCATGATTCCCGGGCGAAAAAACCCATGACGTTTTTCACCATCCCCACCGGACAGGTCCGGTCATCCAGGACGGTCATGGTGCCACAACCCATGCGGCTGCCGAGGGCGTTTACGGATTTCACATCCATGGGCACATCCAGGTGCTCGGCAAGGAGGAATTCCGTGGAGGCGCCACCGGGTAAAAAAGCCCGCAGCCGGTACCCCTCCTCCATGCCGCCGGCGTGTTCTTCGATGATTTCCCGGGCCCTGGTGCCCATGGGGAGTTCCCACCATCCGGGCCGCCTGACCCTGCCACTGACGCCGTAGATCTTGGTGCCCCCCTCGTCGGTGTAACTGAGCCCCTTGTACCAGTCCGACCCGTTGCGGAGAATGTGCGGCACATTGCACAGGGACTCCACATTGTTGACATCGGTGGGCTTTCCCCACAAGCCGATGGCTGCCGTGTGGGGCGGCTTGGCCCTTGGGTTGGCGCGCCGGCCTTCCAGGGAATTGAGCAATGCGCTGGCCTCGCCGCAGATGTACCTGCCGGCGCTGGTATGGAGATGAACCTCCACAGAGAGATCCGTTCCCAGGATGTGCGGACCCAGGTAGCCTGCCTCACGTGCCTCATGGATGGCCCTTTCAATGCGCCGGGCCGCCTTTTTGTAGGCCCAGCGCAGGAAGATATAGGCCGTGCCCGCGCCGATGGCGTAAGCCGCGATGATGATCCCCTCGATCAACTGGTGGGGGTTCCCCTCCATGAGCACCCGATCCTTGAAGACCCCGGGCTCCATTTCGTCGGCATTGGCCACCACATAGGCCCGGGAATCGGCATGCTCACCCTTGGGCATGAAACTCCATTTGATTCCGGTGGTGAATCCGGCGGCGGCGTGGCCCCACAGATCCGGTTCCTCAATCATCATGACCATCTCGTGGGGAAAGATGTGCCGCTTGTGAAGATCCTCGTCCGGCACGAAGCTCCACTTCCTGCCGGTGGAAAAGCCTGCGCCGCCCCTTCCCCCCAGGGTAGCGTCCGAAACCACCTTGATGACCTGGTGCGGCGCCATCTTTAGGGCTCCGCGGAGCCCCTGATATCCTCCCACCGCCTCGTATTCTTGAAGGCTCAGGGCCTGGCCGTCACTGCGCATATGTTGGGTCAGGGGACGTTCCCTCGCCATTGTTTATGTCCCTCCCCGGACATAGGGCCTGATAATGGCTTCCATGTCCTCGGGCCGGATGCGGGTGTAGAGGTCGTCGTCGATCATCATGGCGGGCGACTGTTCGCAGACGCCCAGGCAGCTCACCGGCAGCCAGGTAAACCGCCCATCCGCAGTGGTTTCACCTGGGACGATGCCCAGGAGCCGGGACAAATGCCCTTCCAGTCCTGTTTGGCCCATGATCCAGCAGGTGACGCCGTCGCACAGGCGGATGACATGGTCACCCACCGGCCTGCGAAGTATTTGGCTGTAAAAGGTGGCCAGGCTGTCCAGTTCGGCCGGCGTCATTTCAAGGAGGGCCGCCACCGCCTTCAGATCTTCATCCGACACCCAGTTCTTGGGTTCCTGAACGATTTTCAGCGCTTCGATCGCCACGGCCCGGCGGGTGGGATAGACGCTCATCAGCGCTTGGATCTTTGATTGTTCATGGGAACTTATGGCCATAAACCCCTCCGTCACCGGTCAATATCGGCCAAAACGTAATCCACGGCCCCCAGAATGGCCATGAAATCGGCCACCATGGCGCCGCGGGTGCTGATCAAGGGCACCATCTGAAGATGGGGGAAAGAGGGGGCCCGGATCCGGCAGCGGTACGCCGATCCCGCGCCGTCGCTGATAAGGTAGTAGCCGTTGTTCCCCTTGGTCGCCTCGATGCCCTGGTGGGCCTCGCCTGCCGGGATCACCGGCCCCCAGGCAACCTTTACGAAATGGTTGATGAGGGTTTCGATGTCATGGAGCGTGCGCTCCTTTGCGGGGGGAACGGCCAGCGGATGTTCCGCCTTGTAACCGCCGTCCGGCATGTGTTTTAGGCACTGTTCCACGATGCGCAGGCTCTGTCGCATCTCTTCCATGCGCACCAGGGTCCTGTCGTGGCAGTCACCGTGAACGGCGATGGGGATGTCGAAATCCAACTGGTCATAGCCGGAATAGGGGCGTTTTTTTCGAAAATCCCATTCCAGGCCGGTGGCGCGCAATCCCGCACCGGTCACCCCCCATTCCATGGCCTCCTTGGTTGTGTAGGCCCCCACCCCTTGTGTGCGGGCCCTGAAAATGCGGTTCTGGATGACCACCCGATCATATTCCCGAAGGCGCTTCGGCAGGTACGCCAGGAAATCGCGCACCAGCGGGTCCCAACCCTTTGGCAGGTCCATGGCCACGCCGCCGATGCGGAAGAAGCTGGGATGCATGCGCCCGCCGGTGATGGCCTCCACGATATCGAAGATACGTTCCCGGTCGTTGAAGGTAAAAAAAACCGGCGACATGGCCCCGATGTCAGAGGCAAAGGTGCCGAGCCAGACCAGGTGGCTGGCCAGGCGGAAGAGCTCGGCCAACAGGATGCGGATCACCTGGGCGCGGGGGGGCGCTTCGATGCCTGCCAGTTTTTCCACGGCCAGCACATAGGCGAAGTTGTTCATGACACCGCCCAGGTAGTCGATGCGGTCGGTATAAGGGATATAGGTGTGCCAGGTCTGGCGTTCGGCCATCTTTTCGGCGCCACGGTGGTGGAAGCCGATACCGGGCACCACCTTCCTGATCTCTTCCCCATCCAGTTGCAGCACAAATCGGATAACGCCGTGGGTGCCGGTGTGATGGGGACCCAGGTTCAGAATCAGCTGATCCCCGGTGGTATCCGCGGCGGCCATTCCCCACTGGGCCGGATCGAATTGGAGCGCCTTTTCGTCTTGGATGATCTCCTCCTGGGATATGCGCGCGGGTCCCTTTTCCGTTGCCCGGGCCGGGTATTCCTTCCTCAGGGGATGCCCTTCCCAGGTGTCCGGCAGCAGGATGCGCCTCAAGTTGGGATGACCGTCAAAGGTGATGCCGAAGAGGTCCCAGACCTCCCGTTCGTACCAGTCGGCGGCAGGCCAAAGCCCCGTGATACTGGATAGGGAGGGATTTGGGTCCGTAAGCGGCACCTTAATGCGGATATCGCTGTTCCCCGCAAAGGACAGAAGGTGATAAACCACCGTGAAAGCGCTCTCCGGTTGACCCTGACGCTGTCGTCGCTCCCGCTCATCAATGGCGGTCAAGTCGTAGAGCATCTCATAGGGATGGGAGGCTTTTGTTTTAAGATACCGCAATACTCCCAAGAGTTCGTCCCGCCCTACCCAAATGGTGGGAGTTTTGTCCACGGTTGTCTGTTCAGCCAGGATATGCGGTCCAAGGCGGTTTTTCAGCTCCTGGATGATCCCTTTACCCATTCGATTCAGACCTCATCCGGGGAACGCAGTGTTGTGGTCCCCTGTCGTTCCATGCGCTTTAGGTCCCGGCGGGCAGGCATCTTGGTTTGCACCACCCTTTGGGGTCCCAACACCCAACTAAGCGGCCTCTTTTCGTTGCCCACCCGGTCCTGAAGCAGGGTCAGCCCCTCCATGAAGGCCATGGGGCTGGGAGGACAACCGGGGACGTAGACGTCCACGGGCAGGAATTGATCGACCCCTTGAACAACACTGTAGATGTCGAACATACCGCCCGAGTTGGCGCACGACCCCATGGAGATGACCCAGCGGGGCGCCATCATCTGCTCGTAAAGGCGTTTGACCACCGGGACCATCTTGACGAACATGGTCCCGGCGATGATGATCATGTCCGCTTCCCTGGGGGAGGGGCGTACCACCTCGGCGCCAAAGCGGGCAATGTCATACCGGCTGGTAATGGCGGTCATCATCTCCACGAAACAGCAGGAAAGGCCGAACCCAAAGGGCCACAAAGAGTGCTTGCGGGACCAGGCCACCAGGTCTTGCAGTCGGGTCAGTATAACGGAGGATTTCACCGCCTGTTCCAGGGTGCCGTCGCCCAACCGGGCAGTGGGGTCCGGTGGGTTACCTGAGGGATTCATGAGCCATGGTCCTCTCTTCCGGTCATGCTCCGGCCGGTTTCCGGCGCTGGGGACTGTCCCGGACGAAAGGCTTTAGGTCCCCAATTGAGTGCCCCGGTTCGCCAGAAGTAGACAAGGGCTGCCAGGAGGATGCCGATAAAGACCACCACGTGCCAGTAGCCGGACCACCCAAGGTCACGAAATGCCGCGGCCCAGGCAAAGACGTACACGGCCTCCAGATCGAACAGGACAAAGGCCACCGCCACCAGATAGTACTTTACGGGGATGGGTCCTTTGGCCCGACCGGTGGGCAGGATCCCTGATTCATAGGGTTCCCCGGTGGTCCTCTCCCAATGGCGCTCCCCCAATAGGGATGAAAGACCCAGGATTACGGCCACCAGGAGCACCACCAGGATGAAAAAGATCGCCAGGGGCCACATGGCGGCGGTCATGATGATTCCCTTCCCGGTTTTTCGTGATGGCCCCCGAACCCGTATCGCATGGCCGACATCACCTTGTCCGCGAATTCGTCCTGGCCCCTGGAACTGAAGCGGGCAAATAGGGCCGCGGTAATGATGGGGGCCGGGGTGGCCTCGTCCACCGCCGCCAGTACTGTCCAGCGCCCCTCGCCGGAATCGGAGACCCGGCCCTCGAATTGGGACAGCTGAGGGTCTTGCTTCAGGGCCGCCGCGGTCAAGTCCAGGAGCCAGGAACCCACCACGCTGCCTCGCCGCCACACCTCGGCGATGTCAGGAAGATCGAAACGGTATTGGTAGAATTCAGGATGGCGCAGGGGTGTGGTTTCGGCATCCAGGTCATGGCGCTTCATGCCCACGTCGGCTTTGTTGAGGATATTCAAACCTTCGGCGATGGCGCCCATCATGCCGTACTCGATGCCATTGTGCACCATTTTGACGAAATGGCCTGCCCCGTGGGGGCCGCAGTGCAGATACCCTTTTTCCGCGGGAGTGGGGTCGCCTCTTCGGCCAGGGGTGCGCGGGGCCGCATCCATGCCCGGGGAGAGAGCTGAAAAGAGGGGATCGAGATGCGCCACCACCTCTTTCTCGCCGCCGATCATCAGACAGTATCCCCGCTCAAGCCCCCACACGCCACCGCTCACGCCCACATCCACGTAATGAATGCCCGCGGGCTGCAACTCCTTGGCCCGGCGGATGTCGTCGTGGTAGTAGGAATTCCCCCCCTCCACCACCACGTCTCCGGAATCCAGCAATGATTTGAGGTCCTCCAGGACCCTATCCACGGCACCTGCCGGCAACATCAGCCAAACAATCCGCGGTTTGGGCAACATCTTGACGAATGCCTTGAGATCAGTGGATCCCCTGGCACCCTGGTCCACCAGTTTCTGTACGGATTGCGCATGTCGAGCATGGGCCACACACCGGTGCCCTGCCTTCATCCACCGGATTCCCATATTGGCCCCCATGCGCCCCAAACCGATTAGTCCGATTTCCATAAGCGGATGCTCCTTTCTTTGTGGATAACCTTCGCTCTTGGCATTAAGCCCTGTTTCCCGTGCGGCTTGACAGAATGCGCCGGGCCGTAGCCTTAAGAGGACGATACCCGAGGTTTTTTCTCCAAGTCAAGTCCCAAAAGCGGTCATTCACCCTATTCGGTTTGTGGTGACCGATAAAATATTGGGCCAGAGGCTTGAAGATGTTTAGGGTTTCACAAATGACAAAATCTGAGAAGCTGGCCTTGAGCCTTGAAAGCAAAAAGGAACAAACGTCACTTTTCGATTCTCAGGAAATCGAAAGGTTGTCCAAAGATGTGGTTTCCTGCTACATTGATCCTTGCGTGTGCAAAGCATGTATGATTTGCGCAGAGAATTTTCAGATTACGAAGGAATGCAATATGAATATCGGCCCATATACCTATGAAGAGTATCTCGATCAGGTGAAGCGGTTTCACGGCCATCTCGCTCCCGGCCTCCTGCTGGGTGGCTTCATGGTGGACCTGGCCCTTAAAAACCTGCCCGAGGGAGAGTTTTTCGATGCCCTGTGCGAGACCCGCACCTGTCTCCCCGATGCGGTCCAGTTGTTGACCCCCTGTACCATCGGCAACGGTTGGCTCAGAGTGATCAACATGGGGCGCTACGCGGTGACCCTTTATGAGAAATTCGGGGGCGCCGGTATCAGGGTCTATGTGAAGGCATCCCGCACCGACGACTGGCCGGAGCTTAAGTCGTGGTATTTCAAAGAGAAACCGAAAAAGGAACAGGATTTTGGAAGGCTTCTGGCTGAAATAAGGGATGCGCGGAGTGACGTTCTGGGGATGCAGACGGTTCAACTGGACCCCAACTTCATCAAGGTACGGCGCCGGAAGGGATTCAGGGTCTGCGTGATGTGCGGGGAGGCCTATCCCGTGACGGACGGTGCCATTTGCAGGGGTTGCCAGGGGGATGCGCCCTATGTGGATGTTGACGGCGGATCAAATGATCCCACCCGAAGACAACCGGACCTTAAGACAGTGCCTGTGGAAGAGGCCGTGGGCAAACACGCCCTCAGTGACATGACCCGAATCATTCCGGGCCGGGAAAAGGGGCCGGCCTTTCGCCGGGGCCAGGAATTGAAGGCGGGAGACGTCTGTCGTTTGCAGCAGATGGGACGCGTTCGGGTATACACGGTGGAGGATACGCCACCGGGCAACATCTGGATTCACGAAGATGAGGCCGCCTTGGCTTTCGGCGGGGCCATGGCCGGAGAAGGGGTGGCCCACGGAGAGAAGCCGAGCGAGGGAAAAATCGATTTTATGGCGCTTCAGGACGGTCTTCTGATGGTTGAAAGCGATCGGCTGGAGATGTTCAATCTGGTGCCGGGCGTCATGTGTGCCACACGGCAGGGGTTTTCAGTGCTCGTCAAGGGGCTTCGTTTTGCGGGCGCAAGAGCCATTCCATTGTATCTCCCCCGCGGCGATTTCGAGAAGGCCATGGAAGTGCTGGCTTACGGACCCCTCTTCAGTGTACATCCCCTGAGATCGGCAAAGGTGGGTGTTTTGGTGACGGGAACCGAAGTCTTTAGAGGCCTGGTGGAGGACAAATTCATTCCCATTATCAAGAACAAAGTGGAAAAACTGGGGAGCCGCATTCAGGACGCCCTCATTGCGCCGGATGATAGGCAGGCCATTCTGGAGGGGGTAGAGCGGTTGGTTGAGGCCGGTTGCGACCTGATTATCACCACCGCGGGCCTCTCCGTGGACCCGGATGATGTCACCCGACAGGCGCTGATCGATGCGGGAGCAAAGGATATGATTTACGGTGCACCGATCTTGCCGGGGGCCATGACCCTCATCGCCCGCATCGGAGCCGTCCCGGTTTTCGGCGTGCCCGCCTGTGCCCTTTATTTCAAGACCACAAGCCTCGATCTGCTGTTGCCGCGGCTGCTGGCCGGCATACCCGTAACGCGTCGGGATCTTGCACAGATGGCCGAAGGAGGGTTCTGCCTCAACTGCAGAACGTGCACTTACCCTAAATGCCCTTTTGGAAAATAGGGGGAGCAGGGCTAAATCGCGGACGCATTTCTTTTTCAGGTTTTTTTGTTACATTTCGCAAAAATTATGCTTTACAAACAATAAAAGGGGTGCCCGCCCCGCAGGAGCGCATTGAAGTCTCGGAAGTATGGAACGAACCGTCTTTTTGGAAGTGTTTATATTGCGGCTTTCAGCGGATTTTTTAACAGAGAGTATACGTTCTGCGGCTGATCGATGCCTTTCATATGGACGGCCCCCGCGTCAAATACCGGCCACAGCCCGTTGATCAGCTTTCGGGTTTCTTCACCAATGAGGATGTCGCCTCCTTTTGCATGGTCAGCCAGCCGGGCTGCCAGGTTGGTGACCGGACCGGTCGCCGTGTAGGTCATACGGGTTTCAAGGGTTCCCTTTAGCACCGTCATCCCCAGAAGCGCCACCCCCGAATTGATGCCGATGTTCACATTGACCGGCTCAAAGCGGTCGCTCAGCTTCCGGTTGAGCTGGCGGTTTCTTTCGTGAATGTCAAAGGCGGCCTTTACCGCATGGACGGCATTGGTTTGGGCATCGCCATCCTTGAATATGATCATGAGCCCGTCCCCGGCGGTCTCATTGATTTCTCCGCCCGAACGGTGAATGGGATCCACGAAATTGGAAAACATCTCTTCCACCATATCGTTGACCTCCACCGCGCTCTTGTTGGTGCTCAGCCGGGTATACCCTTCCAAATCGAGAAAAAGGACGGAGACATCATGGCTTTCCTTTTCCTGATTGAGCAATTCCGGATTGGTTTCAACGATTCGCCTGACCGATTGGGGCACGAAGGGGGAGAGGTGGGCGAGCTTCTGGCTGATGTCTATTTTTTCCTGTGTGATGGCCCAGTTGTTCTTGGCATTCATGATGGCATTGGCGGCGATTTCAGAGAGGTCCTTCATGAAATAGAAATCCTTTTTCGTGAATCTCGCCCCCGGTCGGGACACCACGTTGATGGCCGCCAGTATATCATCGTCCACGAATACGGGGATGGCGGCTTCCGGACCGGTGGGCACGGCGGTGCCGTCGGGCCTTACAATGGGGTCGGTTTTGGAGATGACAACCCCTTTTCGGGCTGAAAGGGCCTTTTGAATGGCGGCCCGGTCTTTCTTGCAGGAAAGGCAGTTGACGGGCCTGTCGTACAGGGCGCACTGAAGGGGCCGGGTGTACTTCTGCGCGTCCGGATCAAGCATGATGATGCACGCTTCCATGGATGATGGGATCAGATTGCGCGCTTCTTCCCGCAATATTTCAAGGATTTCATTCACTTCGACCGTTTTGGCGAGCTTTTTTGTGAGGCGCCTTTGTGCCTCAAAGCGTTCTCGGTAATATTTCTTCATTGGGTAGGATCCCCGCAAAAGACGTCGCTATTTCAGTGATTCCGCCAACCGAAAAAACCCCTCTTCCATTGAAACGGCGGGGCTGTATCCCAATTCCTTTCGGGCCGCGGTAATATCAAACCAGTGAGACGTCGACAACTGTTTCGCCAGAAAACGTGTCATGGGAGGTTCTTTTTGGATGTTAAGCATACCATAAATCAATTCAAGGAGCCACCCCGCTCCGTATGCCATTTTTTCGGGAACAATGCGATCAATGGGATCAAGGCCCGCGGCGGACAGAATCCCGTTCATGAGATCAGCGATATCCATGGGTTCTCCCTGGCTGATAAAATACGGTTTCCCTGAAATAACCGATCCCGGAAAAAGACGTTCCAACGCCATCATGTGGGCATCCACCGCATTGTCAATAAAGATGGAGTCCACCAGATGGCTTTTTTTGCCGACCCGTGCCAGACGCCCGGATTTTCGCCGTTCAATGAGCCGGGGCAGAAAATTGGGGTCCCCCGGTCCCCAGATCAGGTGGGGCCGAAGGGCCACGGTGGCAAGCATGTTGCCGTTGGCTGAGAGTACCGACCGTTCGGCCATGGCTTTGGTCTTGGGATAATTGGCCAGATAGGTGCGGGGGTAGGGGGCAGACTCATTGACCCCTTCCATGCTCCCGCCGTCAAAAACCACGCTGGGTGAACTGGTGTAAATGAGTTTCCGAACGCCGTTTTCAAGGCATGCGTCGATCACATTTCGGGTGCCCGTAACGTTGGTTTGGTGGTATGCGCCGTACCTGCCCCATATGCCCGGTTTGGCGGCCACGTGGAAAACCGCGTCACACCCCTCTGCAGCCCCCTTGACCGCCGCCTTGTCCGCCAGGTCACCCCTCAGAACTTCAATGCCTAATGAGTGAAGTTCGGGATATTGGCCCCTGGAAAAAGAGCGTATACGGTGCTTCAGGCTGGTGAGCCGTTTGACAATGGCGTTCCCCAAAAAGCCGCCGCCGCCGGTCACGAGGATTTTCATGATCTCCCTTTTTTCTTTTCCCTCGAAAGCTTTCTTGCGGCCCAAACCCCCAGCCGGTCCCGGTAGATTTTGGCGTTATGACGAATGTCCACGGGAAACCCCTTGTGAAACAGAACTGTTCTGATGGCTTCTGTTTGGGGATGGCGGGCGCCCAGGTCGAGCAGTTCCCGCCGGATGGTCCCCCATTGATCTTTTTTGATATGGGCCTCCAGCTCAACACAGAGAACGGGGTCGACTGCGCCGTTTTGTTTGACGCCCGCAAGGGCCGTTCTGAAAACGGCCGGATGGGTGTTGAAGATCCCTTCCGAGGGGATGGTGAAATACGTTTCCAAAGGGGTGATGACCCGATGTGCTTTTCGGCCGAAAAACCACAATCTTCCCTGGTGGTCCATCGTTCCCAGATCGCCCATGCGGTGCCAGAACTCCCCGTTATTCCGATTGATGATTTTTGCGAGCCTTGTTCCGTATCCGTCCCGGTAATAGGCGTTAGTGACCACGGGTCCCTTCACCGCAATCTCGCCCACTTTTCCGGGGGGCAGCTTGAGGGAATCCTTCCATTCATATATGGGGTCGTCACTGATGGGAACAATGCTGATTTCAATGCCATCCACCGATTTTCCCACACAGACGCCCTTTCCCGCATCAGTGCCATATCTGGTTTCACCCAGGATTTCTCGGCTTCCTATGGATGATACGGGCATGGCTTCGGTAGCGCCGTATCCCGTATGCACCTGGGCATCCTGTGCCAGCATGGAACAGAAACGCTCAAGAACAGCCGGAGGCATGGGAGCGCCCGCCGCGATGACACGGCGAAGGGTCGGCAGTTTGATGCCATGCATGAGACCGTACCGCCCAACGCGGTTGATGAGTGCCGGTGACCCGAACATGTTGGTAACACCGAAATCAGAAATGGCTTCTATGATTTTCCCTGGGTCCACATGGGCCGGCCGGGTGGGGTCCATGTCAGGGATGACAATGGACATTCCGAGGGCCGGACTGAAAAGGGCAAAAAGCGGAAAGGTGGGCAGATCGATTTCACCCGGTTCGATGTGATAGGTATTTCGAATGGATTCCACCTGGGCCTGGAAATTGCCGTGGGTGTAAATGGCTCCTCTGGGGGGACCGGTGCTGCCGCTGGTGAAAAGAATCGCCGCAGTTTCATCCTTGCCCGTTTGGGCCATGGGGCCGATGGCGGCGTTACGTCCCATTTGTCGGATTTCCCTTAATGTGAACCCTTTAAAAATGGGACGTTTTCCAACGGTTACCAGTTTTCGAATGGTTTTGCCGCCCCATCCCAACACCATGCGGGCCGCGTGGGCTTTGGGAATGCCGATGAATGCTTCGGGCTCTGCCCGGGCAAGGCATTTCTTGATATTTTTGAGGCCGATGCCGGGATCGATCAGCACCGGCACTGACCCTGCTTTAAACAGGGCAAAAGTCAGCGCGAAGAACTCAAGGCTCGGTTTCACCATGAGTGCAGTGCGAATCCCCCGCCCCATGCCGGCTCTTTCGAGACCCCGTGCGATCCAATCACTTTCGCGGTCCAGTTGCTTGAAGGTGTAGTGGGTGTACTTGACCCTGCCGTTTTTGTCACGACCCGCCGGAAACCGCACCGCCGGTGCGTGAGGCTGAAGCCCTGCCATTTCAGGGAGATAAGATGCAATGTTCACGAGGCTCGACA
>JANQDY010000113.1 GCA_028278625.1 Thermodesulfobacteriota bacterium
ATCAAAGAGATGGTTGTTATCCCTGTTTTGAGGGGAAATTTGAATTTTTCATAACACTTCTTGTGTTTTTTACACAGGATGCATTTTGTAACTGTCTAAAGCATTCCGGACATGTTCCGCGCTCTTTCCCATGGATAGAATGCTCCTACGGGTAATGGGACTGCCTCCCCGGCATCACATGGTAGACAACCAGGGCAGCCCGGTTCCATTTCATCACAGAGAGTTTAGGCCTAAGCATGTTGATTTTTCAACTCCTAATTAACTGAAGGATAAAACATTTACCACCAGACCCGGGAGATCCGGCTACTAACTGAATATTGGCTTGACACCTATGGACCCTTAATTCACACTGTAGTGAGTACTGAATGCAGGATATATGGAAAAAATCTTGATTGCCAATCGGTCCTTATTATTCATTATATTTTTAATTACCTTAGTAATGGATCTTTGCATGCCGCCAAAATCCCATTCAATCACCCTTGAAGAGCTGCGATCGGGCCTGCCCCATCGGATCATGACCTGGTCCAGAGAAGACGCCGACCAAATATATACACCTCAAACGATTTTTAACTATATCAATGGCGGGGCTGAGGTTTATAAAGCATATAACATGCGCCGCTGCCTGTCCGTGCGATATGAGACTTCCGGCGGACTCGCCATCATATTGGATGTTTTCGACATGGGGACCTCGGAAGATGCTTTCGGCGTGTTTACCCACGATGGGACAGGTGATGTTGTTGCACTTGGTCAGAACGGACGCCTACGGCCGGGCTGGGTAAATTTCTGGAAAGACCGGTTTTTTATTTCGTTATATTCAGAGGAAGAGACGGATACTGCCCAGAAAGCCATCATGGCGCTTGGAAGAAACGTTGATTCACTCATTGCCGACCAGGGTCGTCGACCTGAGATCTTAAAACGGCTCCCGAAAGAGGGGCTGAAGTCAAAGGACATTCGTTATCTTCATCACCCGGTTGTCCTAAACTACCACTATTACTTCTCCGATGAGAATCTCCTAAATCTGTCTCCTCGTTCAAAAGCCGTGCTTGCGGGCTACCAGCGGGATAATGAACAAGCATTGGTCCTGTTGGTCGCTTATCCGGATGCCACCTCCGCAACCAGAGCCAATGAGCAGTTCACCCGTCATTATCTCGCCAATGCCGACAATAGCGCCACGGTCCAGCTTGAAAATCAAAAGTGGGCCGGATCCAGAATTGAAGGACGATTACTGGTCATTATCCTGGAAGCCGACAGTCGTCAGCTGGCCGAAAACCTGCTTCACACCGTTAAACTGGTCGAAGAGCCGAAAGGCTAATATGACCTTAGCCAGGGGGTTATCATGGAAAAACAGAAACGGGTGATAACACGCCGGGATTTTATTCGCTCCGGTTCGGTTGTTGCGATGGGGAGCCTCATGGGTCTCTCGTGGCCGGGACGCGCCGCCGGCAAACCGTCAGGCAAAAGTCCTGTGGTGCTTGTCCGTGATAAAAATCTCATGGATGCTTCCGGAACGTTGCGGGCTGAAAATCTGGCGGATATGCTGGATCGGGCCATGCAAACACTGTTTAAGAAAGACGAGGCTTCCAGCGCATGGCAACAGCTTTTTCGTGCCAATGATGTGGTTGGTATTAAAAGCAACGTCTGGTGGCATTTGCCAACGCCCGAGATACTGGAAGAACTGCTAAAGGAGCGTCTAAAGGCGGTGGGCGTCAGGGAACGGAACATTTCAGTTGATGACCGTGGTGTTCTTCGAGATCCCGTCTTTCAAAACGCCACGGCGCTGATCAATGTGCGGCCAATGAGGACCCACGCCTGGTCGGGTTTGGGAACTTTGTTGAAGAATTACATTATGTTTGTCCCAAGTCCTTCCATGTACCACGGTAATGCCTGCGAAAGGCTGGGCGCCATCTGGCGAAAACCCCACATAAATGGCAAAACGCGTTTGAATATTCTGGTGATGACAACGCCGCTCTTCCACGGCGTCGGGCCCCATCATTTTAGCCGAAAATACACCTGGCAATACAATGGACTGATTCTAAGCACCGATCCCGTTGCTGCCGATGCCACCGGTGCCCGCATCATCCAGGCCAAAAGAAACGAATATTTCGGCGAGATACGTCCCATTAGTCCAAGACCACTGCATATCGAAGCGGCTGACACCCGATTCGGTTTGGGTAACAGCCATCCGGATCGAATTGAACTCATAAAGTTGGGGTGGCAGGAGGATATCCTCATATAGCCCGGAAGCCTCCTCTAAGCGCTGGTCATCGACGGGATAATCAGCGATTTCAATGACGCGTCCGCCTGTAGAACCAGCTGGATGGCCCTTCCCACGCCATCCAGCCCGAACCGGTGGGTAATCATGGCATCGGCGTCGATGCGACCGGCGCTCAGATAATCCAAAATGGTGCGGCTGTCCACATGTGACGCGGAATAGCCGGAATTGATGGTGATCTCTCTGAAGTACAGGTCATTGGGGTCAATTGCGATGGTTTCCCCGGGTGCCGTCGGTGCGTTCACATGCAGCGTGGCCCCTTTTTCGCACAGTTCCAGACCAGCACTCCAGGCCCGTGCCGAAGGCGCGGTGACCATTACCCCGTCGGCCAGACGACCTTCGTTCAACTGGCGCAACTTTTCCAGCGCGTTTTCTTTCAAGGGGTTGATGGTATGGGTTGCACCCATTGACAGCGCCTTTTCAAGCCGCCAGTCGTTCAAATCGGACACCACAATCTTGCCGGCCAGCCAAATGCGGGCCAGTTGTACAAAACCCATTCCCATGAAACCGGCACCCACAACAACCACCGTGTCACCCGGTCGAATGCCGGCAATCTTGATGCCATGCAGCACGCAGGCCAGGGGCTCAATGAGGGTGGCTTGCTCAAAGGAGACGTTATGGGGCAGAATGTAGGTGCCAAACCGGACCCCATTCGCCAACAACCTGAAATATTCGGCAAAGCCACCCGGGTCCAATTGTCTTTGCTTGTGTTCTGGGCACATGGTGTAATGCCCCCGATGACAGCAATGGCAAGACATGCAGCTCACGTGATGGTGCACCATCACCCGGTCACCCGCTTTGAATGTCTCCACACCCGGGCCCACCGCCGCCACCACACCGGCGGGTTCATGGCCAAGCACTGTTGGCGCCCGGGGCACCAGATACCACTCCATTGTTTCGCCGCCGCAAAGGCCGCAAGCCTCGGTTTTGACCAGCAGTTCGCCGGGGCCGATTTCGGGGATCGGGCGTTCTTCCATCCGCACATCGTTATTATTGTAATATACAGCCACATTCATTTTGCCATTATCAGACATGGTTT
Source organism: Thermodesulfobacteriota bacterium (assembly GCA_028278625.1). Next base: position 3,312 of record JANQDY010000113.1, read on the forward strand.
TACTCCGGATCCGGCGCAACGGCCATTTTGATGCATTCCCCTTCAAACAATTGCGGAAACGCTCGCTCAATGACAGAGAAAAACAACTTTGCTTGTGCTAACATTAAAAAAAATTCCGTAAAATAGACAGGATTATTTCATTTTTTAAATGGTGATTTAGGACAAGCAGACGTGGGTCCAAAAATAATTGAAACCGTTTGGGCGATTCGAGGATATTACTTAAATAATGGATGAGGAACCCGATGGCCGAACATGGACTCAAAGACGCGGACATATCCAGGGGGTGCCGCCAAAACGATCCTAAGGCTTGGCGCCATCTGGTGCGCGGCTACACACCGCTGGTCTATCGGTTGGCCCTGCGCATGCTCAAAGAGGAACAAGCGGCCGAAGATATTACCCAGGAGGTGTTCATGACGGTTCACCGCGCCATTACCCAGCATGATCCCACGCGTCCCCTGGCACCGTGGCTGGCACGAATCACCTACAACAACTGTCTCAAACGCATGGCCAAGACCCAGCGTATAAACAAAAAGGAACTGGCCATGGAGGGGGAACCGACGGATCCGCGGGATGATGCGTCTCCTGAAAGCCTGGTGAATCAAGGTCAGGTCTCGCGACAGATTGAATCGGCCCTGGACCGGCTTTCCGCCCAGGACAGGGGGCTGATTGTCATGCGGTACCGGGAGGGTTTCACGGACAGTGAAATCGCGGAAGCCACCCACATGCCGGTGGGCACCGTCAAAACCCGGCTGCATCGCGCCAGGAACAGGTTAAAAAAGTACCTCACACCGTTTTTCAAAGGGGTGTCCACATGAATCAACCACAAAAGGATCGCATTGAAGACTATCTGGACGGGCTGCTGAACGATGCTGAGACCCGTCGCTTTGAACAGGATCTGCTCAAGGAAGAGGTAGCCGCCCAATTAGGAGAGGCCCTTGCCCTGCGAGAGCTGCTGGGGGCGTTGCCTCCTGACGAACCGCCGCCCGAACTTGTCCGGCGTATCGAATCATCCCTGTTGGGAGCCGCCAGCGGTGGACCGGTGGAAGAAACGCCGCCGGTGAAACGATGGGGTCGTTTGGCCGGTGCATTCAAGACGGCCTTTGGCTGGCCGGGATATGCGGTCATGGGCTTGGCTGGCGGTTCAGGGGCATTGAAAGGTTCTGTGGGTGGCCTCCAGACAATGGGGTATGCGCTGGGGCCACTAAAAGCACCGGGCCAAAAAGGGATGCGGGCCATCCGGCGGCCCCTCAAACCCTTGTGGAAGACCGCCTTTAAAAAAGGGATGCGGAGGTTATCACCATGGTAGCGCTCTCCATCATTGCCTGGACTGGCGTCATTATCGGCATCTTCCTACTGATTTTGCTGATGGTTCCTTTCAGAATCCGCGTTAAGGGGAACATCGACCATGAAGAAGGTGTCGGCTATGAATTCAATGTTGACTGGGCCCTGGGATTGGCGGAAGTGGAAAAACGCCACGGGGCTTCTTTAGAACTCAGATTGTTCGGTCTTAAACTCATGCAGTTGCCAACCATAAAAAAAACCAGAGAAAGAAAGGAGAAGAAGCGCAGAAAGAAAAAACCTTCCCCCGGAGAAGTCATCGGTTCCATCAGGTCACATCACCGAACCATGCTGCGTGTTCTCGGGAAAATGCTCCACGCGATGTTTCTGAAGGGCGGTCTCTCAGGCCGTATCGGATTTGCCGATCCGGCCCATACGGCAAATATGGCATTTCTGTACCGATTGCTGGGGTTTTCCGGGAGCGGGAATTTCCGGACCCGCCTGGTCTGGGTCTATGACGAAGAGGTCATCCGAATCACCGGAGAAATCCGGGCCACTTTGATTTTCGGCTATCTGGCCATTGTTGCCGGCATGCTATTCCTGGAACGTCAAACCCGCATGATGCTGCGGTCCCTGCGTCATGCATGAAAAAAGGAGGAATTTACATGAACGATATTAAGAACCTTGTTGCGGCCATCGGTGAACGATTGAAACAACTGGCCCAAAGCAATGCCGTGGTATCCAAACCCATATCTTACGGGGACCGCCATGTTCTGCCTTTGTGTCAACTCAGCCTTGCCTTCGGCAGTGGCGGCGGGTCTCAAGATGACGAGAACAATCGCGAAAAGTCCAACGGCAAAAACGCCGGCAGCGGCACAGGGGGCAGCGCAAAAGCCACTCCGGTAGCCGTTGTTGTGGTGGACGGCCAAGATGTTCGCATTGAAACCTTGGGCAAATAAACCTGAGATTTCACTGAAGCGGAATTACTTGTCCCTATTCAAATGATTATTCTAAGGAGGAAATTATGGTAGATATCGCGGAATTAATGGAAGAGATGACCCAAACCCTGTCCGACACGGCCAATAGCGAGGTGGTGGTCGGCGAGACCGTGGAGTTGGGTTCGGCCAAAATCGTACCCCTTTCCAAAGTCAGCATCGGATTCGGCGGTGGCGGTGGTGAAGGGGACCAACACATGTGCCAAGGTCCCGGCAGAAAAGAAAAATCACAGGGCGGCAGGGGCAAAGGGAGCGGTGCCGCCGGCGGAGCAAAAGTGCGGCCCGTGGCGGTGATCATCTTCACCCAAGAGGGCGTCAAAGTGGAAAGGATCCCGGAAAAATCAGGCCCTCTGGATAAAATTTTCGACAAGATCCCCGACCTCATCGAGATGGCCCAAAAGCACAAGCATTAAATTGATGTCCGTTTAAAGGTCCGGCGTCGTCCACAGGGCGTCGGACCATTTTTTGCCATTCATTAATCCCTTCTCAATCGACAAAATCACAAAGTCATTGTATAGGTAAAAATCATTACAACTCTTTTGAAGGCGAAGGATATGAACCAAAGACGTTACAAACGAAAGATCTACGTTGTGGACCCGGAATTCCAATATGGGTTGATCCGGAAAATCGCAGCCATCGCCGTGTTGATGATTATCATGTCTTTGTCATTCATGGTCAGCGTTTACTATCTTTACGGGGATGTTCAAATCGAAGTGGCCCAGCCTGATCCTTTTGCCTTGGCAGAGACCATTTCCACCATGCCCCAGCAGGTCTCACTGATTAAACTACTGTGGCCCGTTCTTTTCATTTGTCTTTTGGTGACGCTGGCCATCACCTTTCTTTTTGGCGTGATCATTTCACACCGGATGGCGGGACCCATTTATCGGGCGAAGCTTACGTTGGAGGAGATGTCCCTGGGGGATCTGAGGGGAGAGATCCGTTTTAGAAAAAAGGACGATTTCAAATCCCTGGCCGAATCAATCAATCGCCTGAGGCTTAGCTGGCGGATCCGGATTGAAGACCTGAAAAGGTTGTTTCATAAGCTGGATACGGAAGACCGGACCACGCAGAAGGAAACCCGGGACCGGATCAATGGGATCCTGTCCGGGTTTAAATCCGACTGAGACGGTGGTGATTGTCAGGACCACTGTGTCCATGGTGAGAAACCGAGAGGCGGTTTATGATGATGAGAATGAATCCCAAAAAAATGATTGTCGGTATTCTGTTGCTGGTCCTGATCGGCAGTGTCGGTACGGCATATTCCATTCTCAGGGATCGGGACCACCATATGCTCAGAATCGCTTTTATGAATGGGTATGTGGAAGCCTTGAATCTAAGCGTCGAAGAGATGAAAATGCTAAAGAAAGATAAGGGCCTGATGTACAAGGCAGTGAATAGGGCGGCGGACCGGTATTTGAATAGGGTCAACAGGTTAAACAGATAGAGAAGGATGGCTTTAAGAGATGATGAGGCTTACGGGCAAGTGTTGTTCAGGAGAGATTATCTCAACCAGTTCTTGACCCGCCCAACCGCTTTTTGCCATCCCAAACAGAGGGTTTCTCTTTCATCTTCAGTCAATGTTGGCTCGAAACACCTCTCTCGTTTCCAATTCCTCCCTATTTCCCCCAAAGAACCCCAGAAGCCGACCGCAAGCCCGGCCAGGTAGGCCGCTCCCAGGCATGTGGTCTCGGTGATTGCCGGCCGTTCAACGGGAATCCCCAAAATGTCGGACTGGAATTGCATCAGAAAATCACTGTTGGAAGCACCGCCATCCGCCCGCAGAATATCAATCCCGATACCCGTTGAATCCCGAACCCCATGAAGTGCGTCACGCACTTGGTACGCCATTGCTTCCAGGGCCGCCCTTACAAGATGAGCCCTGCTTGTTCCGCGCGTAATACCGAAAATCGCCCCCCTTGCATAAGAATCATGATGCGGAGCGCCCAATCCCACAAATGCGGGAACGAAGTATACGCCTTCGTTACTCGGTATCCGTGCGGCCAAATCATCGGCTTCGCTACTTTCATTGATAATGCCCATCTCTTCCTTAAGCCACTGAATGGCCGCCCCTGAAACGTCAGCCATCCCTTCGAGGGCGTAATAACACTTTTGGGCTTTGATCTTCCATAACACCGGGGAAAATGCGCCGCCCACCGGCGGTACATACCTGTTGCCGGTATTGATCAGAAAAAACGACCCTGTACCATAAGTGTTTTTGGCCATGCCCGGCCTGAGACAGGCCTGTCCCATAACTGCTGCCTGTTGATCTCCCACAATTGCGGCGATGGGTACCGACGCGCCAAAAACCGCCGGATCCGTATGGGCGACAATTTCCGCTGAACTCTTTAAGGCCGGAAGCAAAGAGACAGGGATTTCCAGATCTCCCAAGATTGACGCATCGTATTCAAGGGTTTTGGCATTCAGCAAAAGAGTGACGGACGCATTTGAATAGTCCGTAACATGTGCTCCCCCTCCGGACAGTTTCCACACCAGCCAGGTGTCGACGGTGCCAAAGAGGACATCCCCCTTTTTGACTCCTTTTCTTACATCAGGGTTGTTTTCAATCAACCATTTGATTTTTGCGGCCGCGATATTGGGAATTAAGAGCATTCCCGTCCGCTTTGTGATCTCATCTCCGTTGTTCTTTATGAGTTGTTCCACAATCGACAGCGTTCGACGGTCTTGCCAAACAATGGAACGGCAGTACGGAAGGCCGGTGGATCGGTTCCACAACGTCGTTGTGTCTCGTTGATTGGTAATGCCGACGGCTGCCAGATGGGAAGGAGCGATGGCGGCTTTTCGGAGGGCGTCTCTGGCGGCCAGAAGAGTGATGTTGAATATCTCGGCCGGATCATGCTCAACCCAGCCGGGCCGGGGATAATACTGGGTCAATGGTCGGTAGGATTGGGAAACGATTTCGGATCTTCCATTAAAGACAATCGCTTTGGTTCCCGAAGTTCCCTGGTCTATGCCCAGAATGTGTTCTTTCATGAAAAGCGTTTACCACTGTCCCAAAGACGGACTTCGCTGGTTATTACCGCTGATATCCCTTTTGAAATCGCCTTTTGAACTTCTTCCCTTTCCCGGATTAATCCCCCAGCCGTTATTGGAATATCCGTGTTCTCCTTGATTTGGCGGATAACCCGGGCGGGTATGGAAGCGGGCATCAGATTGAGCGCGTCCGGTTTGGCTTGCTGGATGGAGCGAAGTCCGGTCTTGGTGGCCTCACTGTCGATCAAGAAGACGCTGAGCAGCGAAGGGATACCTGCCTTTTTTATGGTTCTGATGCAGTGCATGTTTATCGTCGCGATCGCGTCAACGCCGATCCGGGAAAGGAATTCAATGGCTGAAGGATCCTTGGTGAGGCCCCTTATTGCATCCAGATACAGCAATATTCGTTTATGATGCTTGTGGGCCATACGGATGAGATCGGCAATGTTGTTGATGTCACCAAATTTTAAGAGGATGCACGGAAAACCGCTTTTTGTGAGACCATACCTGAAATATTCCATGGAATGGGCAGCGGGTATGATTCTGCTTCCTCCCAGAATACTTGTTATTGGATTCTCCTTCAAAACCATTCTTCTTCTGTTGATGCGCCTTGCGGGACAAGTGTTGTATGGTCGCCTACGGAAACCGTGAAAAACTTCCACTAACGCCTAACATATTGTTTTCTTCATTGCAAGGGACACGAAAGAGAACTGGAATTCCGATATAAGGATTGATTGAAAAACATCGTTGGCAAAAGCAAGCTCGCGGGTGTGAGTCAGGAATTTTGAGCTATGGTCTCAGTCGT
>JANQDY010000115.1 GCA_028278625.1 Thermodesulfobacteriota bacterium
TGAGGTGAAAAAAATGGCCGCCCTGTACCGCACCCGTTTTGAGCAAATGCTCATAATATCGGCTTGACCGCGTTCTGACTTTTTACGAGACCATCAATGTTAAATAACGAAAATAAGGGCGGGGAAGGCGAGGGATGGCTGGGTCACACTAAACTCACCGCTTGACACCCAAAAGGGGAGAAGGATCATTTATGGGTGAAAATGTGAGCTGTCTCAATTGAAAAAAAGGCGGACGCCCCCTATTTTTCAAAAGCACGGATGCTGACATCTACCCCGGTAAAGGCAATGGCGGTACCGGCGTTGTTGAAGAAGAACCTGTCCGGGCCCAGACGACCGGCCAGATAACAGGGGGGCTTTAGTCCGGTGCAGTGGGAAACCCCGATTTTATCAACCCGAAGCTCCAAAAACATCTCCGCGGTTTGTTCCTGCTGATTTGGAGGGATACCTGGCTAATCAAAAAACAGAAACAATTCTTCTTCATAATATCGGCCATTGATGATTTGACCGGGACCGAAACGCTTTATTTTTTTCTTCTTCAAATGCGCAACGAATCGCTCATTTATCTCTTCTAAAGGGATATCCTCTTTAAGCCAGTTTGTGGGGATATTCAGGTTAAGGGGTCGGGCCGGAATCAGATGACGGGTGGTTTTAGGGGCGAACACCTTTTTCTTTTTGACCGCTTCCAAAACCATTTCCTTGGAAATCAGCGGCGTCCAGATGATGACCTGGTCCTCACCGACCCTTTCGTAGGATTCATCCTCAAATACCGACTGGCACGGCACATACCGCAGATTCGCGCCTCTATCCACCAGATGCTTCTGGATCTTCTCCGCAAGGCCGTAAGCACTGACCGCGTCAGGAACCAGGGAATCGGGGAACCTGACAAGTGCAAAAGCGTCACCGTATTGGATGCCGCAGGGAAATTGATGCTTCTCCAACGCCTGTTTCAGAGCCTCCCGGCTTTTCACCCGCTGAATGCTTCCCCCCATCACTTCCCCAAGATGTTTCAATAGATCCGTGGTCTTGACGTTTAAAAGGTGCCTAAACCAATAACGCAACTGAACACATTCGTTACGGTAATCTATTTTGCAGACCGAAATGTAATTGAACTTTAACTCTTTGAAGGCGAACAACCGGTGATGCCCGTCCAGCACCATGTGATCCCTGTCCACAATGATGGGATTCTTGAGATTCGTTGAGTTTCGGAATTCCATCATCAATTGATCGGCTTTACCGTGAATGATCTCTTCGTGCTGAGACAACAACTTCACCGGAACGACTTCCAACTGCAATCTCAGCTCTTCTGTATCAATGTAAAACATACGGTTTTAATGATTCCAAATAAGCAAATGAAAAGATCAATCGTTAAATCTGTGCCAGTAATGCTTGTATCAGGTCTTGATAGGCATCTTTGGGAAAGCAGTATCCGAGCTCAAGGAATTTTTTCCGAAAAGCTTTCACATCTGTTGCCACCGTGGCGTTTCCGATGACAACATCTTTGATCATCTGGGCCAGCACGCCGAAATCTTCCTGTTTCATGCCGAATCTCGTCATCTCGGAAACACCCAAGCGCAGCCCGCCGGCAGCCGTAAACCCCTCCTCCGTGGGAACCGCCTGATAGTTGCATATAATATTGTTGGCTTCCAAACGCCTGGCCAGATCGGGCCCTTTCGAGTACCCGACATGCACCACCACTTGATGTGTTTCGGTGTAACCAACATCGGGGTCACCGGCCACATCCATGCCGCAGTTTCTAAGGGCCTTGGCAAATGCCTTTGCATTGGCAATGACCTGTTGCTGATATTCATCCCTGAAATGGTTCATCTCATAGGCAGCGGCCAGAAGCCCCAGCAAGGTCCCCAAATGATGGTTTGAAACCGAACCGGGGAAGGTCCGCCGAACGATCGCCTCCCAAAGAGCGTAGCGTTCATCCTGCTCAACATACCTGCTTCCGATAACCCCCCGCTGTGTCCCGAAAAACGTTTTGTGGGTGGAGCCGGTCACCAGGTCCGCACCTTCTTCAAAGGGGGACTGAAAATGAGAACCGATAAGCCCCAGAACATGTGCCATGTCATACATGAGTACTGATGCGATTCTCTGCTCGTCCAAAAACCGACGGATTTCCCGAACAGGCTCCTTGTGTATGACAAGGCTCTTGCCCAATATGATCAACTCCGGCCTGAATTCATCGATCAACCGAAGGGTGGCCGGCACATCCATTTTGTAAGGATTCCCTTCGAGAACCGGAAAGTTCTGCACTGCCGGGCGTTCCGTATGCGGATCTCGGGCCACGAAATCTTTAAGCGCACCCATGGGTTGGGCGCTTAAATGACCCCCTTTCCCGATATGGTTACACATGACCCTGGCTATCCGGCGAGGCTCGGTTTTGCGATCCGTACGGTTCAGGTAGTCCATGAGAGCGCTGAAAATGGCCATGTTGGCCATCTGCCCGCTGACAACACGCGTTTCCACCGCTTCACAACCGAGGAACGCAGCCATCTCCCTCTCCAAAAGCCATTCCACTTCCGAGATAAAATCAGTGCCCTGGTAGTACAGGATGTCGTCATTATAAAAGGCTTCGGATTTCTTGTGCTCCGCATAACGAAACGCCGGATCCATCACGGACAAAAGCCTGACCATGGGGGAAGGGGTCATTTCCGATGGAATCAGATTTATGCACTCCCGCTGCCGCCAAAGCGTATTATCAAGGGTCTTCTGAAGAAGCCTGCGAATTTTGATCGGTTCTTCCTCCAAAGCCGGTTCTTCGGTGGAAGCTTCATAACTTGAAAGAATCGGTCTCGCGTATGGCGGGGCATCGGAGCGCATATGGAATGGGACCACTTCCCCTGCGCGGCGTTTGCCGCGAATTTCCACGGAGACCCTGGTTTCTTCAATCACATCGCTATCCATATACGCCAGGCAAATGGAGCGAAGCTGGTGTTCGTTGCTTTGAACGGATAACAACCCTTTGCCTTCCACGGACCAGTATGGAACCATCGTGCCGCTGGTGACATGGCCCACAAGCTTATCGCCCACGAAGATTTTCGACCCGGCCCGGGACACACCCCTGTCAATCATGGCAACCGGCTTGATCATCCGGGGGAGGTCCTTAATACGTGAATAATCTCTGGCCATTATCCCTTTGAAAGCCTCAAACTGCTTTAGTAGCGCATGGCGACCCAGAAAATCACCCTTCAGGGGAGAGAAGCTGACGGCAAATTTCGCCAGGGGACAGGCCATGACCGGGATTTCATTTCCCTCCGCATCAATGCCCAGTTCATGACCGTAGAGGGGAAGCCCCGCTTCCAGCCGAAGGGTATCTCTGGCGCCAAGGCCTATGGGAATGGCGCCTTTTAGAACTAGCTGATCCCAAAGCAGGAGACCTCGGCCGCGGTCAGCGAAAATCTCAAAACAGAGCGGTTCACCGGTATAACCGGTTCTGGCGATCATGACCCGGCCTTCGGGAGCGGGTATCACCTTTACACTGTTTCTCTTGGGCTCGGGAAGACCATTGGCACCAAACAACTCCGTCAGGATGCCCTTGGAATGAGGCCCTTGCAGGGAGAGCATTACCAGGGTTTCGGTGACATCAATCAGTTCCACGTTGTCGAATCCCGTGAGAATCGACGCAAAGTGTTGCCAGTCTTTTTCCCGATTGGCGGCATTTACGACCAAAAGGAACTCGTCATCCAAAAATCGATACAGGTAGGCATCATCAATGGCGCCGCCCGTTTCATTCTGCACGAAGGTGTACTGGGCACCTGTTTCACTGGCATCAAGGGCTTCGGCATTGTTTGAAAGAACATACTGTAAAAACTCGAGGGCCCCCTCTCCGCGCACCAGAAACCTTCCCATATGGGAAACGTCGAATAAGCCGGATTTCTTGCGGGTTGCGAGATGCTCTTGTACAATGCCCGTGGGATACATGATCGGCATTTCCCAACCACCGAAATCAACCATCTGCGCTCCCAGATCTTTGTGCCGCCCATAAAAAAGGGTTCTTCGGATGTTGACGTTCATCATTTGTTCCTTTGTCTATGCCTTATATCTTACTTTCCCTTGGACGATTCAAGAGAAGGTCCGGAATCTTGGTTCTGGATACGAGATTATCATGCTAACACAATCATGGAGCGTTTTCAACAAATGAGTGCCATATTTATGAGGAAATCGCATAAATTTCAAAAACGTATTGACCAAATCATCAATTTGTTATAGGCAAACTTCTGAAAAGTGCCACTGTTCCTTGGGGTGGGGTTCTAGCAGGTCAATATTTTGGAGGCATGCTTTCATGGATTTAAAAAAAAGGGTTGGTGCATACGGAGAAGAGATCATCCGCATTCGACGCGACCTTCACCGTATTCCGGAACCCGGGCTAAAAGAGGAAAAGACTTCCGCAACCGTTGCCGATCTTTTGGAGAATCTGGGGCTGCCCGTGGAACGGGGTATTGCGAAATACGGCGTGGTCGGTCTTCTCACATGTAAAACACCCGGAAAGACCCTGATGATCCGTTCCGACATGGATGCCCTGAACATAACCGAGGAAACAGGTTTGCCGTTTGCTTCAACCCATGAAGGCTTCATGCACGCATGCGGTCATGATGGCCACATGGCCATGGTTTTGGGCGCTGCAATGGTGCTGAGAGAACTGGGCGGGGTCCTGAAGGGCAACGTGAAATTCCTTTTTCAGCCGGCGGAAGAGGGTCCCGGCGGGGCCAAACCAATGATCCAAGCCGGGGTCATGGAAAACCCGAAGGTGGATTACGCGGTCGGTTGCCATCTATGGCCCGATCTATCAGAAGGGGTTTTCGGGGTGAAAGCCGGGCCTCTGATGGCGGCGATGGATCACTTTGAAGTCAAGATCATGGGAAGAGGAGGGCACGGGGCCATGCCTCACCTGTGCGTGGACGCCCTGGAAGTGGGGTCCCAGGTGGTCAACGGGCTTCAGAGAATCGTGAGCAGGCATATGAATCCATTGAATCCCGCGGTGGTGACCATCGGTTCGTTTCATGCGGGGACCACCTACAATGTGATCCCAAACGAGGCCGTACTGACCGGTACGACACGGACCTTTGATCGAAACATATGGCTCACTTGGCCCGAACGTCTTGAAAAAATCATCAAAGGTGTCTGCGGCTCCATGGGCGCCCGGTATCGTTTGAACTACACACAAGGATATCCGCCAACGGTAAATGACCCTGGCATGGGTGAACTGGTCAGAAAATGCGCCAGCCAGGTGTCGGGCCCTGAAATGGTGGTGGCGCCCGAACCCACCATGGGCGGAGAGGATATGGCATTTTATCTGGACCGCTCGCAGGGCTGCTACTTCTTTTTGGGGGTTGGCCGCCCCGAGTGTGCCCCCCTTCACAACGCCAAATTCGATTTTGACGAGCAGGTGTTGCTGAAGGGTGTGGAAGCCTATTGCCGCATTGCCACAGAATTGCTGAGCTGAAAAAAAGAAAACCCTGTAGACCCTTCATAGAAACACGGAAAACGGTGAAAAGGTATTTCTTGAAAGGTCTCAGGGTAACCGCACACCCGGTTAAGTGAGGCTCACTGAATGTACTTCTTCACTTCCTCCGAGAGGGCGGGGACCACGTCGAAAAGATCTCCCAGGATACCGTAGTTGGCCACCTTGAATATGGGCGCTTCAGGATCGGTATTGATTGCCAGAATGACCTTGGAACTTCCCATGCCGGCAACATGCTGAATGGCACCGGAAATGCCGCACGCCACATAGAGGGTCGGTGAGACCACCTTGCCGGTTTGCCCCACCTGGTCTGATTCAGGGCGCCATCCCGCATCCACCGCGGCCCTGGAAGCACCAACCGTTGCGCCCAGGAGATCGGCCAGTTCCTCCAGGATCTTGTAGTTTTCAGGCCCTTTCATGCCCCGGCCCCCGGAGACGATCCTGTCGGCTTCCGTGAGATCCGGTTTTTCGCTGTCACCGGCAATCACTTCCACGACTTTGGTTTTGAGGGCCTCTTCCGGCAGGGACACGGGTACATCAACCATTTCCCCTTGTCTTGTCGTGTCCGGATCGGCAATCTCCATCTGGTTGGGCCGTATTGTCACCATTTGGGGCCAGCTCTCCTTGAACGTCACTTCCACGTACGCTTTTCCCGAATAAACCGGCCTTAGGGCAACCAGCCGCCCCTCATCGATTGACAGCTGGGTACAGTCCGGCGCAACCATCACCTTGAGTCTGGCACCCAGCCGGGCTGAAAGATCTTTTCCCTGCATGGAGGCCCCCATGATCAGTATTGCGGGATCGCTCGATTTGACCAGATCTCCGATCACGTGAACAAAAGCGTCGGTGGTGTAGATGGCAAGACCCGGGTCATCCGCCACCAGTATTTTGTCGGCACCATATTGACCCAGTTCCGCTGCCTGCTCTTTGATATCACTCCCCAGCACCAAAACAGCCAGGTCCTGGCCCAGGGCATCAGCAAGACGTCTCCCCTCGCTGACGGCTTCATAGGTGATTCTTCTAAACTGGCCGTCTCTTTCTTCGGCGACGACCCATACTCCACTAGGCATTTCCGCTCCTTCTTATTAAATGACCTTGGCTTCTTCATGAAGCAGTCGGGCCGCCCCGGCTGCCTGCTCCTGCGGGGTTTCACCCTGGACCATGGTAACTTCGGGTCTGGCGGGTGGTTTCATCATCTTGAGCACCGTCAATTTGCTGGCCTGTTCCCCGAATTCACTGGGATCCAAGCCCAGGTCCGTCAGCGTCATCTGGTCCAAAGGCTTTTTCTTGGCCTTCATAATGTTGGGCAATGTGGCATAACGGGGTTCATTCAACCCTTTCTGGGCCGTTATCAAAGCGGGAAGCCCCGCTTCAATGACCAGGGTGCGCCCTTCGATAGGACGGTGGGCCCTTAAAGACTTACCGTCGTCCGAGATCTCCAATTGGCGGATGACCGAGAGCTGGGGAATATCGAGCATTTCAGCCATGTACGCCCCAACCAGACCCATATCCTGGTCAATGCCCCGTTGCCCCGTAAAAATAAGGTCGAAATCAAAGTCCGCCACG
>JANQDY010000279.1 GCA_028278625.1 Thermodesulfobacteriota bacterium
CTCAACCGCGGTTTCAAACAGCTTTACGGGCAAACCGCATTCGATCTCCTACGCAACGCCAGGCTCAAAAAAGGCCTGACACTTCTTCAACAGACCGACCTGAGCCTGTCCGAGGTGGCGCTTTCGGTTGGATACAACAATCAAGCCAATTTCACTAAAGCCTTTCGTGCCCATTTCGGACAAACCCCTAACACCGCTCGCCGACAAGGAATGGGGGCCGACATGGCTCTGGGGAAGATTGAACCGAAACCTTGCCGTTCTTTCTGTTCAAAGGGGTAGCGTCTCTCGTTGCGCCTATTTTGTTAGGGCACTCCCATCTGCGGTGCATCTCGAATAAAACAAAGTGCACCCCGGAAAAGACAATCCCACGATCCTTTTGCTAGACGGAACGGGTCAAAGATGCAGTTTCGCCCCGTTTCGGGGCATTGAGGGAAGACGGTGAGAATCCGTCGCGGACCCGCCGCTGTAACCGGGAACGAACGCCGTAATCATGCCACTGCCTGAAAAGGCGGGAAGGCACGGCAAGTAGGAAGATCCGGAAGCCAGAAGACCTGACTACCGCAAAAAACCATCGTTGCATCCTCCCCGTGGATTGGTGAGGGCCGATATCTTAAGAGAGGATTACAAACGGAATCCCCGACTCGGATTGTTTGAGCCGGGGATTTTTTATAAGGGTTTCAAAAAAGGAGAAATCGCCATGACCCTGCCCGAAGTGAATGTCAGTCCCGAAGCGTTTATGAAATGACTTTCGCATCCATTCAATCCAAGCTAACGACAACGGCCATCCGGATGAAAATCTTCAACCATTTGTCAACCCCCAAAACCGCGGAACAAGTGGCCGGGGCCATCAACGGACATCCCGAAAATACCATGATTTTTTAAATGGTTTGGCCGCATGCGGACTGTTGTCCAAAAAAGACGGCATCTATCATAACGCTCCCATTGCGCAAGCCTTTCTGGTGGAAGGGACTCCTGCCCGTCTGGGAGAAGGAGTCATGCATCAGGCGGCCATGTCCGAACGAGCGTTTAAGGACCTGCCCAAACTAATCCTGGAGTACCCGCCCTCCCCTGCTTCCAATCATGAGATGGTTTCAGAGAAAAAATGGGCCGAAAAGGCTCTTTGGATTGCCCGGAACCAACGCGCCGGCATGGCACGGCAGATGTCCGGGATTGTGGCCGTCGACGGTCCTCCAAGAACCTGCGACGCCACATTAATCTGGCGGTATTGACGACGATACGGTGTTTCCGTGCATCTCCCACAAAAATTAGTGCATTAAGGAAAAGACGGTTTATTCATCCTTGTGCTAAGTAGTGCCACCCTTGAGAGAAGAGATCGAATTGTGATGTGGACCTTAAAAAAGATGAACGGCCAGGTTACATGCCATTAGCAAAAAAGAGAGATGAGATGAGCAAACAGATGACGCCACAGGAAAGAATGGGTGCTCTTTTTATGGGCAAAACACCCGACCGGATGCCGGTCAATCCTTTTGTGGAAGGGTACAGTGCACAGATTACCGGCATAAGCATCGGGGATTGGTATGCGGACGGAAACAGGTGTTTTGAAGCGCAGTTTGCCGCCATGCGGCTGCATGGCTATGAAGCGACGCCTTTTTACGCCTATGCCACATGCGGTCCTGCCGAATTCGGGGGGACAATCGAATTTCCCTACAAGGAAGGGGCGGGAGCCCCGTATGTTCTGCAGCATCCGGTAAACAGTATTAAAGACATAGAGCGTCTTGAAGTACCTGATTTTAAAAAAGTTTTGCCGGGCTGCTACGTACAGGCGGATATTGTGGCCGAGCGCTCAAGGGCACTGGGCATGCCCGCGAGCTTTCAGGTGGGAAGCTCATTTACCGCAGCGTCCGTGTTGGCTGAAACATCCCTCTTTTTAAAATGGCTGGCAAGGGAGCCGAAGGCGGTTCATCTTCTCATGGAGAACGTTTCTGCCATGTATATCAACGCTCTTGAGTACTTTGCCGCCAAATACGGTCCGGAAAATTGTCTGCCCCTCGATAGTGGCCCAACGGAGGCCAACACCGTGATCGCGCCTGAAAGATTCAAGGAGTTTGTTCATCCATATAACTTAAAGGTCCACAAACGGATCAAAGAGCTCGGTATCCCGGGTGTGCTGATGCATCCCTGTGCCGATCAGAATTTAAACATCCCTTGCTACATTAAGCTCAGAGAAGAATTGGACTGGCATGGAAAATATTTCTGGTTATTCGGGCCCGAGACGCCCATTGCTGATCAGATCAGGGCATTCGGTAACCATGATGTTATTTGCGGCAATGTGGATCCGGTTGCGTTTCAATTCAAATCCTATGAGGAATGCCTTCAACTGTGCAGGGAAAACCTGGAGGCCGGAAAGGGTAGCCCTAACGGGTTTATCCTTTCCCCCGGGTGCGAGTTTCCCGCCCATGCGCCGCCCGCAAACCTCATGGCACTGACCGATGCGGCGGAAATGTTCGGGAAATACGAGTAGAGCGGGCCGAATTTTCTTTCCGATTTTTCCGCCTCGTTCATGAACAACTGTCTCGAAACCACGCCTTGAAAAACCATAGGGGGTGAGAGGCAGTTTTTTTTGCCCTTTAAATTAGATTTGCTAAACTTGGTTAGTAAAATAAAAAATCATTGTGAGGTTCAATCGTATGGAGAAACTTGCCAACAGATCCGTTCAGAAAAACGGAAGAAGCATCACAATCAAGTTGATGTTACTGGCATCCATGTACATCTGCCAGACCATTCCCGTGGGATTCATTATCAGTTGCCTGCCCGTTGTCTTACGCCACCAGGGGATGAATCTCCGGTCTGTGGGATTCCTTTTCCTGCTGCAGGTGCCGTGGGCCACGAAGTTCCTTTATGCCTCCATGATCGACCGGTATTATATAAAAAGCCTGGGCAGGCGCAGAACCTGGATTTTTCCCCTTCAATGGATCGGGGCGGGCCTCTTCCTTGCCCTCTCCTTCGCCCCGCCGGACCGGTCCTTCGGCCTCATGTTTGCGCTGCTCTTACTGTTCAATACGGTCATGGCAACCAACGATATCTCCGTGGACGGATACGCCACAGACATCCTGTTGCCCGAGGAACGGGCCTGGGGCAATACCATCCAGTCCGGTGCCAGACCCCTCGGCATGCTGCTGGGGGGAGGATTGGTCCTGGTCCTTCTTGTGAATGTTGGGTGGCAAACCGTCTGTGTTATGCTGGCCGTAACGATTCTGTTTCTGAGTCTGCCCGTGGTACTGTTTCGGGAAATCGCCCCGGTTTTTGGGGACCCCGTACGACAAGGGGGTCGGAGGCGGATGCCGGGCCTGTGGGCGTTTCTAAAGCAATCCCGGATCCGATGGCTCATTTTGTTCCTGCTGATGCCGACCCTCTTCTTCTTCAACGGTTTTCAGATGCGCATGCCGCTCCTGACGGATCTCGGAATGCATCCCACGGACATCGGAGACGCCCTCATCCGATTCGGCTATCCAGCCGGATTTATAGGGACCCTCCTGTTGGGCTGGCTGTTCCGCCTTGTGGGACCTGTAGTTTTTCTCCGGATCTTCGGAGTTCTTTCCCTGATATTGACCGGATTTACCGTCTTGGCAGCCGCCAAAGGCTCAATTTCTCCCTGGCAAGGGGCGCTGATCCTTACCGGAGACAATGTGATCCTGGGAGGCATCTTTGTTTGGGGTTTCACACTGATGATGAAAGCCAGTGCGGGTCCACGGTCCGGCACCGGATTCGCTCTGTTGAGCAGCGTGTTTATCCTTCCACCCCTGCTTCTGGGGCCGCTGTTCGGGGCCCTGGGCGATACCTGCGGTACGGTTACCCTCTACATGACCATCGGTGTATTGATGATTCTGGGGCTTATGGGCGCCGAACTGATTCTACAATTTCGGTTGAGTGAATTCGTTTCAAGCGGTTCCCGTACCGGCCCGCCAATAGGACAATCTGCTCCGTAACCGAAAAAGCAATGCCGCAAAATAAGGTACAAGAACAAATGATTCATGTTACCCAAAGGAGGTAGATTCAATGAAAATAGGTTATTATCCAATAGCAATGGCGCTGTGCGCAGCCATTGTCCTGATATGTTCCATGGCTCATGGTGATTCTTCTCAAGAAGACAAGGCCCAACAACTGGAAGACTTCACCGTCACCGCCCAAAAAACGGAAGAGAATGCACAGCGTGTTCCCATCAGTATGGATGTTTTTTCCGACATTGAGCTGGAAGATGCAAAGATCGAAAACACCTTTGATTTGACGCGGTTTTCCCCCAACGTATTCATGAAAAACCGCTATGTTGAGCATATCGTGGTGATCAGGGGCATCTCCTCGTTTAAGGGGAGCAACTATTCACCCGCGGGCTTTTATGTGGATGATGTGAGTTATCCGCTCCATTACATGCAGAACATTGAATTCTTCGATCTCGAGCGCGCCGAGATCCTTAAAGGCCCCCAGGGCACGTTGTATGGCAGAAATACCGAATCCGGAGTCGTCAACATCATCACACGGCAGCCGGGCAATCAACTGCGCGGCAAGGTGATGGCCGAGTACGGGAACTACAACTCCTTTCGGGGCGTGGCAAACATCAGCGGTCCCGTTGTCCGGGACAAACTCTATTTGGGGGGCGCATTTCAATACAGATCCTCTGACGGATATGTGGAAAACCTCTATAACAACAACGACCGGGCCGCGGATCTTAAGCATTCCGCCGGCCGGGCCACATTGAAGTGGACCCCCGCCGAGCCCTGGGACATCTCCCTGATTGCCGATGTCATGGATCTGGACGATCACGGCGGCGGGTACCGCTTGATCGACGGCCCCCATGCCACCGATCCCTTCAAGGTCCGCAAGGATACGGATGAATATCTCAAGCAGGACGGGAACAGCCAGATCCTGCGTGTGAAATATGACGGCGCCGCGGTGGACGTCATCTCCATTTCCAGCGCCCTTGACCAGCACTTCGACAAGGTCAATGACGCGGATTTGTGGGATGACCCCTCCAATGAAAAACTGGAATATTCAAAGATCAAGCTGAGGCAATACAGCCAGGAGTTTCGCATCACCGCCCAAAACGGCCCCCTGGTATGGCTGGCGGGTCTTTATGGATTCATTGAAAAGACGGACTACGATTACCGATACGATATTGCCTCAAAGAACATGACCTATTTGAACCCGGTGACAAAAGTGGACTCCTCCGGCTGCGCCGCTTTTGGTCAGGGCACCTATACCCTCTTTGACAAACTCCGTCTGACGGCGGGGCTCCGTTTGGACCATCAGGACCAGGAGGGAAATCTCAAGGATAACGTCAGAAAAGTAACCTGCCACAAGGATATGAGTCACAACGAGGTGTTGCCCAAGTTCTCAGTGGCCTATGATATGACGGAAGATGCCATGATCTATACGTCCGCATCCAAAGGCTATCTGATCGGCGGATTCAACTGGGCCATGATGCCGACCCGGGAAAACTTCTATTATGGTCCCGAATATACCTGGAATTATTAATTGGGAATGAAAACCACGTGGCTTGACGACAGATTGTTGGCCAATCTGTCGATTTTCTATGTTAGCATGACCGACAAGCAGGTCACCCAGATGGACGCCACCCGGCTGGCAACCACCATCACCAATGCGGCAAGGGCCCATTCCAAAGGGGTTGAGCTGCAGTTGCGGGCGGAGCCGGTTCAGGGACTGAGCCTGTCCGGAGGATTCGGTTACACCGATGCACGGTTCGATGACTTCAAAGCCTACCAGTGGAACGCCACAAAAACAGGACTGGTACGGAAAGACTATAAAGACAACTACCTCCCCTATGCCCCCAAGTACACCTATCATGCCAGTGCTCAATACCGCGGCGCCGGCGGTATCTTCGCCAGGGCCGATCTCCTGGGAACGGGCCCCTTTTACGGGGATGCGGCAAACAAGGCGAAACAAAAGGCATACGAAACCGTCAACGTGCGCGTCGGATATGAGATGCGGCACTTTGACGTTTACCTGTGGGTTGAAAACGTCTTTGACCGGGATTACCTCACCTGGCTGTCTCCTTATAACAACTATACCGTCGGACTTGACGGTCCGCCCAGGACCTTCGGCGCCACGGTGACCTGGCGGTTCTGATCTTACCGCACACACAGAGCCTGTTTGAACATTATCCCGGCGCGGAAAAAATCATAGGAACTATCCGTCCATGGCATGCCCTATAACGAATCGGTCTTTTGAACCACATATGCCCTGTAGGGGGCGGTTTGACCGCCGATGGAAGAAGCCGTAAAGCGTATGCCGTAAACAGATCCGAATCCGGATAGCTTAAGAAATTCCTGAACGTCAGACCGAGAATGCCGATGGACCGTAACTTCGTTCTTCTCCGGATGACGGCAGTTCCTTATGATTTTCTCACGTTTGTCGGTGTCGTCACAATCGGCTACGACAAAAGAAAAGGTTCCCATGAATTTCAGGATCCTGCCCAATTCCTGAAAAATCGGTCCCAGGTCTTTGAATAGATGCGTCACGCCCGTACAAATGGCGTGATGGATCGAATGATCGGGATAAGGATACGGCGTTAGAGACAGATCGTGTTCCCTCAAATCCACAGCCAAGTTTTTTGCCTGACAAACGGACAGCATATCAGGCGAAAAATCGATGCCATGGATTCGTAACCCTGCCTTGTGAAACAATTCCGAAGACAGGCCGGTCCCGATCCCGATATCCAGAAGGGTTTCGTTTGGTTTGACGAACCGATAGGCCAATCCGAAAAGGATTGCCGGGTCCAGCCACTTCGCCTTAACCGCCTTTCGATCATACTGTTTCGCATGATCCGAATTGAAACTTTCTTTTATTGTATTCATCATCTTACCCACGCGCTTTTCAGCCATGCCCTTTCAAATTCGATCGTCTCTTCCTTCGAAATCCGTTGCCCCGCAACATTTAATACCCTTACCCGAATTATTCAATGCCCCGCCATGAAAAGGGCAATGCTCCCTCATCATGGGGGCTTACGTACGCCTTCTGCAATTCGGCGTGCCGATTTGACATAAGTTTCCGAAAACAAACAATCTATGTCTAAAAGCCGACACTCCGGGACAGTGCCGTTTGCCGGATCGGCAGTGCGGTTTGCACAAAAAAAAGTGCAGCGCGGAAAAGACGACTGTTGTCTTTGCTGCTATGTATGCCTCGGCCGATGATCGGGTGCCACGAAACAATACCCGAAAAAAACTGTGAATGAGGGCATTTTTTTTGCGCTGTTTATTAGTAGAGCCTAACGAACTTCTAAATAAATAATTCCGATTTTCTACTCGATCTTAAGCGTAAAAAACATCAAGAAGGTCGCCCGCAAAAAAAGACAAGTACGCCATACAACGGTGACCCGGTGGTTCTCTAAGGCAGGGCATCCGAAAAAACTTGATTCGCGAACATAAGGAGAACAAGAATTTGAAAAACACCGCATTTAGGGTTGTCGCCATGGCCGTCTTTTTCTGCCTTTTTGAAACTCCGGAAGGACGTTCAAGAGATTTTCCGGCACAATTGAAAAGACCGGTGAACGAATCCATCACCATCCGCCGGAAGACCCAGAAGGCCGAGGATAAATGGGCCGAGGAACGGCTCAGGCTCAAGGCGGAATATGAAAGGCTGGAGAAGGAAAAGGAACGGTTGATCCACCGGAACCGGCATCTGGAAAAGGAGGTGACGGCCCGTAAGACTTCGGTTGAGGGCCTTGAACAAGAGATCTCCCGGATCACCCGGGTCTCAACGGAATTGCGCCCCTTTCTGGAAGAGACCCATGACCGGCTGGCGGCTTTGTTGAAGGAGGATGTGCCGTTCCTCTCCCATGAACGGCAAAGACGTCTTCTTAGACTGAGCCAGGCCCTGGAAGACCCCCTGGTCTCAACGGGCGAGAAGTTCCGTAAGGTGATGGAGGCCGTCTCCATTGAGGCGGAATACGGCAACACCATGGAGGTCTACCGGGAAGAGATCCTCCTGGACGGGACCAGTATCCAGGCCGACATCTTAAGGTTGGGACGCATCTCATTGTTTTTTCAAACCCTCGACCGAAAGACGACCGGATACCTTGATCCGGCAACGCTCTCCTACAAGCGATTCCCATCGGAATACAACCGTCAAATCGGTGCGGCCATGGAAATGGGGGCCAAACGACGGCCCATGGACCTTCTGGTTCTCCCCTTGGGAAGGTTGGTGACGAAATGAAGAGGGTATCCATATTGTGGACCATGGCCTTTCTTGTTCCCCTGCTCTTTGCCGCAACGGGAGACGCCGGGGACATGAGGGCCCGGCAGACGGAGGCCAGGGAGAAGAAGGCGCTTTTGCTTGAAAAATCAAAAAAGGAAAAAGAGCAGGCGGCAGCCGAGGCGGCGGAGAGCCGAAAAAGGGTACTGGCGGACAGATCGGCCCTGACCCGCTCCATTAAGGCCCTTAGGGGTGAAAACGATCATCTGGCGGCCAAAAACCGAACCCTGGAAACCAAACAGAAAACCCTTGAATCCAGGGAAGCGGAATTGCTGGCACAACGTCAGGAGGTGGAAGCAACCGTACGGGAACTGGTGGGATTCGTGCGTGTCACGGCCAGGGATACGGACGCACTCCTTAACAGAAGCCTCCAGAGCGCCCTCATCCCGGGCCGGGAGAAGGCTCTCGAGCCGATCCTGAACGAGACAGCCTATCCGGGAATGACGCACATCCGGTCCATGGTCGACCTCCTTTTTCACGAGATCATCCTTTCAGGGCAGGTCCGCACACAGGAAGGTCCCTATGTGAACCGGACCGGTGAAAAGGTCTCGGGCCGTATCCTGGTGTTGGGTAATTTTTCGACGGCCTATGAGTCTTCCGATGAAACCGGATTCCTGCTCTATTCCGAAGACAACAACCGCCTTTTTGCCCTGTCCGAAGCGCCTCCGCCGCCCATGGAGAAAAAGTTGGCCGCCTATTTCGAGGGCCGATCCGAGGACGTTCCCATTGATATTTCAAAGGGGGCGGCCCTGCGGCAATTGACCCACCACCTGAGCCTTCGGGAGCAGATCCCCAAGGGCGGTCCCATCGTGTACCCGATTCTGGGCATCGGGATTCTGGCACTGCTGATCATTCTGGAGAGAACCGTCTATCTCTTCCGGAAAGGGATCAACGCGGATCGATTCGTGGACACGGTGTGCGGCCATGTGATCCAAAACCAATGGCGCAAATGCATGGACCTGTGCAAAAAGGCCGGCAAAAAGCCCATCCCCATGGTGCTGCTGGCCGGCATCAAGGGTCGGGACATGGGCCGCGAAGACATGGAAAACGTCCTCCAGGAGGCCATTTTGAACGAGGTCCCGAAACTGGAACGGTTCCTGTCCACCCTTGGAATGCTGGCGGCCATCGCCCCCCTCCTGGGGCTTTTGGGGACCGTTACCGGCATGATCAATACCTTTCACGTGATTACCTGCCATGGCACCGGGGATCCCAGGTTGATGTCCGGGGGAATATCCGAGGCCCTGGTCACCACCATGCTGGGCCTTTCGGTGGCCATTCCCATCATGCTGTGCCATACGCTCCTCTCCGGAAAGGTGGAGAACATGATCGGCCAGATGGAGAAGAAAGCCGTGGCCTTTGTCAACACCGTGTTCAAAATGAGGGGGGAGGCATGACCCGGATCCTTCACGATCATATGGCGGGCATGGAGGACTTTATTTCTGCCGGAGGCCCGCTGATGATTCCCCTGATGGTCATGTCGATCCTCATGTGGGGCCTCATCATCAACCGGGTCTTTTTCTTCAGGCGGCTGTTTCGAAAGAACATGAGCCGAAAAACGGCCCTCGCCCATGTAAAGGCCGCTCAACTGCCGGATCCAAGGAAATACAGGGGCGCCGTTGCCTTGCTGGTCAACGGATTCCTTAAAAGGCGCAGCGGCCAAACCGGGGTGGACCGGTTTATTCTGGATGAGACGGTGGTGGTCCTGACGGCATCGCTCAATCGGTACCTGGCATTGATCGCCGTTTTAGCGGCACTGGCACCGCTCACGGGGCTCTTGGGAACGGTGACCGGAATGATTGCCACTTTTGATGTCATTTCCATTTTTGGGACCGGTAACGCCAGGGCCATGGCAGGGGGGATCTCCGAGGCCCTGATCACCACCCAGACCGGACTGCTGGTGGCCATTCCCGGACTCTATATGAGCGGATTTTTGCGCCGCAGGGCTGAAACTCTGAAACAGCGCATTTCGGCGGTGGGTATCTATTTGAGGCGGCATGTGTAACCAAGCCTAACCGTGGGGTAGTTTATGGGAGACGTAAACCATGCTCAATATTTCGGCAGCCAGGAAGGCAAGGAAAAAGGGCATCGAGCTGAACATCGCACCTTTGATCGATATGGTGTTCATCCTGCTGATTTTCTTCCTGGTGACCACCAGTTTTGTCAAGGAAACAGGAATTGATATCAACCGGCCCACCGCAGCCACTGCAGTCAGTTCAAAAAAGGCCAATATCCTCATCGGGATCAACGAGAATGACCGGATATTCATGGACAGGCGTGAGATTGACATTCGCGCGGTAAGGGCCAATGTGGAACGTGCCCTGGCAGAGAATCCCGAAGGAGCTGTCATTGTGGTGGCCGACCGGGAGAGCCGCACCGGCATCACCATCAAAGTGATGGATGAATGTAAATTGGCGGGTGCCAAAAACGTATCCTTGGGGGCCGGTCTCCCACAGGAGGCAGCAGAGTGAGGTGGAGGGTGATCTAATGAAATCGGTATCTGCAAAGAACATGGTCGTCTGGAGGCCCGAGAGATCCACCGCCTTGTGGACCGTGGCCTTGGGCGCTTCTCTGGTACTGAACATTGTCCTGTTTGATCTCATGCCGCGTCTGATCCAACGGGATACGGGCAGGGTTCAATCCGCCCCATATATTGAAAAGGTAAACGTCATCCGGATCAAGCGACCCGAACCACAGGCCAGAAGAGACGTGAAAAAGGAACTGCCCGAACCGAAAAAAAGGACGGAAAAGCTGAAGCCGAAACAGAAGATTTATGTCAACCGGTCCATGAAACCGCATGTGGATCTCCCCTTTGAAATCAATCCCAGACTCCCTGCCATTTCCGGCACCGTGGCAGTGCCTCCCATGCAGACGGTTTCATTGGGCATGCCGGATCTGAACGCGTCCTACGGGGTGGGAGACATCGATCATCCCCTGACCCCCCTTTCCAGAATCCCGCCCATATACCCGATGGGTGCAAGAAAAAGGGGTATCGAAGGCTGGGTCCGGGTTCGTTTCATCGTGAACGAGGAGGGCCGGGTACAGAATATCAAAATTGTGGAAAGCCATCCCCAGGCGGTTTTTGACCGATCCGTGTCCCGCTGTGTCTCTGCTTGGCGCTTTAAGCCAGGCACCGTAGCCGGGGTCCCGGTCAAGACATGGGCTGAAACAACGGTTCATTTTGATCTTCAAAAAAACAGATGATGATAGCCAGGTTCTCAACATATCTTTGCGGTCTTTTTGTCCTGTGCATCATGCTTTTGCAGGTTCCGGGGAAATCCTGGGGGGATCACGATACCCCGATCCCCCTGGCAGCACGGATGGCCCTGTACAAGGCCCAGCAGTTGATGGAAAAAGACCGTTATCGAGAGGCGTTGGCGGCCCTTGAGAACTTCAGGAAAAGCGGTAAAACATCCGATTCAAGTGAGAGAGATAAAAAGGGGTGCGGCCATTATTTTGTCCATTTTACCCTGGGCAACTGCTACCTGATGATCCGGAAGTATCCTGAAGCAGAGGCCTGTTACCGCGCGGCCGTCACCCGTAACCCCGCTTTTCACAGCGGCTGGATGAACCTGGCGAGATGCTGTCATGAGATGAAAGCACATGCCAAAGCGGGTCACGCCTTTTTAAAAGGGTATGAAACCGCCCCAAAAAAGGATCCTGAGATCCTCTATTACGGCGCGGTCTGCTTCATGACAGCCGGGGACATGAAAGAGGCCCTGAAAACTTTTCACATCCTCTTAACGTCTCATCGACCCCGGGAGATCAAACTTGAATGGAAGGAAAGCCTGGTCCAGGCATACTTCGACGCCCACCAGCCGCGCAAGGCCCTGACTTTCATCGAGGAACTCTCCGAGAAAACAAAAGGGAAAAAACGTCGCCAGTGGCAGGAGGTAAGGCTGCATACCTATCTCTCACTGGACATGAAAACCAAGGCCCTCCACTATGTAAAGCGGTTGATCCGGGAGTACCCGACCGAGCCCGGGTGGTGGAAAGGGCTGGCCCATCTCCACATAAAAGAGAACCGGTACAGACCGGCGCTGGTGGCGCTGACCATTAAGAGGTTTCTTACACCCCTCACGACCCAGGAGCAAAGGATTGTTGCGGATCTGAACATGGCTCTGGGGGTACCCGTTCAGGCGGTCCGGGCCTATGAGCGCCTTGCGGAAAAAGGTGTGGCTCCCGACCTGGCCCGCCGGATCGCGCAGGGGTATATCCGGCTCCATCAACCCTTAAAAGCCCTTGAATGGGTCGAAAAGGCGCTCTTATCAAGAAAGAAGCCCGATCTCATGCTTCTAAAGGGCGATCTGCTTTACGAGCTGGAACGGTACCAGGAGGCCGTCAAGGCCTTCATGGCGGCTGCGAGCGCAAAAAAGAACACCGGCAGGGCCTGGCTCATGGCTGGATATTCTGCGTGGAATGCAGGAAATCTGACCTGCGCCCGCCGTGCATTTCAAAAGGCAACCGGCTATTCGAGGCAGAAAAAGGCCGCGGTTAAGGCACTGCGACAACTGAGCCTGCAGATTGCTCCTGAAGTCGAATAGAACATGCATTGCTTTTCATGCGGTTTTCTTTCCCTAATGCGGCGTCCCTTTCGCCTCTGGTCATGATGCTGGCGATCCTGTGATTTCGAGGATTCCCTTTGCTTTTTCTGCTGAAATCAGACAAACTGTTACCACTTATAAACAAGTGGAGACATTATGTCTGAAGCCCGAAATGAAAGAGCGGCCTGAAGAAATCTTTCGCAAGCACGGTGGCCGACTTCGAATGAGCGAGGCGATTAAGCGAGGCATCAACCGCTACATGCTCTATTCGCTCAGAGACAAGGGTGTTATTGAACAGGTGAGTAGAGGTATCTATCGGCTGGTGGAACTGCCTCCAACCAGCAATCCCGATCTGATGACGGTCAGCCTTCGCTTCCCAAACGCTGTCATTTGTCTTGTCTCCGCACTGGCCTGCCATGAAATCACGACAGAGATTCCACATGTTGTTTTTGTGGCGGTGCCAAGAGACTCACGGATACCTTCCCTCGACCATCCTCCAATCCAGGCCCACAGATTCTCCAATGAAGCATACAAATCCGGCATCGAAGAGCATCAGATTGATGGAGTGTCCGTTAGAATTTACAGTGTCGAGAAAACCCTGGCCGACTGCTTCAAATTCCGCAACAAAATCGGAATGGACGTGGTTCTGGAAGCACTGAAACTCTATAAGACACGAAAGAAGTTCAACCTCGGTGAATTGCTCAGGTATGCCAGGATCTGCCGGGTCGAAAAAGTGATGTGGCCATACCTGGAGGCGACGGTATGACATCAAAAAGAAACATGTCCGCGTCAGTCCGACAACGGCTCCTCAATCTTGTCAGAATTGACCATAGACCATTCAACGAATTGCTTCAATATTACGCCATGGAGAGATTCCTCTACCGGCTGTCCCAATCTGACCACGTCGATCGATTCATTCTCAAAGGGGCTTTGATGTTGAGAGTTTGGCGTTCCCCGGAGCTTCGTCCGACGATGGACATTGATCTGCTGGGGAGAACGAGCAACGAGGAGACTGACATCGTCGCACAAATCAGAGACATATTGACCGTGGATGTTGAAACGGACGGGCTTGCCTTCGATCCGGGAGTTTTCGACCGAACCCGAATGGTGGAAGGGCTGGCCCATCTTCATATCAAGGAGGATCGGTACGGACCGGCGCTGGTGGCGCTGACAATTAAGGGGTTTCTTACACCCCTCACGACCCAGGAGCAAAGGATTGTTGCGGATCTGAAAATGGTCCTGGGATAACCATTCAGGCGGTCCGGATCTATGAGCGGTTTGCGGAAAGAAAGGAATTGAAAAAGGTTGTTCTTACGCAACTTTATCGCTGGGGATTCAACGGGGAAAACGCTGGCCCGTTTCCCGCGTCTCAGCTCAAACGTTCAAGATACTGGTTGTATTATGGGGTTAACTCAGTTCATAAGAGCGAATCGATGGTACGATACAGCGATACTGATCGTTTTTATCCTGGCTTTTACCGGTGCCGCCTATAACCACATTGCCGACATGGTCCGCGGTGGTCTCTTCCCTTATGCAAAATGGTACGGAGTTCCTGATGTTTTCAATTGGTACTGGACAAGCCTGACCTTGCTGGATCCGTTTGCCATGGTTGCCCTATTGTTCAATATCCGTTTTGGCTACGTTGTGGCCCTTTGTATAATGCTCACAGATGTTCCCATTAACGTATATGTGAACGCCCATTACTGGATGATACCGTTTTTCAAGAACAATGCACTGATGGCCCAATCGGCCTTTCTAATGTTCCTCTTATTGACGGTTCGCAGGATTTGGAGATTAAGCGGGTCTCATGTTTTTGAGCCATCTAACCCGGCGCTTTGAGGGGACAAAAAGAGCCGCTCGGATGATCGGCATCGTTGAATCGTGGAGCAATTGAATTATGGAAATAAAAATACAATTTGCTGAAGAAGGAGAGGCCCCTGATTGCCTGTCATGCATAAAGCATTCAGAGCTGTGGGACTCCCATTTTGTATCAAATCCCGCTGCTCTGAATGATATAGAGGAGATGATCGGCAAAAAACAGATCTACGTTGCCCTGAACCAAAACAGTGAATGCATCGGTTTTATGGGTGTCATTCACAATGGCTGTTTCCGCAAGTTTTCTTATTTATCTATAATCGCGGTCAAGCACGGTTACAGAAACAAGGGTGTGGGAAGAGCGTTGATCAAAAGGTTTGAGGAGATCGGTTTTACACGTGCGGATAAAGTATTCCTGTTGGTCGCTGATTTTAATGAAAAAGCGCAGTCGTTGTACGGAAAACTGGGTTATAAGAAAGTAGGGGAGATTCAAGACTTGTTCAAAATGGGTGTTTCCGAGTACCTATTGGTTAAATATCGAGCCTGATCCATGGTTGGCGGCGGCCAGGTTGTGCGGAAACCCCTTGAGAGTGAACGCCGATTCTGGGCGGACTTCCCTGGCAATCCGCGATTCGGGCTCATGTGAGTGGCATCGGTTGGGACACTGTTACGTGAGTCAGTTGTCCCTGCCGGCCGGCCACCAGAGCTGTTCTCCGCAGTCAGGGGAACGGAAGGCCGCGATTTTTGCCTGGGTTTCCGGATTCAGGAGGTAGTCGAGGAACCGGGCCGCGCCCTGGAAGTTGACCCTTTGGATTTTGTTCGGATTTACCGGAACAGCGGCCATGATGCGCTGCAACATCGGATCGGCTGAAACCATCATTTCCAAATCTGAATCATGCTTATCTTTATACCGCAAAAAAGGATAGGCGCCCCAGAAAACGTAAGCCTGCTTTTTGTCAGCCAGACGGACCGCCCGGGCCCGGGAAACGTCCTCATCCAGCAGCCAGTCGGCCTTGGCGGGACGGCCGCCGGCGGATGCCCAAAGAATGGTTTCCAGATAGGCAATGGATCTGCCGGAGTTGACCACAAACGGCGCCTTTGTTTCCGCAATGCGACGCAATGCCGTTGCGGCGCTGGACATGCCCTTCACCTTGGCCGGATCATCCTTTGGGCCGATTAAGACGGCCTGGTTGGAAAAAACCATTCTGGGCCATGTTCCGTAGCCCTCCAGGACAAATCGCTCAAGGGCCGGCTTTCCATAATGGGAGATGACCATATCCGCTTTTCCTTGGCGGCCCCGCTTATAGACATCCGTACCGCTGTAAAGGTCAACCGAGAGCCCTGTCCTGTCGGTGAAATCCTTGATCAGAAAATCAATGAGGCCGCTGTATTTTGGCGTTATCACAATGGCCAATCGAATCGTTTCGGCAGGGTCGCTTTCGCCGCTGGCGAATGCCGGCTGGCAAATCATCGCGCTCAGCAATATCAAAAGCACAAAATATTTCATGACTTTGCTCATAATGAATTCCTTCCTCGCATATTAAGCCGTCGTGCATGGACATGGCACCCGGTCTTGGGGTTCCTCAAATGAAGCCTTTGGTCCAACCACTTTTAACCGCCTTTTAAAGGATGAGGTGAAGAGAGATTTCAGCGCTGTCATTGCATGGCAGGGGTGCTGGAGAATCCTGAAAATCGGCGCTGGTATTCCTTTGGTCTTAAGCCGGTCAACCGGATGAATATTTTTCTGAAAAATGAAATGTCTTCATACCCCACCTCATATGTAATTTCATTGAATGTTCGGGTCCCCTCTTCCAGCAAGCGCTTTGCATGTTCAACCCGAAGTTTTTGGAGATAACCCAACGGGGTTAATCCCACGGCCTGTTTAAACCGGCGCTCCAGGGACCGGCGGCTCATGCGGAATGTCCCTGCCAACCGTTCGTAATCAATTTGCTCGGTTTGATGCTGTTCCATCCACGTCTGTGCCCTGGCAATCAGTGGATCGCCGTGGTCCGCCGGCATCAAAAAACATGCGTAGGGCGCCTGCCTTTCCCTGCCCATATCGAGAACCATGGTCTTTGCGGATTCGACGGCAGCACGCCGGCCACAGAACTTTTCCACAAGATAAAGGGTGAGATCCATGCCGGCACTTACGCCCGCCGAACAATAGAGTCGGCCATGGTCAATGAACATGCGATCATGATCCAATGCCACATTGGGATACCGCCGGCGGAACATGTCCGTAAACCCCCAATGGAGGGTGGCTGATTTCCCTTTCAAAAGTCCGGTTTCCGCCAGGAGAAATACGCCCGTGCAGATGCTGGCGACGTGTGCCCCTTTTTCGTAGTGGTCACATATCCAGGGAACCAGTTCCGGACTTATTTGGAGAATTTTATCAATGTAGGTGGCAGAGGAGATGATAATCAGATCGGTTTCCTGAATGTCCGCGATGCCGCAATGGGGTTGGATATGGATATTGTTCACGGATCGGATGGCCTCTCCACTTGCGGAGGCGATGGTTACCTCGAAATAGGGGGTCGGGGGGGATTGGTTCACACGGTTCCACAATCGGCCCGCCTGGTTCAGTATGTCCATGGGCCCGAAAATGGTTGTGGCCATGGTGTTATAGGGTCCAAGGATCGTTACTTTTTTCATGGGTTTTCTCTGAATATCAAAATAGTGTCGATATCGCCCGTCAATTTGTCGTTTATGCCACTTCTGTTCCACATTTGCAAGGGCTATACTGTAGAAAACCGAGGAACCGAATCCATGAGGAGGTGCATCATGACAGACGACAGCATCAAAGAAACCATTGCCCCGTGCGGCTTGTGCTGCGAAACCTGCTTTGCCCATCATAGGGGCGATATCAGGAAACTGAGCCTGCAACTGAAGGAAAAACTGGGCAATTTCCATCTCAATGCCAAACGGTATGAAATCCTGTTAGGAGACCCCATATTCAAGAAATATCCTGACTTTAAGGAAATGCTCGATTATTTTGCATCCGAAAACTGCCATGGCTGCAGAAATGAACAGTGCAAGCTTTTCAAAAACTGCGGCGTAAGACCCTGCCACCAGGAGATGGGCGTTGATTTCTGCTACCAATGTGACGCGTTCCCCTGCGACCGGACCAATTTCGATGACGGCCTTTACAAGGCCTGGGTGGCCATAAATGACATCATCCGGAAAAAAGGGATTGAAACCTATTGTGAAAAGGCCAGGGTGCGCCCCAGATACGGTTGATAGGGTGTGAATGGGGCTTGATTGCGTCAAATCTGCTCTTGACGCATATGCGATGCGTCGTCCGCCTGGAGAAGTGCTCCCCGTTCCAGTCGATCCGCCAGATTCGACAATGCAGCCGATTGGCTGCGCAGTTCCCGGATCACCTCGCCGCGCGTTACCTTCTTTTCCGCCGCCATGGTATTCCCGACGGCCTCACGGGCAGGACCGGCCGGCCCCTTTTCCGCAAGATATCCCTTCTCCATCAGGGCAATGAAATGATTCGCTATGGCCGCGGGATCATGAGACACAAAGCCGGGCCTGTACCATTTGAACACCCAGTTGCACATTCCCAGGATGGCGTAGGACTGCATCACCGGATCAATATCCCTGAACAAACCTTTTGAGATGCCCTCCGCCACAATGTCTTGAATGATGCGGGTGTATTTTTTCTTCTCCTCCCGTATTTTTTTAAAATCCTTTTCAGGCAGCTGGTTTTCCTCACTGAAAAACACGGAGAACATGGACAGATTCTTGACGATGATGTTGCGAATGTGGTTCCCGATGATCCTTCTTAACTTCTCATCCGGGGGGAGATTCATGCCGGAAATCTCGTGGGTGTCCCTGAAGATGTTCAGGAAGGCCTGGGTATAGATGGTGGACAAAAGCTTGTCCTTGCTGGAAACGTAATGGTACAGGGCCGCCTTGGTGATCCCCAGCTCCCTTGCCACGTCATCCAGGGAAGTGGAGCTATATCCTTTTTTATGGAACAGCGCGGCCGCCGTGTCGATGATCTTCTGCTTTCGAATGCTCTTGTCGAGTCCCTTGAAACTCCCCGTATCCGCCATTTTCCTGCCTCCGGATTCTTCCGAAACTTCAAAATAATCTTGACACAACGTCTGAAACAGTATATATATCTAACCAGACGGTTAATTCTACTAAACGATAAGTATCATGTCCGGTTTCGGAAAGTCAAGGAAAATGCACGGATGCAAAACAGGAGACCATGTCATGGAAAAACGCGTAGATTCCTCGGGGGGAGGAACCGTTGACGCCGTCAGCCGAAAAACGCGCGAATGGGAAAAAGAGGTCTATTCTTGCCATAAAGAGCGGCTGGATAACTTCGCCACCCTTTCAGGCCTCCCCATCAAACCACTTTACACACCTGAAGACGTGTCCGGGATGGACTATTTGAGGGACCTGGGCTATCCGGGGGAAACCCCTTTTGTAAGGGGCGTATATCCCACCATGTATCGGGGCCGTACATGGACATTGCGGCAACTTGCCGGATACGGGTCGGCAGAGGCAACCAACCGACGCTACCGGTTCCTGTTGGACCAGGGCGCAACAGGCATTAACGGAGTCTTTGATTATCCCACGCTCAGGGGCTTTGACTCCTCGGACCCCATGGCTCGGGCGGACGTGGGTCGCGGCGGGGTTGCCATCGACACCCTGGATGACATGGGGACGCTTTTCGACGGCATCCCCATCGACCAGGTGAGCGTGTCACTCGTTACTTGCAACCCCCTGTGCAACATTTCCCTGCAATCCATGTATTTTGCCAATGCGCGGATGCGGGATATCCCCTTCACGCAACTGGCCGGGACCAGCCAGAATGACTTTCTCATGGAGACGGCCATCACCATTGCCCCCGAGGTCCTTCCGCCTGAATTCTCGTTCAAGCTCTGCTGCGACGCCATTGAATACTGCGCCCGGTATGTGCCCAGATGGAACCCGGTGAGCTACACCGGTTACAACTATCGGGAATCCGGATGCACGGCCATACAGGAAATCGCTTTTGTGATGGCCAATGCCATCGCCTGCGTTGAGGATCTGGTGGGCCGGGGCTTGGAAGTGGACGATTTCGCGCCCCGCTTGAGTTTCTTTCTCTCTTCCCACAACGACTTTTTTGAAGAAATCGCCAAATACCGGGCCGCACGCCGGCTGTGGGCCGGCATCATGGAAAAAAGGTTCGGTGCCAAGAATCCCAAATCCCTTGCTTTCAGGTTCCATGTGCAGACCGCCGGTGTCGCATTAACGGCGCAGCAGCCTCTGAACAATGTGTCCCGGGCCGCCTATCACGGTCTGGCGGCGGCGCTCGGCGGGGCCCAATCCATTCACATCGACGGATACGACGAGGCCTTAGGCATTCCCACGGAGCTTTCGTCTCTCACGGCCCTCCGAACAAGCCAGATCCTTCAGCTGGAGACCCGCGTGACCCACACCATCGATCCCCTCGGGGGATCCTATTTCGTGGAAGCCCTGACCAGCCAACTGGAAGCGGAAATCCAAGGGCTCCTAAACGAAATCGACGGTCTGGGCGGCATTGTAAAGGCCACGGAGATCGGCTGGGTCCACAAGGAGATTTCAAATGCCGCCTATCAATATCAGAAGGAGATCGAATCCGGGGAGATGCCCATTGTGGGCGTCAACTGCTTCCGAATGGAGGAGGAAGAACTGCCCGTGGATATTTTTCAGATCCCCGAGACCCTTGAAATCCAGGCGAAAAAGTTGAAGAAGATCAAAGGGCAACGTAGCGCCGCCAGTGTCCAAAAGGCCCTGGACAAAATCGCCCGGTGCTGTGAAGAGCGAGGGAACCTCATGGCGGTGATCGTGGATGCGGTGGAATCCCGCGTAACACAAGGGGAGGTTTCCGAGGCCGTAAAAAAGGTCTATGGCACGTGGGAAACACCACTTTTTTAATGCAACATAGGTCCGGTCCGCTGACAGAAGAGGTCGTTATGATGAAAAGGAATCCTCGCGTCCTTATCGCCCGCCTGGGCATGGACGCACATTGGAGAGGCAGTATCGTGGTGGCCCGAGCCCTCAGGGACGCGGGTATGGAAGTCGTCTATATCGGCAACCAGATGCCTGAAGGGATCGTTGAGACGGCCATCCAGGAGGGTGCCGATATCATCGGGCTGAGCACGCTCTCCGGGAATCACATGGTCCTGGCGCCGGAGGTAACTGAGCTGCTCATGGCCCGCGGCGTTCAAGAGACCGCCGTGGTCCTGGGAGGCACCGTTGCGCCCAACGAGGTGGATGAACTGAAAAAGGCGGGGATCCGCGCCGTTTTCGGGCCCGGGACCCCCCTGAAAGAGATTATTGACACCCTGTCCGATCTTGTATAGGTCCGCGGTTATTGCCGCAACCTGTGTGAACCATCTTGAGATGTGCTGTTCACCCCCTGGCGATCAAAAAGGTGTCTTCCATGACTGACGCACTTCCCGGCCCGACCCAACGCCTGGCCTTGCTGCAAACCATACTGGCCCGAGAGGGTGTTGAAGGGGCCCTTTTCACATATTCTCGCACCATGCTCTACTATTGCGGGACCACCCATCCTGCGATTTTGCTGGTGACCCCAAGGGACTACCTCCTTCTGGTGCTCAGGGGTTTTGAATGGGTGATCCGGGAATCGTGGCTGGACAAAAGCCGCATCGCCGCCGTTGACGGATACCATGAAGTGGTGCCGGCCCTTGACCGTCTGGGTCCCTCCGGCGGCCGCCTCGGGATTGAACTGGACATCATGCCGCTGGGATTCCATCGGAAGCTTTCCGCTTTGTTGAGAGGGTTCGATCTTATTGACATTTCCGGAAGCGTCATGGACCAGCGAAAAATAAAGGATGCGGATGAAGTCGCCTGTATCCGCGAAGCGGGCCGCATCGCCCACATGGGACACGAACGGATCATGAAAACCCTCAAGCCTGGGATGACGGAACTGGAGGTGTCCGCGGAAATAGAGCATGCCCACCGCAAAGCGGGGCACGAAGGCCTCTATTTCATCCGCCAGAATGACTTCTTTATGGGACAGGGGCCCTTGGCATCGGGGAAAAACCTCACCCGCATTGCGGGAAAAATGCAATCCATCTCCGGTGCGGGACTGAGCCCATCCATCCCCATGGGCGCATCGCGGAAAAAAATCGAAAGGGGCGAGCTGATGGTGGCGGACATCCCCACCCATTATCGCGGGTATCATTTCGACCAGAGCCGGACCTATGTGATCGGCGAACCTCCCGCGGCCGCCGGACAGCTCTATCATCGTCTTAAGGAGATTGCTGACCGGGTTGTCGAGATGATGGTCCCCGGCGTGAGCTGCGGCAGGCTTTACCGAGGGGCCGCCGAATCGGCGGAACGGCTTGGCCTGGGACGGCGCTTCATGATGATCGGCGCGCCCCCGCACGGGGTCAGGGTCCCTTTCATCGGTCACGGGATCGGCCTGGAGCTGAACGAGCCGCCCCTGCTGTCGGGAAACAATCGCGAACACCTGGAACCGGGCATGGTCATCGCCCTTGAGATGGAAACGGGCGGGGAAGAAGAAGGGAAAGATGTGGTCAAACTGGAGGACATGGTTCTGATCACCGACAGCGGCGCGGAGATCCTGAACCGGACCCCGAGAGAACTGCATGTGGTATGACCGTGGCACTCGGACGATCAAGCGCCATAATATCTTAAAGGCCCAAGTACGTTTTGCGGATGACTTCATCCTGAAGCAGTTCTTGACCGGTACCTTGCGCGATAATTCTGCCTGATGAAAGAACGTAATTTCGGACCGTCATGGTAAAGACCGTGCTCACTTCCTGCTCCACCAGGAGTACGGTGATGCCCAGCCCGGAGATTTCCCTGATCTTTTCAAACACCTCGGCCCTGGAAATGGGTGCCAGACCGGTGGACGGTTCATCGATACAAAGGAGTTTCGGATCGGACATGAGCGCACGGCCGATGGCCAGCATTTGTTGCTCTCCGCCGGACATGGTGCCGGCGATCTGTTTAGACCGTTTCTTCAGTATGGGGAAAAGGGAATAGATCTGGTCGAGATTTTCCTGAATCCGGTTTCGGTCCCGCAGCAGGTAAGCGCCTGCCTGGAGGTTTTCCAGCGCGGTCATCTCCCGAAAAGGCCTCCGTCTTTCCGGGCAATGAACGAGGCCCCGCCTAACGATCTCGTGGGCCGGTACTTGATCGATCCGCTCCCCATCGAAGATGACGGTCCCCTCCATGGTGATGTCCTCACCCGTGGATCTCTTGGTGAGTTCCCGCTCCCATACCACCAGGCCGGAAATGGCCCGAAGCAGGGTCGATTTACCGGCTCCGTTGGGTCCCACCAGGCTTACCAGT
>JANQDY010000202.1 GCA_028278625.1 Thermodesulfobacteriota bacterium
GGTGGCCTCGAAAAAATGGGCCAGGGTGTTCATGGCGCCGGCCCCCAGGTTGACGCTGGCCACCAGTATCATGTGGCTCCACATGAACAGAATGAGTCCCGCGCCCGTCAGCATTTGGAGCCAGTCCAGATAGGCGGCGCTGCCGGTTTGGGGACGAACGTAAATGCTTGTGCTAATGCTCATACAAACTCCTTTTTCTGGGTCCCGGATTCAAGCCGGGGGGCTCAAGACCTTGTCACTCGTCACTTGTCACTTGTCACATCTATTCATATAAATTTGACGTTTATAAATCAACACCCATTTCTTTGCAACCGGGTCTTCTTCATTTTTTTCCGTGCACCCGGTTCTCATGCTCCCATTGCGGTCCGCCAACAAAGTCTTGCACCGATCCCATGTCTGTTTTATAGTGCGCCAAACGATATTTCCATTTCTGGTTCATGTGATGATTCTAACCCGAATTGCCATAGAACGGCCCATCGTGGTCCGAATGGCCTTTATTCTCATTGTGATTTTCGGCCTTTATGCCTACAACACCATGCCCAGGTTTCTGGATCCGGACATCACCATTGGTGAAGGGGTCATTATTACCATCTGTCCCGGGTTTTCCGCCGAGGAAATGGAAAAACTCGTCACTCAAAAGATCGAAGAAGAACTGGAAGGTATCTCCAACATCAGGCGTTTCGAATCCCGCTCCTTTGAAAGCACTTCCAATATTCACGTACATTTCAATACGGAACTCAGCGAGTATGAGATCGATCAGGCCATGCAGGAGGTTCGAAATGCCGTAGACAACGTGGATGAACTCCCTGAGGAGGCAAAGGTACCGCGGGTGGTGGAAATCGACGTTGCCATTTTTCCCGTCTGCATGGTCGGGCTGGCCGGTCCCCTCCCCATGATGCAGCTGCAGGATATTGCGGAAGACATTTCCGATACCCTTGAAAACATCGACGGGGTCTCGGAAGTGGATATCGTCGGGGAGCGGGAAAGTGAAATCTGGGTGGAACTGAACCCGCACCGGCTGGCCGCCTATGGCATCTCCGTTGCCGAAGTGGCGGACGCCCTGGCGGCCCGCATGCAGAACCTCCCCGGCGGCACCCTGGAAATGGGAGATCATGAAGCAGCCATCCGAATGCTGGGTGAAACACCCAATCCCGATACCATGGGGGACATCGCCATCAAGAATGTTGCGGGTGCCACCATCTACCTCCGTGACATCGCCGACATCACCCCGACCCTTGAAACGCCCACAACCCTCACCCAAATCAACAATGAAAATGCCCTGGTGCTGGCCGTCAAGAGGAAAAAGAAGGTGAACATGATTCAGATCGTCGATGACGTGAAAGCCGTCATGAAAGATCTGGAAGGCGATTATCCCGGGCTTAAGACAAACCTCTATTTTGACCAGTCCCGTGAAATCAAAAAACGGATACGGGAACTTCAAACCAACGGCCTGTTGGGAATCTTCCTGGTTTTCCTGGTGCTGTGGGTCTCCATGGGACTCAGAAACGCCCTTTTTGCATCCGTGGGAATCCCCATTGCGTTTCTGTTAACTTTCGTTCTCATGAAGGCCGCGGGACTCTCCATCGACGGGCTGACCCTTTTTGGGCTGATTCTGGTGTTGGGTATTGTGGTGGACGATGCCATTGTGGTGCTTGAAAACATCTTCCGTCATAACGAGATGGGAAAACCGATCGTAAAAGCGACACTGGACGGAAGCCGCCAGGTGCTGGCCCCGGTTGTTGCCTCCGTATCCACAACCATTGCCGCTTTCCTCCCCATTCTGATCATGGTGGGGGGCATTATCGGCCGGTACATGGCAGCCCTGCCCAAAGTGGTCATCTTTGCCCTTGCGGCATCCCTTTTTGAAGTCTTTTTCATGCTCCCCTCTCACATGGTGGAACTGGCCCCAAGAAAGGCCAAGACGGGCGCCATTAAAGACCGTTTTGACATCTTCAAACCGGTTCGTAGAATTTACTACCCCATGCTCCGGTCGGTTTTGAAACATCGCTACCTGTCGGTTCTCTTTATTGTTTTGGCAACGGGGCTCGCCTTTATTCTCTACTTTCAAACCGATTTCATCATGTTCCCCAAAAGCGACGTATTCCCAAGGTTCAACATCCATTTTGACATGCCGGCCGGTTCAAGCCTTGAACGTACCAGCAGAACCTTGAAAGCGCTAACGGAGCTTGTAAAGGACCGCATTGGAGATGAACTCTCAGCACCCATCTCGGTGGCCGGCATGAAGGAAGTGAATTACGAACCCATATACGGAAAACACTTCGGTATCCTGAATGTGATTTTAAAAGAGAACAAGGAGCGGAAACATTCCGTTTTGGAGTTGATGGAAGGCATTCGTCCGGAGGCTGAGAAATTGCTTGCCGAAATGGGCGCCACATCCTTTGTTCTTGAGCGACTCATTGAAGGCCCCCCCGTGGGAACGGATGTGGATTTGAAAATCCAATCCACTTCCTGGGAATCTTCCACAGCCATTTCGGAACATATTCAATCGGAAATGGCAAAACACGAAGGGATTGTGGACATCCGGGATGATTTTTCACGGGAAAAGCATTTCATGGAAATCACGGTTGATGAAGGCATGGCCAGAAAACTGGGAATACAGCAGAGGGACCTGGTCATGGCGGTTCAGGCCGGCTTCCACGGCATGAAGGTGGCCACTTACAACCGGGGCGACGATGAAGAGGACATCAAATTGAAATACCTGCCGGAATACCGGTCCGATTTCGACGATCTGCTAAATCTCAAAATTGCCATTCCGGGCCATGGAAACGTTCCGCTAAAAGAAGTGGCCCAAATCGAATTGGTTCCGGGATTTCACAACATCTACCACTACAATGGAAGGCAGACCGTCAATGTAACGGCCAACATTCGGGAAATCGTGGAAAAAAAGGAAGGGCTGGACGGCTTTCTTTCAAACCTGGAAGGGAAGAAAATGACGGCCGTCAGGGCCAACAAGATCGCCCTGGACGCCTTTAACAGCATCAAACATCAATACCCCGGTGCCCGGCTCATCGCGGGAGGGCTTCAGGAAGAAACCGACAAATCCCTGAAAGAACTGGGGTATGCGGGGCTGCTGGCCCTATTCTTCATCTTTTTTATCCTGGCCCTTCAGTTCAACTCCTTTGCGCAGCCCTTCATCATCATGATCACCATTCCTTTTGCATCTCTGGGCGTCCTGGTGGGGTTGCTGGTCACCAACAATCCATTGACCTTCGTTACCCTGATCGGCCTTCTGACCCTGACCGGTATTGTTGTCAACGACTCCCTGGTTTTGATAGATTTCATCAACCGTTACCGCAAAGAGCACCCCGATCAGATATACCTGGCCATTGTTCGGGCCTGCCACGTGCGCATGCGGCCCATCATTTTAACCAGCATCACCACCATCTGCGGTTTGGCCCCCATGGCTTTCGGAGTGGGAGGCAAATCGATTTTCTGGGCGCCGCTGGCCACCGCCATCATGTGGGGACTGGCCTTTGCCTCCTTTCTCATCCTTTCAATGGTCCCCGCCTACTACGCCATTTTAGATGATATCAGCTTCTTTATCAAAAACCGGAAGCGAAGAAAGACAAACATATTAAGAGACATCGACGAGGCGTTTGCCAATTCGGAGGTGAGATCCTATATTAAAGAAAAAAAAGGGGACAGGGCACAGGGGGCAGGGGGCAGCAACTGACTACTGCACCCTGCACCCTAAATTAGAAAGGTTCAACAATGGGTGAAAACATAAAAAAAGACACCTGGCTCTGGCTTGTGGCCGAAAACCCGGGTGAAAACGAGCAGTTTCTGGGGCAGATTGACAGTGAAAAGGATATTCGGTTTGTCCCCGCATTCCTTGAAAGGGATGCGGCCCTGCAGGGCCTGCACCTCCTGGCCCGGGACAAGAAAGTCAAATTTGAAATCCAGGCCATTCAATACCGGGATCTCGCCCCGAAATTGGCGGAAGAGGGCTTCTTCCTCTTTGTACTGGACCCAGAAGGAAATGTTCTCGAAGAAATAGCGCCGGAGCCCGGACATGCGTGATGCCTTTTTTTCCGATCTCAAAACCATTGACTATGAAAAATGTCTGGCATTGCAGCGGGCCATCCACGGGTCCCGTATTGAGGGTCTGCTGCCGGATACGTTACTGCTGGTGGAACATCCGCACGTCCTAACGTTCGGACGGAGGGCTAACCAGGAAAACGTGCTGGTGTCCGAATCTGCCCTTCATGAGATGGGGGTCGGGTGCGTACACATCGAACGGGGCGGCGACGTCACCTACCACGGCCCGGGGCAGATACTGGCATATCCCATCTTTGCCATTGAAAAAAAAGGGATCGCCGTCCTCGATTTTGTAGAGCGGTTGGAAGAGATTATGATCCGGATTCTCATGGACTACGGCATCAACGGCGAACGGGACCAGCGAAACCGTGGCGTATGGGTAAAGGGAAGGAAAATCGGCTTTGTGGGAATCGCCGTAAAAAAGGGGATATCCTTTCATGGCCTCGCCCTGAACGTGAGCCCGGACCTGGGGTATTTTGGCATCATCCATTCCTGCGGGCTCAGGGAGGTGGGCATCACTTCCATGGCGGAGCTCCTTGACAAGCCGGTTCCCATGGCCCACATAAAGACCCGGCTTCTCTTTCATTTTAAAGGAATATTTGATATGGATCTGAAACAGGTAATGCCTGAAGATCTTTTTGAATTGGTTAATGGAAATCATGACAGTTGAAGGAAAAAAAACCCATTTAAAGAAACCTGCGTGGCTCAAAAAGCGCGTCTCCGCGGGATGCGAGTACCAGAAAGTTGTCAAGCTTCTGAGAGATGCAAGCCTCCACACGGTGTGTGAAGAGGCCCATTGCCCCAATCTGGGGGAATGTTTTTCAAGCGGAACCGCCACGTTTATGATTCTGGGGGATCACTGCACGAGGAATTGCCGATTCTGCGCCGTGCAGCATGGAACTCCCGAACCCCCGGACAGTGAAGAACCGCTGAGGGTGGCCGAAGCCGTCAAAGAGATGGGGCTTCGCTATGCGGTGGTCACATCCGTCACACGGGATGATCTGCCGGACGGCGGTGCCGGACATTTTGCCGCTGTTATCGCCGCCACAAAAGAACGCAATCCCCATACGAAAGTGGAAGTGCTGATTCCCGACTTCAAAGGGTCCCAAAAGGATCTTAAAACGGTGGTTGATGCCCGCCCCCATGTACTCAATCACAACCTGGAAACCGTTTTAAGGCTTTACCCCAATGTGCGGCCCCAGGCTGACTACCGTGGGTCCCTCAAACTGATCCAAAGGGTCCGTGAAATGGATCGCGGCATGGCCAGCAAATCGGGTATCATGCTGGGCTTGGGAGAAACCGACGAG
Organism: Thermodesulfobacteriota bacterium; assembly: GCA_028278625.1. Next base: position 5,367 of record JANQDY010000202.1, read on the forward strand.
GAGGTGTCTGAGTTGCTGCGGGACCTCCTGGCAGTGGATTGCAGTCTCCTGACCCTTGGGCAGTATCTGGCCCCTTCAGCCAATCATCATCCCGTGGTGGAGTATGTTTCGCCGGAGAGGTTCTCAAAGTGGGAAAAAACGGCCCTTGAAATGGGATTTGCGGGTGTTGCGTCCGGGCCTTTTGTGCGCAGTTCTTTTCACGCGGGCGAGATGTTTGACCGGTGTAACCGATAATCTCCGAATTCTCCCGCGGCTCGGTAACCTGGAGATAAGAGAGCACTCGCCCGGTTCAGAGCCGGTCCACTCGAATGTTGGCCAGGATCCGCTCCCAATCGTCATCCAGCAGGTGAAAGAAGGCCTTTAGTGCCTTATTTCCTAAAACCCTGTAACAAAAAACAAGAAAATTACGCTGCCATTTTAATAAGTTGTTCAGTTGACGCAGCCAGAAAGGCGTT
>JANQDY010000222.1 GCA_028278625.1 Thermodesulfobacteriota bacterium
GGAATGCGACCCTTACGAAGGATCGCCAAAATCAACCAGGAGGTGTGGGGGAATTAGGACCTTTTTTTGTCCGTTTTTTCTTGCGCCAGTGCAGTTAAAGTCGGCTACTGGCACTTAACAAACAATAAAACAGATTTTATCAACAAAGGAATCGCTCAGATAAAAGACCTCAAAACCTCTAATTCCCCATGGCCTGATAGGGTAGCGGATTGTTCGCTCAGATCTTTGGCCACCAGCTGCGTGAGCATATGGGCTTGCTCTTCATCCATGGGTTCATATTCGATCTCCAGACTTTTTGAAAAACCGGCGGTGATTCTGACGGTATCCTTTGGGTCCGCGGAGTTCTCTTTTTCCCTTTCAGGGTTCCCGATCGATTCCCGGTTGAATGAGTTCATTTTCCGATCTATGAGATTCGACCCTATGAGTGTTGGGGTGATGCCGTTTGTTGGCATTGTCTGACCTCCTTATGGTTTTGAAGTTTATTCAGTGCAAGATCCATGCGCAAGTTGGTTCTTCAAGTTGGTTTTTTATAAAACCATGAAAATTCGGTAGGTTGCATGGTGGAAACATAAGAGGCGTCTAACGGGCTGGAGTGTCAAGAATTTGTCATACGTCAGAAGATATTACACCGATGTTTCACGAAAGCCTCTTCGGGAGAAAGTTCACGTTTCCTTGCCCAGCAGCAATTTCCCTTTTTTTGAGGCCCCGTTGGTGGGCGAAAGTTCGGCCTTGATGGCCATGCCGAGTTTTTCGATGGTATATGGTTTTCTGATATAAGCACCGACGCCCATTTCCAGAGCCAGTTTTACGCGATCCGTTTCCGCGTAACCGCTTGCAATGACCGCCTTTTGCCCTGGATGTCTTTCGGTTGCCAGTCTGTATGTCTCTAATCCATCGATTCCTTTCTCCATGATCATGTCCAGAAGCAAGATGTCCGCTTTGTGATCATTCAAGTATGAAACCGCCTCTTCCCCGCTTGAGACCCCTTTCACCCTGTAGTTTAGCTCCTCTAAAAGATTGGAGGCGATTTCGATCTGTTCTTCCATATCGTCCACCACCAAAACCAGTTCTCCGTTTCCCCTGATGTTCTCCAGCCGTATCTTGTCTGACTTGGTCGCTTTCTGCCGGGTGACGGGAAAATAAAGATAGATGGTCGTGCCCCGGCCCTGCACACTTGCGATGTCTATGTAGCCGTGATGGTCCTTTACCGTGGCCCAGACCACGGCCATTCCCAGTCCGGTGCCGCTACGGCCCATCACTTTCTTGGTATAAAAAGGCTCGAAAATCCTTTTATGGTCCTGATCAGACATTCCCAAGCCGTCGTCACTCACGGTGACCACCACATAATCACCGGTCTCAATATGATCGTAAGCCGGCAGGGGGAGGTCCAGATATTTATTGGCGGTCCGGACCCTAATCTCACCCTGTTCGGGCACTGCTTCGAAGGCATTGTTGACAAGATTCATCAACGTTTTTGATAAGTGGACCGGCGAGCCCATGATATTCAACAATTCTGTGTCCAGTTCCACACTCAGTTTGATTTTCGGATACCCTTCTTCCATGTTCTTTAATTCGGGGCTCTGAAGATAGCCTTCGATTATCTCGTTCAGGTTGACCACCTCGGAGGTGGCAACACCCCGCCTGGCCATTGTCAACAAATCCTGTACCACCGCAGTGGCCCTTTCTCCGGATCTTTTGATAACGTTGAGCCGTCTTCGATAGGGGCTGTCTTTGGGCATCTTTGTGAGCAACAGGTCGGGATAGCTCACAATGCCCGACAGTATGTTGTTTAGATCGTGCGCCACCCCGCCCGCCAGCATGCCGATGGCCTCCATTTTCGCTGCCCGGTTGAGCCTTGTTTCCAACTCAATCCGTTTTTCTTCAGCTTTGATTCTGTCTTGGATCTCTTTTTTCAGTTTGAGGTTGGCTTCCTCCAATTCGGCTGTTCTTTCCCTGACCCGTTGGGCGAGATCTCTCCGCGCGTCTTCCAAATCCTTGATCTGGTGATTGATGGTTACCGCCATTTGGTTAAGCGCCTTGAACACAAACCGAAATTCCTCATAATCGGAATCCGTTGGGGTAATTTGATAGCCCAGATCACTTTGGATTTTTTCGGTTTCATGGATGGTACGGCGAAAGGCCTGAAAGATTCTTTTGCCATACAGGAGAATAACCAGGACCAACAAGCATAAGGATACGATTGAGGCAAACTGCAGTACAAACAGTCTGTTGTCCAGTGTCTCGTTGCTCTTGGCGATGTCGTTTCTGGCCGATTCAAAGCGTTTGAACAATTCGACGCTTTTTTGATTGAGTTGGAGATTCAGTTTCTTGATTTTTTCCTCGTCGGCCAACAGTTTTGTGAAAGCGTCCTCGAATGCTCTGCCGTTCATCAGCAGCTCTTCGACCAGGATGCCGTCTTGGGCATCCAGGGAATAATCTTCAAATCGGTTCACTTCCGTGTAAAAATCCGTGATGGCCCGGTGGAACGCTTTTTTTAGAGCCGAAGGCGATTCGTTGGTCTGCAGCTTATAGAAAATTGAAAAAATATCCAGAAGCCTGCTTTGGATCCCCACGGCTGCACTGATGATGTCGATTTCAGAAGCCGATTTAACGGGGCTGCGTTGGAACTCTCCGCTATCATCCCAGTCTTGGGTGGTGAGGCCGTGTCTAAGGAGATTTTTTAGATAGCCGATGTGGTGCTGATGGATATATCGGATGCTTTCGGCCAATTCAGGCAAAAGGTGCCGTACCCTTTCCAGTTTACGTTCTTCGTCCTCATGGGCCGTGTAAAGTTCCTCAAATAACTGTTGGCATTGCGTCAGCAGGATGTGTTCATCCTTGAGTCCCAGCTGGACCGAAATGGAAAGGAGGTCTTCATATAGCCTGTCTAGCTTTTTGGATCTCATATGGCTTTTCAGGGATTCCGCTTCCCGGAATTTCACCTCGGAGAAATCTTTTTCGAGGCGAATGATGCGGTGTTGCTTTTTGTCGGCCGTTTTTTTCAAGAATGCGTAATAATACGCCAAGGCCGATATCAGGCTTAACAAGATGATGAAAGAAATAAAGATCTTGAAACTGGCCTTGAGTGAATGGATTCTCATTGGCGCGGTGTTCCGACTTTCCGACTGATCCGTTTTCCTGCCTTTATCCAGCCGCGCATTCCAAAGAGCAGACCGGAGATATTGTCATGGCCGAATTCCGACAAGTACTGAATGGCGAATTTGTCCCGGTTTCCCGTTTCGGTGATGGTCACAACCGGACAGTCTTTGGGAATTTTGTTTCGAACCTTGGGATTCTGTAGGTCGTCCAAAAGGGCAACGATGATGGGGCATGATGTCTCGATGGTAGGAACCGGCCTATCCGTCTTTAGATGATTCTCCGTTCTGAGATCCAAGATGGCCAAAACCGGGTTTCCCGCGCTGTCCCGGCAGCCGGAAGCCTCTGCCACCTCGATCCGGCCCAAAAAACCTGCGCTGTCCATAAAATTGACTTTGTATGGCGGCAGGGCTCTAATGACTTCAACCGTGTTGCCGGACGCCAGCCAGTCCTTGATTCCGCCGTTGTAGATTCTGACATTCCTGTAACCGAGTTTTTTGATGGCAACTGCCGTCTTGTAGGCGAAGACTCACCTGTAGCCCATTCAGTAGGTTATGATCAGCTTTTCCTTGTCGGGTCCGAGCCTGTGGGCGGTCTCTTCCACCCTGCTCCAGGGGACATTCGCCGAGCCAGGAATCGAGCGGTCCCGATAGATGAGTTCGTCAAGGGTATTGACCAGGACGAACGTCATTTGACCCTTTTCCCGATCCTTGAGCATCTTCTCCAGCACTTCGGTGGTGACAATGTCGAACCGCTCCATGGCAAGACCGGTGGATCCCAGAAAGAGGACTGGCAACAAGGTAAGATAAAAGAACAATCGCGGCATGCTTTTCCTCCCAACAGACAAATTTGGAAGACTGATGACCCAAAAATTTTATACTACAATAGAATAGAAAGAAAATAAAGGTGCCCATTGATGCATGATGGGGAAAACGAGGGATGTATGGGCAACATGCCACTTCCCCATGGAAAACAACCGCCTCTCAGGCCTGTTTGGATGGCCGGGCCGAACCCCAAAGGACCTGCCACATGGCCCCCATGCCCATAGAGAGGATAAGGATTCGGAGGGGCCAATCGATCCACGGAATCTGCGTCAGGAGACCCATTAGCGCGGTTCCCGTAACAAAAGGCCAGAAAAAGCAGGAATCGAAGGATTCCTTCCACCTTCTTAAAAGCAGCCTGCCGATCCAGAGCGCCACATAGACCCGGCTGATATAGAGCATCATGGCAAAGATAAAGGCCGCCATGATCCCGGCAGGTATGCCGATCACCGTACCCAGACACAGGGCGATGCAGACGGGCGACAAGACGATAAAGACCAAGCCGACCCAGAGACTCTTCAGGAGGGAGCCTCCAAGAAGGGAGACAATTTTTTCCGTCTGTCTTGGAAGGAATAGATTGACCAGAAATCCGACCACGATAAAGGCGGCGCTGGCGATGAGCCAAAATATGCATTTCCCCACATAATCTGGACCCTTTGGATGCCGGAATTTGTTCTTGATCCAGGTCTTCCCCTCCTCGGATCCCAACTGGATCACTTTTCCCATGATTTGGGATCCCTCTTTCCGTTCAAATAAAGCGGTGACATAAACGAAATCCCCTTTGATCACGGCTGTGGGAGTGATGGTGATTCTGGCTGCGCTTATCTCGAGATCATCTTCAAAAACGCCTGAAATGGTAACGTTTGCGGCCACACCCTTCGCCATCTGGCGGAATTTTCCCGAGAGGGTGACATTGGCCCCCACGAATCGCAGGTCGCCACGGTTCTCTCCCGAAATATCGATGTTGGCGCCAAAAGCCTCAACACCACCGTTCATGGTGCCTGCGATCTCGATATTGGCGCCGAAGGCGGAGAGGCCCTCATCAATGATCTCGCCTTTTTTCACGATGGTATCGATACTGAAACGGCGGACAACGTCTTGGGACAAGGGTTCGTCTTCAACACCCAGAAGCTCCATTTTAAGGCTCTGGGCCACTGCCCTGGAAATTTCATCCTGGATCTCGAACGTGTCCTTCATCCCCCGTTCATAGGTCTCAGACCATATGTGGGTATCATCCACCACGTTGATCAACTGGGCCGAGACCCGGATTTTGTTCCCGGATTTTCTGACGCTTCCTTCCAGCACATTTCCGACCTTGAGTTCTTTTCCGATTGTTTTGAGGTTGACAACCTTTTCCTTATAGGAGAAAGCGGAGGTCTTGGAGATGACCTTGAGTCCTCTCACTTGGGCCAGCCTTCCGATCAGTTCTTCGGTAAGCCCGTCACTAAAATGCTCAAGCTCGGCATCCCCACTCATATTGGTAAAGGGCAATACGACGATCGACGCCTTCCCGCTGATGGCGCGGTCGGTGATACGGCCGGTGAGGTAATAGGCCCAGATCCCCAAGGCCAAGGCAACAATCACAATGACCGTCCCCGTGATGATGGCCGTCCTCTTGGCCCAAGGCGGCAATGCAACCTTTATTGAAAAATCGCCGGATCGCGTCACCCTGGGATCCATGATCACCTTGTAGGCGCTTACCGGTTTGGGGATGTTTTTGACTGACTGCTCTCCGATGTATTCATATCCCAGGGGCAGCTTGGTTTCGATATGGTCGAACGCGGTCTTGGAGATGCATATCCCGCCCGGATCGGCCAGGGATTCGAGCCTTGCCGCGATGTTCACACCATCGCCGTAGATCCGGTCCCCTTCCTCGATGATGTCTCCGAGATTGATTCCGATGCGAAACAACATCTTCCGGTCATCAGGAAGTTCTATGTTCCTTGACTGAATCTCTTTTTGTACCGCCACCGCGCACTGGGCCGCATCGACCACACTGGCGAATTCCGCCAGGACATTGTCTCCCGGTGAATCAACGATCCGACCCCGGTGCTGCGAGATCAGGTCCGCCATGACTTTTCGGTAAAGGGTGATCGTATTGACCGTGGCGGCCTCATCCTGGCCCATCAGACGGCTGTAACCAGCGACATCCGCACTGAAGATGGCCGTCAACCTTCGCGTGTATTTTTTCCCACTCATGGAAGCAACCCCTCAAACCCCTTGTTGTCCAGAACTCTTTTTCATTATAAACAAACAGACTGATCGTCCCGTGATACGGACTGCCGCGTGAGCATTTGGAAATTGATTTATTCTTCCATACATAAGGCTGTTGAATCAAGCCGCAATTGGAAAGAGCTGAAAATCTCAGAAAAAAGGGGCTGTGCAGGATACACAACCCTTTCATTGAACCATTTTTCGTTTATCTCTTAGCATACCCAGAATGCCCCAATATAATGGCTCAAGGTTGGGAATAGGGCTTCCAAAAGATACAATATAGAATATGCAGAGATTTTTTGCGAACAAATGACCGTGAGGGCAAAAGACTCACCCAGTAGCCTGCCGAGCCCTATTCCAACAGTTCTTTGGGAGATATCGTTTTCATCTTTATTTCGTCGAAAGCAGCGGTAAATACCTGCTCCAAAACCTTGTGCCCTTGGGGATATACGCCGTTTGACCAAAATTCAGCGTATACATAACCATCAGAACGCTCTTTAACAACAATTCTTATGGCACCTGGAACTTCTTCATGCCTTTTTTTGAAATTCCAATTTGGATCAGAGCTCGGGGTCACGGTTTCAGGGAATTGCTTTAAGACTGCTTCTGATAATGCAGTTTCCAGATGCGGGCAAAAGCGAAAGCGATGGAGGTTTGAGTTCAGTTGATGCTTTATTCTCTTTTTGTCAAACCTCCACTGAAACTCCTTGCCAAGTGGGCTCAATTTCTCCCATTTTCCGCAACAAAACCAATCGGCCCATCCCGTCCAATCCATTTGTGCCTGTTTGCACCCCCACGGATTCAATCGATTTTCATCTTTTCCAAAGCAGTATTCCACGGGTCTGTAAGCATTGGTTCTTTCTGAAGCGCACCGGACAAATCCAAAAACCTCTTCCCAATTTTCTGCATTACCGTCGATATAAACAGAGCGATTCCTTAGGCCATTGAGACATTCCGCCAGGGGGAGTGCCTCCAGTATGTGTCCGGAAGGATAAACAGCAAGGTGCCATTTCTTCTTTGCTTTCAGACAATCCTGATATCCTTCCAAGGATTTGGCGATACTCATCGCTTTCGGAAAAGATGCAGCGGTCGATTCAGCAAACTCTATTGCAAGGCCCCTAGTTGGAATCTCAAAATGAACCTGTATGCCTTTGATATCAGTATCAAAATTGCCTTGCTGATTCAGGGAAACAAGCACTTCTTTTTGAAGCCTGTTTAACTGATCCTGCTTGATCCCAATTGACTTGCAATAATCACGAATAAGCGAAGCCTCTCTTTTATCCAGGTGGGCATCTGCATAAGCCACCTGAAGCATAAGTTCCAAATTCTTCACCTGATCAGCAAATGAGCCAACCAGTGAAAGTTTGTACTCGCCTTGTTCCACAAGACGTACAGCTTCGCTATAATCACTCTTCTTGAATTTCATTTCCTTTCTGATCGCTTCCAACTGGCCAGATTCAGCGGCAGAGAGTTTACCATCCGCATGTGCCAACAGTAGGATATTCGCCAAGAAAGGTACCACGTCCGCAATCATATTGAATCTCCCGGAACTCAAACTGCGAAATGAACCTACTACCTTAGAACAGATCAAGGGTAATATGTCAACAATGACCGAATGATTACAAAATGGTCACGTTAACGTTTGAGGCCTTTGGATCTTTTGGGCGCGGGGTAGGGAAGTTGAAACACACGCCAATGAAAAAGGGCTTACGAATTTGACATAAGCCCCGTTTTCATTGCTGGCGGGCGATGCGCGACTCGAACGCGCGACCTCTGGTTCCGGAGACCGTAGGGCACATCTACAAACAAGTATCTCAATAAAATAACTTACCGAATTTACTTATTGATCATTTTTGCGTTGATCCCTTGACAGCCCCCCAAATACCCCTATATAATGCCCAAAGGTTGGATATAGGGTTGGATGCGTAAATGCTTCCATCCGGGCGTATAATCAGGGTTTGGACTTCCAGAGGTGGCCAAAAATGGCGGAAAAAAGGCACAAAACAAAATATACAGGAATTTTTTACCGGATCAGGGACCGTATAGGCGGGCCAGGGAAAGAGCGTGTTTACTATGCCGTCTTTAAGCAGGGCGGCAAAATGCGTGAAACGAAAATAGGCCGTCAATACAAGGATGCGATGACTCCGGCAAAGGCAAGCCATATCCGGTCTGAAATTGTTGTTGGTAAACGCCTTACACAGAAAGAGCAGCGACTCAAAGAGGAAGCCGAGAGAAAGGCCGATGAAGCCCGGTGGACGTTTGACCGTTTATGGGAGGCATACAAAGCCCAAAAAGCCGTTTACAAAGGCAAGGGTCCGGATCAAAACCGATATGATAACTATCTCAAAGATCCGTTTGGCGGAAAAGAGCCCAAAGAGCTTTTACCCCTTGATGTGGACCGGCTGCGGATGAAAATGCTCAAAGCCGGGAAAAGTCCACAGACAGTCAAGTTGACTTTGGCGCTTTTGCGGCGACTGGCCAACTTTGGAGCCAAAAAAAGGCTTTGCCAGGGGTTGGGCTTTATCATCGAAATGCCACAAGTGAACAACCTCAAAACCGAGGATTTGACACCGGATCAGTTAGAGGCTCTTCTCAAAGCCATCGATAAGGATGATCATCCCCAGGCGGGCAATTTGATGAAGATGGTTCTCTATACCGGGATGCGGAGATCTGAGCTCTTCAGGCTGAAATGGAAGGACATCAATGAAACACGAGGATTCATCAAAATAACAGATCCCAAAGGCGGGATTGATCAGAGGATTCCTTTGAACGATGCGGCAAGGGATCTATTGAAAAGCCATCCTTCCACCGGAAGCCCTTATGTTTTCCCCGGCCGTGGCGGGCGGCAACGGGTGGACATCCATCACCAGGTGAACCGGATCAGGGATAATGCCGGACTTCCAAAAGACTTCCGAGCGCTTCATGGGTTGCGTCATGTGTACGCTTCCATGCTGGCTTCCAGTGGTAAAGTAGACCTTTACACCTTGCAGCGGCTTCTTACCCACAAAAGCCCTTCCATGACTATGAGATATGCCCATTTGCGGGATCAGGCGCTCAAGGAAGCTTCTCAAGTGGCCAGCGACATCGTTAATGGGGCAATGAAACCAGCGAAGAAAGCAGATGTTGTCAATTTGGAGGCGCGGAGATAATGACGGAACTGGTTCCGGTTGAACGGATATTCGGGAAAATATACTTGATTCGCGATACAAAGGCTATGCTGGATCGGGATTTGGCTGAACTTTACGGAGTTGAAACAAAAGTTTTGAAACAGGCCGTGAGAAGAAATGTCAAAAGGTTTCCGGCCGATTTCATGTTTGAGCTGACTAAAGAAGAGTTTCAAGATTGGAGGTCACAATTTGTGACCTCCAATTCTGAAAAGATGGGGCTCAGGTATCCACCCATGGCATTTACTGAACAGGGGGTGGCCATGCTTTCAAGCGTTCTCCGGAGCGATACCGCCATACAAGTCAATATCCAGATCATGAGGGCATTTACCAGGCTTCGGCAAATGCTCATCACCCACGAGGATCTGAAGAAGAAAATCGAACATATGGAAACGAAATACGACCGACAGTTCAAGGTGATCTTTGATGCCATAAAGCAGTTGATGGAACCCGAGGTGAAAGCAGAAAAAAACAGGATCGGCTTTTAGCCGGTTCTGACAGTTTCAGGGGATAGGCAAGGCCAGCCGAAAGCCCGCTTTCCTGGGCGGGTTTCCCTTGAATACTTCCGGGCCGCTTTCAGGAGGGCGGCAGATGAAACATGAAGATTTTAACAAATGGAGATGGGAATTCTTCAGGCGCTCTGAACAAGCCATTGTTGGGTGGGAGCGCATAAAACAACTTAGGCAACAATCGGCACACCCTTTCGACTGTGTTGAACAGGTTTCAGAAAGACTATGGGAACAACCGTACATATTCACAGAGGAATACAGAGAAGAGAGTAAGGTTTGTGCAGAGGTGGGCATCGAACCTCCGTTTCCAGATATTAGTTTATCCTGGGATGAACTTGTCTTTGGTGAGCCGGAAATGAAAGATATCCCAGGGATGGGGGAGGTCCCATACCATACGGCGGAACAGGCATGGTCAAGGGTCATGCTTGATCGTTCTATGCCGAAGGCGTTTAGAGTGTCTCATTCAAGCAAGAATGAAAAGCATGTTTTGAATATCCGTCTGGATTTAAGCGTCGTCAGATCCCTTGATGAAACGCTTCAGGCGGCTAAGAAAGCTGTTTTAATGTATGCCGCAATAGAGGGAATTCAAATAGGTGGTTTGAATGCCAAAGCAAATGAACGCTATCAAATAATCTTAGAAGTGGGGGACCTTCTTCGAAAAGGTCGAACCCATGAGCAAGTGGCTGCGGAAGCTTTTCCAGATGACTGGGAATCAACAGATGCCAACGTGGTTGACACGCTCAAAGCTCGGGTTAGCCGGTACGGTGCCGAATATGAGCGCTTAACCAAACAATGGTACAAGATTTCAGAATGTTGACACACCCCTTCCAAGCCATTAGGAAGAAATCGAACCAGAAGTGATTCTAATTTTCCTTCCTTCGCATTCTTTTCAAATAGGTACACATTTTTCCCCCAAAAAACCGTCCCCTTTTCTCATTCCTGCATTCCGGCAAGAAACCAAACCATAAGCAATTCAGACTTTCCTTCCTTTGCTTTCTTTCTAAAAAAGCACACGTTTGTCCCTTACAAAACCGTCCCCTTGAATATTTTGAGACCTGCCTGAACTCTGATATTCTCCGATACAGCAGTAGACATCAAACAACGGAGGAACAAGCCCATGCAAAAAACACAAGATTACCTGAATGATGAAGAGGCGGCCAGATACTTGAGGCTGAGCCCCCAAACTCTCCGGAACTGGAGATCCCGAGGGAACAAGGGGCCTGTACATATCAAGGCTGGTCGCCGTGTACTGTACGCCTTTGAGGATTTGAAAGCCTTCATGGATTCAAACAAAGTCCAAACCGCACAATAAGGTGCCGATATGGGGTCTTTGAGATTCCGCGGAGCGTTGCCCGGTCGATTTTACTCTGAAAGTGGCCCACCCGTGGAATCTGACACCTTCTCTTTTGAAATGGGTGAGCTTCCCAATATCAAACTACCCCATTCCCCCTGCTCTATCATTCAACCCAAACCCGAAAATGCTTTGACCGTCACGTACCGTTGCGGGTCCTTTGACGAAGTCCGAAAAGCACGGTTTCGCTCCCCGCGGCCATCGCTCGTTTTGGGGTTTTGAAATGGAATGGAAAAATGGAAACAGTACTTGATTTGACGCGCAATTACTGCGAGCCCAAAAAAGTGTCATCCACAAAGGGCGGGGAATACCACTCCCCCTGCCCTGGTTGCGGTGGCAAGGACCGCTTTCACGTCTGGCCAAAAGAAAACAGCGGTGAAGGGTCCTATTGGTGCCGCCAGTGCGGCAACGCCGGAGACGCAATCCAATTTCTCAGGGACTTCGAGGGGCTTGGATACCGGGAAGCCTGCCAGCGCCTGGGTAAAACCCCTCACAAAATGCCAGCCCACAAAAGCCCGTACGTCCCCAGTAATGAGGAAAAACCCAAAGACGTATGGAAACCCGATCCGGAGCAAGGAGCCCCTCCCGAAAAGTGGCGCCAAAAAGCCCGCAAACTTGCTAACTGGGCCTTTGAAAACCTCATCATTATGGAGCCCGACGAACGAATCAAGGATTGGTTGGCCCGGCGAGGTGTAAATGAATGGGTCATCAAGTATTTCGGGTTCGGTTGGAACCCAGGCAATGACGGCAAAGACCTTTTCCGCCCCCGTGAATCTTGGGGACTCCCCACGGAATTGAAATCCAACGGCCGCAAGAAAATGCTGTGGATACCCCAGGGCCTCATCATTCCTGACCTGGTCGGCAAAGAGATCCATCGAATCAGAATCAGGAGGGAAAGCGACAATCCAAAATATTACGTTCTCCCGGGAAGCGCCATGAATTGTCTGGTTGAAGACTGCGGTCCAACCGGGAGCCGGTGTTTCGGAAGTCGCTGTTATGTTCTGGTGGAATCCGAGCTTGACGCTGGGATGATCTACTATTGGGCCAATCGCGGACAAAAGATAACCGGCGTGGTAGCACTCGGGAATTCAAGCCGTAGACCTGATGCCAACACAACCTTATTGCTCAAAAATGCGGCCGTCATCTTGAACGCCCTGGATTACGATACTGCAGGGGCCCACCAGGTGAAATGGTGGCAGGAAAACTTCCCTCAAACAAAGCGCTGGCCGGTGCCCCGTGGCAAAGATCCCGGTGAAGCATTTGAAAAGGGGGTTGATATTCAAGAATGGGTCAAAGCGGGCCTGCCCAAGGGTTGGTTTCTCTAAGGAGCTTCCGTGAATGGATGATTTAGAGCGACAGATTCAAGAGAGAATTGACGAAGAAAAAAGGGCCTTGAAGGGCAAAGAACCCACTCCACCGGAGAAAGAGAAAAGGGCCAGGGCAGAATTAGAGGATTACGCCATTTATGCGGCTGAGTTGGGAGACGGCATTCTGTTCAGTCTCATACACGAAAACCGTTTTCTCTTTTCCGGGACATCCCAGGAATGGTTCATGTTCGCGGGCCACCGGTGGGAACTCGATCTCATGGGCGAGGCCCTGAAGGCGGTTGAAAACGTCGCCGCATGGTACGGCAATCGCGCGGCTGAAATTGGGAACCTGATAGTAGATTTGGAAAGCAAGAACGCCGATCGGGATAACATAGAGCAGCTCAAGGCCAAACAGCGCCTTTGCGGCAAGAAGGCCCAAAAGCTCAGAACACAGCGGGGTAGGCAGGCTTGCCTTCATTTCGCCCACACGAATCATGAGAAACCCCTCCAGATCTCGGGGGAATCGCTCGATTTACACCCCATGCTTTTGGCATGCAAAAACGGTGTGATCAACCTTGAAACGGGCGAATTAAGGCCAGGCCTGCCGGAAGATTTAATAACACTCGGTAGCCCTACCGAGTGGCAAGGGTTGGATGCCCCGGCGCCCGTTTTTGAACGAACCATCAATGAAATCTTCGATGATCCGGAGGTATGCGCATTCCTTCAACGATTCTTCGGATATTGCTGCACCGGACTTGTCACTGAATCCGCCTTAGTGGTTCTAGAGGGCAGGGGCCGGAACGGCAAGACGCTGTTGGTTGAAACCCTGGCCCATGTTCTGGGACCCCTGGCGGGCTCTATCCCCTCTGAGATGCTTCTGGATCAGGGCCGTTTCACCAACGCGGATGCCCCGAGCCCGAGCTTAATGTCTTTGCGCGGTCTCAGATGTGCCTTTGCCTCTGAAGTAGAAGAAAATCGAAGGTTTAGTTCAAGCCGTGTCAAATGGCTATCCGGTTCAGACACCCTGGTGGGCCGCAATCCACATGATAGACGTCCCACGAGGTTTACGCCGACCCACAAACTTGTGCTACTCATCAACGATCGCCCGACCGCTCCAATGTCCGATTTCGCATTTTGGGAGAGAATTCATCTCGTTCCCTTCGCCTTTTCATTCGTGAACCGAGAACCGAAAGCGCCCAACGAAAGGCGGGCCGATCCATACTTGGCTGAAAAACTGAAAACTGAAGCCCCCGGAATACTGGCCTGGCTGGTTCGCGGTTGTCTTCAATGGCAAAAACAAGGGCTGTCCCCACCTGAGAAGGTCCGCGAAAACACGGAAGAATACAGGCGTAGTGAAGATCTTTTGGCAGATTTTCTGGAGGAACACTGCGTTATTGATCCGAAAGAGGAAGAATCTTCATCTGCCCTGTACGACAGTTTCAAGGGGTGGTGGACCGAGAATGTCTCAAAGAAAACGCTGAGCCAAAAAAAGTTCGGCCGTCTTCTGGGCACGAAATTCCAAAGGAAGAAATCAAACACTGTCAAATACATTGGGCTACGCCTGATCAAGATATGAGAAAGGACCTTTGGGGAGGAAACCGGGATGATAAGCAGCTTCCATTTGTTTTACAAAAAAATCAATAATTTTAGGTTGTTATCAATTTCCATGGGAGTATGGGAGTATATATTATTATTCTATAGTAAAAAAATAATATATATAATATAGGGTTATATATAGCTAGACATGGCTATATATGCCTATATTACGTGCTGGTGGATGACACCGCATACGCCAGAAAAAACGAAGTAAAACTTTTAAAAAAATGGTCCCACCTCCCATAATGGGTATAACACATTGAAACAAAAGGATAATAACGCGGGATGAACAAGGGGAGGTATTCGTCCCGATCCTCCTTTGAAGAAGTCCCAGGAGGCTTTCAAGGGAGGATCGGCCGGCCGGTTTCACGCGGTTGACACCTCAAGTGCATGAACATCAATCCGGTCGTCCGGCCGTGAGCAGGGCAACCGGACATTGTGCGCCCCAGGGAGCTTCTGCTTTTGGAGTGTATATTAACCGGCTGCATTTTTGGAAAATCATTTTCAAGGAAAGGAGACATCATGAAAAAAACCTCATCAAGACTCACGATTGACGATTTGGAAGCCGAGGGCGCGAAGCTGATGGAGTGTATCAGGAAAGCGGATCTAATGTGGCGCGAGGAAGAAGAAATAAAGCAATCCAGGGAGATTGCTTCGAAACTGTCACTGAACGATCTTGTCTCCGAATGTGTGAGGCTCCTGAAGTTTAAAACCGACCTGGCGAAGCAATGGGACGTCGTTTACGATCGCCACCTTCCTTTTGTTCAACACAATACTCATTCCAAATCCCCGTGCTGGGATGAGACTTCACGGGCGAGCAAGCGCTTTTTCGAAAATTGCCCGCTCCGTAGGCACGCGCTTAAGGTTTGGATTTTTAACATCAGAAAGCAAGGCCGTGAGGCCCTGAAAGCCGAAATCCAAGCACTCACCAATGAAGCCCTGGAAACGGAATCTCAGTTGCTCCAGGAATGCCGGGCGGCCATACGGGAAAAGCTGATTCCGCTTGAAGCCGAATGGCTTGTTACGGCCGAATCTCTGAGTGATGGCGCCATGCCCCTGGAAGCCGAGGATCGGCGTTTGTTGCAGGTGGAAATAGACCGAAGGCGGCGCGAGGTGAACCCGGAAGAAACAATAGCCGGGCGTTTAAACGCAGTGAGAGCCCGTTTGGATTCGCTGATGGGTCGAAATTATCTAACGTTCAACCAGATGGTAGACTGTCGGCTCGAAACTGAGGAGGATGAAAAATGCGGGACATAGAATATCCCACCACCATGGCCGAATGGAGGAAATTTCAGCGGCTGGTTCAGCGGCTTGTTCGTTGTGACAACTGTGCCCATTGGCAACCCCATACCCGGCGTAAGCGGTGGACCTGGGGCCAATGTGACATTGATGGCGTTAATAGCCCTACAACGTGACTTATAAAATTTTTCCTTGCAATATTCACATGAAATCGCCATACTACGAAAAATACCTTAAATGTAGGAGGCGAGCCATGTT
>JANQDY010000224.1 GCA_028278625.1 Thermodesulfobacteriota bacterium
GGCGAGGGTCGGGTGATCCAGCTGGCGGCGGACAGCCTGCTCGACAACCGCTCGCTGGGCTGGAAGCAGACCATGAACCGAATGGATCCGGACACGATCCTTTTTGAGTACCTGCGGCCGGAAAAAAACCCGGCCCTTCCTGATCCCCATATCCCGCAGACGGGGTCCCAGGTTCCCGGTCTGTTGAAACTGACCCCCAAGGAGATTATCTCCCGATTGTCCAAGTTTCACCTGGGTTACCGAATTACCCTGAATCTCAGCAATCTTCAGGTGGAAGACGTGCTGGAATTGCTTTACGACTGTGAAGGGACCATCAATCGCCTCGAAATTTTCAATCTGAAAGATTACGCGGAGGGAAAAACCGGTCAGGTGGCGGAAATCTCACAGCTCCAGCAGGCCATCAACCGTGGAAACGTCATCCATTTGAAACAGCTGACCAGGGATATCATCAACAGACTGAGCACCTCTAAGAACCATCGGAAAAAAGACCGCATTCAAAAGCTCTCCGAAATCCTTCACGACATTGCCACGTTACGGGATTTTTACCAGGGGTCTCCTTTGAAAGCGAGGATCGGAAGTGACTCTACGGGCCGGAGCCCCCGGGTGCATGGCATGGGCCTGGCCATTTTAGACACCCTGCCCCGCCGGGCGCAAAATGCGGCATTTGGCTCCGATTCTCCGCGCGATCGAATTCCCATCGCCATCGGCGTGATGAAGCGTCGAACCACATATCCAAAGACCGGGCCGACCCCTTTTCTCAATAACCTTTACCGGCTTGTTCGCCATATTCCGGTCATCGGCTTCTTAGGTAGACGAAAAACCCATGACTGGGTGATTGATCAGGAATCGACCCATTATACCAAGAAAGGGAATGTGGTAACCCTTGGGGGCGTCCAAAAAGATGCGGACAACGGTTTTTCGTTGACACCCGAAGCATCAGAAAAAAAGACCCGACGGCTCTCATGGCGGTATCTCAATACCGGTCTAAAGAACTTTTTAAAGATCTTCGTGGGTTTTGTGCCGGCCTTTGCCACCTTCGCACTGACCAAGGATTGGTGGTTTTTGGCCTATTTTGGCGCATTCATCTGGTTCGGCATTACCGGTTTCAGGAATATCCTTCAGTCGGTGCTGGGCGGCGGCGGCATCAGACGCTCCCCCCTGCTCAGGTGGAACGATTTTGTGAAATGGGAACGTTTGGCCGATTCACTGCTGTTTACGGGATTCTCGGTCCCACTCCTCGATTATGTTGCCAAAACACTGGTCTTAAATAAAGGATTCGGAATTACCACCGCATCCAATCCAATTGCGCTGTACAGCTTTATGGCCCTCACTAACGGCCTGTATCTTTGCAGTCACAATCTCTTTAGAGGTTTGCCCAAAGGTGCGGCATACGGAAACCTTTTCAGAAGCGTTCTGAGCATTCCGGTGGCCCTTTTTTTCAATTGGGCTGCTGCCGGTGTGTTGACGGCCTTCCATGTGCCGGGGATTGAAGGCATACTTCAGAAGTGGGCCGCCGTTATTTCAAAGGGGGCATCCGACCTGGTGGCCGGACTGATTGAAGGGCTGGCGGATCGTTACCAGAACATTCAAACCCGTATGAAGGATTATCGCACGAAGATGGCCCAGTTATTTGAAACCTACGCCAGGATTGCGTTGCTGTTTCCGGAAACCGGTACCATGGAAATCTTGAAATCCCCCGGCAGATTGAGTGGGGCCAAAAGCGGTGAAATCAGAGACTTGGGGAAGATCCTAATCATTTTTTCTCTGGACATGCTCTATTTCTGGATGTACCAGCCACGGGCCCCCAGTGCCCTCAAACTGATCATGAAATCGCTCAGCCGGGAAGAACGCGGGATCTTCTTGGGGTGTCAAAGGATATTGACCCAGAACAAACGGATCAGCCTGTTGATCGTTGAGGGATTGCTGGGAAAGAATTTTTCCAAAGCGCTCTCCTTTTACCTGAGCCGCTCCAGGGAATACCTTGGATCCCTCAAGAAGATGATGGAGAAGGTGGAGAGGTGAACCGGTGGGCGATCTTTGCAGCAATCAGTGGGGCATTTCCCCCGGCCCGGTTATTGATGTTGACAAACACGTTTACTCCCATCTCGGCAGCAGTCTTCATGAGCACCACTGTATCGGCCACCATTTTCTCGTCGCACATGCCGTTAATCAACCGGTCAAAGGGATGGGCTTTGGCATAGGCGGCTTCGTAACGCATTCCGCGGGGGGTCATCAGCCGGAGAATACATGCCTTTCCGCGGTTCAAAAACCGCCCCCCTGAGAGGTTGAATTGCCTAAGGAGGCCCGGAAGCCAGGTCCAATGGGACAGGACTTGGCCCACCCCATGCTTTTCAAGCACGCGAAAGACCGGATCCGTCAGAAATGCCTCGGTCCGAAGCTCCACATGGTATCGGGAGTCTGAATGGACGGACGCAAAGAAACGGTTCAAGCCTTCTGCAAAATGGAAGGGACTTTCCCGTTCTCCTTTTCTCTGATACTCCTGTTCGAAAATCATGCCGTCAAGCCACGGGTCCATCAGTTTTATCAGTGGTTCATAAAACTGCGCGGTAAAAACGCGTGCGTTAAGATAGTCTTTGTTGGCAACGAAATGACCTCTCCGTCGCACTTTTTTTGCGGAAACAATCTGAGGGACTTTAAGTGTCAATCGATCTTCGGATTTCAGATACCTGCGATACTCTTTAAGCAGCCTGAAAACACGTGTGGGTTCACCATCCTGGGTCAATAAGGGTGCGTAGAATGAAAAGTCCAGCTCCAAGGTCCGGAAATGCTCAAAATAGGACTTGACGGAATCTACCGGCAGGACGATTTCCGAAAAGCGCTTGCCACCGATCCTTTTGGCCCGCTGATTCAGTTGGCCGGCATATCGTGCCGGATCATAAATCTGCCCGAGCCAGCCAGCGTATCGATCGCTGGCCGTTCCCATGAAAATATTGGGGTGAAGATCACGAAATCGGAAATCTTCGGCGGAATAGCTCTTTTCCTTTTCGGGATTCATCTCTTTTTCAGATTTTGAAGGTTGAACAAGGGTCAGCGGGGTGAAACATTCACCGTGACGCCATCTTTCAGCCCCGCAGGATTGGTGATAACCTGTTCTTTCTTCCCCAGACCTGACAGGATCTCCACACGGTTATCGTAATAGGAGCCCAGATGAACCGGTTTAAACAGTGCCTTTCCCTGATCAACCACATAGAGGCCCACCTGCCCGTTTTGTTCCGCCAGCCAACTCGCCGGTATTTTGATGGATTTTCTTTTGCTGATGATGGGGAATTTTGTTCTGGCGGTCATGCCGTCCGCCATGCGGGGGTCGGGATTTTCCACTTCCATTTCCACCGGAAAAAAGCGGGTGCCTCTTTCGGCAGTGGGTGAGACGAAAGTAACCCTGGCGGAAAAGGTTTTATCGGGAATGGCATCCACCGTGAAATCGAAGTTCTTTTTGCCTGAAAGGATCTGCAGGTCTCTCTCGTTCAGGGAAAACTTCAGTTTCAGGCGGTCCAGACCGATGATGGATGTGATGTGTGTGCCGGCCGGAATAACCTCCCCAACCTCCACATCCCGATTAGCGATGGTTCCGACGATGGGGGCTCGAATGATCGATTTTCCGTATCTGTCTTGTGCCAGCGCCAGGGCCGCCTCCGCCTGCCCCAGTTGCGCTCGGGCCGCATTGATATCTTCGTCACGGGGCCCCTTCTTGGCCAGCTCCAGGCGCTGTTTCGCAGATGCCATTCTGGCTTTGGCCGTACTCATCTGGCGTTCCGCCGCATCGTAGGCACTGTTTGATACGGCTCGAATCTCAAGGAGGCGATCGATCCGTTCAAAGTTTTTTCGCGCTTCCGAAAGGGCCGCCGCTGCTTCCTGTACCTCGGCCGTGGCAATCTCAATCTCCTGGGGACGGCTTCCCTTTTCGAGTTTATTGAGATTGCTTTTGGCCGCATTTCTGGCGGCCGTGGCCTCCTGAATCTGAAGGCGCAGGCTGGTGCTCCCGATTTCCGCCAGCAGATCTCCCTTTCTGACCCGTTCTCCTTTCTCAAAATCGAGTTTCTCGATCATTCCGCCTATTTCATTGGATATTCTCACTTTGAGATAGGCCTGTAACTCACCCACATACTCGATATCGCCTCTGGGCGGAACCGTTTCAACCGATCTTACGGTAACCTTGCGGCCCTTTTTTCCCTTGGCTTCCTTCTGCACCTGGGGGCTTTCCTTTGAGGCAACCGGTTCGTCACCGCATCCGGAAACCAGGAAAAGCAGGACGGTCAACAAAAGGAAAAGAGGCCTGATCATATTACGCTTTAGCATCGTTTTAAATGCACCTGAATGGCCGAAATGGCGGCAGGTGTCACCCCTGCTATTCTGGCGGCCTGTCCGAGGGATACCGGCCTGATTCGGCCAAGTTTCTCTTTGACTTCATTGGACAGACCGTGAACGGTTTCATAATCGATGGTCCCAGGGATTCGTTTTGATTCAAGGCGCCCCAATTTCTCCACCTGCCGCTGCTGGCGTTGAATGTATCCGTCATATTTGATCTCCGTCTCCACTTCCATGGAAACCGCTTCATCTTCCCGGGCCAGTTCAGGATCAAACAGCTGAAGGTGTTCAAAAAGAATCTCGTTGCGCTTTAAGAGCTGCCGAAGGGTGGTAATGTTTTTGATGGGGGCCGATTTGAGCTTTTTCAGCTGGTCCTGGATCCCTCTGTTGGGCTTTAGCCGTACTGCCTTCAACCGATCCATGAGTCTCCGGATCCGGTCCCTTTTTCTGCGGAAATCGTCATAAACATCCCTCGATACCAGACCCAAATCGTAGCCCAGATCCCGAAGCCGTAAATCGGCATTATCTTCCCTTAAGAGAAGCCGGAACTCCGCCCTCGAAGTGAACATGCGGTAAGGTTCACGGGTCCCTTTCGTCACAAGATCGTCAATGAGCACGCCGGTGTATGCTTCTGCTCGCGAGAGAATGATAGGCGCTTCGTCACGGACCTTCATGACCGCATTGATCCCCGCCAAAAGCCCTTGAGCGGCTGCTTCCTCATAACCGGAAGTGCCATTGATCTGACCCGCATGAAAAAGACCTTTAATCCGCTTGGTCTCTTGTGTGGGCGTAAGCTCCAGGGGATTGATGTAGTCATACTCAATGGCATAACCGGGACGCAGGATCTCGGCCTTTTCGAGACCGGGGATGGATCTCACCATTCGGACCTGGATGTCTAGGGGAAGACTCGTTGGCAGCCCATTGGGATAGACCTCGAACGTCTCCAGGCCCTCGGGCTCCAGAAAAATCTGATGTCGCTCTTTTTCAGGAAAACGCACCACCTTGTCTTCGATGGAAGGGCAGTACCGGGCCCCGGTTCCTTGGATGATGCCGCTAAAAAGCGGGGAACGATCCAGACCCTCCCGAATGATTTCGTGGGTCTCGGCGGTGGTATATGTGATGTGACATGGGACCTGCCGAAGGGGAATCTCTTTAGTGGTAAAGGAAAATGGTCTGGGGTTCTCGTCCCCGGGCTGAAGGATGAGGTTTTCGTAATCGATGGTCCTGCCGTTTAGACGGGGCGTGGTACCGGTTTTCAACCGCCCCATTTCAAAACCGATGGAGGCCAGCTGTTCCGGCAGTCGCACCGATGCCGGATCTCCCATGCGACCGGCCTCAAAATGATCCAGGCCGATATGCACCAGCCCCCGGAGAAAGGTGCCGCTCGTCAGGATCACGGTCTTGCCCAGGACCTTTTCGTGAATCTGGGTTTCGATGCCCGCAACCTGTCCGTCCTTTATCAGCAGGCGGTCCACCATGGCTTGGCGGATATCCAGGTTGGGTGTACACTCCACCACCTGTTTCATGCGTATTCGGTACAGGTCCCGGTCATTCTGGGAACGGGAACCCTGCACCGCCAGACCTTTTCGCGTGTTCAATCGCCGAAACTGGATCCCCGTTCGGTCGGCATTCCTGGCCATTTCTCCGCCAAGGGCGTCGATCTCTTTGACCAGATGCCCTTTGGCCAGGCCTCCGATGGCCGGGTTGCAGCTCATGGCGGCAACATGATCCAGATTGATGGTCAAAAGAAGTGTGGGATGTCCCATTCTTGCGGCGGCAAGCGCCGCCTCACAGCCGGCATGACCCGCACCCACCACAATGACATCGTATTGTTTGTCACAGGTGCTCATGGGGAGATATCATTATTTCGACCGTTCAGGAAAACCTTGGACGGTACAACCTCAAAACAACTGCCGCGAAATCCCGCAATCCTATGTCCCCGGTTTTTTGACAACGATGGTATCATTACGCCCAGGCCCGACCGAAATGATGGAAATGGGGACACCGGTAATCTCTTCGATGGCGGAGAGATAGTCAAGCGTTGCTTTGGGCAGGTCTTTCTTTTCCCTCACGCCGCTGATATCTTCCTTCCACCCGGCCATTTCTTTGTAGACCGGTTTGCACAAGGCAGTCTTCCTGAGACTGGCCGGTCTTTGATTAAAAGTGTTTCCGTTCATTTCGTATCCAACACAGATCTTTAGTGTATCAAGCCCCGTCAACACATCCAGTTTTGTGATGGCCAGACTGTCCAGGCCGTTCAGTCTTACGGCATCGTTAACGATCACCAGATCGAGCCAGCCGCAACGCCTGCGCCTGCCGGTGGTGGCCCCGAACTCCTTCCCTTTTTCCTGAATGAAATCGCCCGTTTCATCTTCCAGTTCCGTCACAAATGGGCCTGCGCCCACCCTCGTGGTGTAAGCTTTTACAATTCCCAGAACATGATGAATCTGTTTGGGCCCGACGCCTGCGCCCGAACATGCGGTACTGGCAACGGGGTTTGAGGATGTGACAAACGGATAAGTGCCATGATCAATATCGAGATGCGTCCCTTGGGCCCCTTCAAACAAAATGGCTTTTCCCTCCTTTGCCGCCTGATCCAGCTCCACGGAAACATCTTTTATGAAAGGCGCCAGTTTCTGCCCCATCACCAGGTACTGGTCCAGTATGGTCCGTGCCCTCAACGGAGATGCGCCCAGGAATTTTTCCAGAAGAAAGTTCTTCTCTTTTAGGTTTTCCCGAATCATTTCTTCCAGAATCTCCGGCTCCATGAGGTCAATGGCGCGAATGCCGCATCTGGAGACTTTGTCTTCATAGCAGGGCCCGATGCCGCGGCCGGTAGTGCCGATCTTGTCCTTCCCTTTTGCCGCTTCCCTGGCCAGATCCAGGGCCTTATGGTAGGGCATGATCATGTGCGCCTTTTCGCTCAGGGAAAGTCGCTGGGGCCCTACGACGATGCCGGCCTTTTTCAGGCTTTCCATCTCTTTGAGAAGCACCTCAGGGTCCACCACCAGACCGTTTCCGATGAGGCATTTTTTGTTTTCGTAGAGAATACCCGAAGGGATGAGGTGAAAGATAAACTGCCGTCCATCCACTTCTAGTGTATGGCCCGCATTGTTTCCGCCCTGAAATCTCACGACAAATTCCACGTCGGCTGTCAAAAGGTCGACGACCTTCCCTTTTCCTTCGTCACCCCATTGTGTCCCGACCACTACGATATTGGCCATTGATTCTTCCTTTCTTTCAAATCCGTTTGAAATTTCCGATAATCCTCTTTTGTATCAATGTCTCGATGATCATACCCTGTTTCAGGCGTGATCAAACAGATGCGATCACTGTTTTCTGCAAGAAGGGATCTTGCCCCTGTATCGCCCTTAAGCCTTTTGAGTTCCGGAAAAAGGTCTCGCCTGAAAATGACGGGGTGCATCGGTCGGTCACCAGACTTTACTGCCCCGATGGGCAATTGGGATTCCAAATAGGCACCTATCAGACAATCAATGGTGTGGCTACTAACGAAAGGCATGTCCGCCAAAAGAACCATGGCGTGGTCGTGGCTGCGGGCAATTTCCGCCACGCCGGCAACCAGAGAGGAACTGATGCCCCTCTGATAATTCCGATTATGGACAATGGTCAGTCCGGGATCCCGGGCCAAACCCGCAAGGGCCCGTTCAATGTCCTGTGCGCGATGTCCCAGAACCAGTACCACGCAGTCCAATCGGGACGAAAGGGCATTGGTCAGTGTTCTTTCTAACAGGGTTTTGCCAGCAACAGGCAATAGCTGTTTGAGATCGCCCATGCGCGTGGATGCACCGGCAGCAAGCAGTATACCAGCCACCTTTCGGCCAAAGGAACCATTTTCCATCTTTTTATGAGGGTTCCTGACGCTTGGCTTTTTTAGCCTGTTCGATCAGTTCAAGCAGTGAGACCATCTTGGGTTTTACAGGGCGATCAAAGGTTTTCGCCCACTGTTCAGGTGTCAACTCCTTTCTTAAAAGGGTCTCTACCGGAAAATGAATATGCCAGCAGTCAAGTATTTTAAAACAGGGCAGACCTTCATTTTCAACACGGCAAAACGAAAAAGATATTTGGTGGCCCAACCTGGGGCACCGTATGTTCTTGCCATCTGAAGGTGGTTCTAGTTCTGTCATCTACAAATCGTCTCTTTGGGACAACTTGGGCCCCGGCAGTTTACCTTACCGGGGCCCGAGTTGTGCCGTCTCAGCGAATATCTACAGCTTCCCCTCGCGGTACTGCTGCGGTTTGGGCAGGGGTGCTATGTCTTCGAGCGCTCTTTTGATCTCCTCCTCCGGAAGGGGATGATCCTTGAGGCGGCCCTCAAAAAAGGCCTGATAGGCGGCCATATCCACGAGCCCGTGCCCGCTCCAGTTAAACAGGATCACCTTTTCCTTGCCTTCTTCCTTGGCCTTTATTGCTTCACTGATGGTCGCTGCCACCGCGTGGTTACACTCCGGCGCACTGATGAATCCTTCACACCTGGCAAAAGCGACACCGGCATCAAAGGTTTCCATTTGGCTGATAGCGACGGGCTCGATCAAATCATCCAATATCAACTGGCTGATTATGGGCGCCATGCCGTGATATCTAAGCCCACCAGCATGAATGGGGGCCGGCACGAAATTGTGCCCCAGGGTATGCATGGGCATGAGCGGGGTCATCTGTACCGTATCCCCGAAATCGTAGGCGAACGGTCCCTGGGTCATGGTGGGGCATGAATTGGGTTCAGCGCCGATGATTCTTACCTCTTTTCCGTGGATCTTATCCCGCACATAGGGAAGGCACATGCCGGCAAAATTGCTCCCACCGCCGGCGCACCCGATCACCACGTCGGGGTAATCCCCGGCGATGGCCATTTGTTTCTGGGCCTCCAGTCCGATGACGGTCTGGTGAAGCATCACGTGATTCAGAACGCTCCCCAAAGAGTATTTGGCCCCTTCCGTGTTAACGGCGGCCTCCACCGCCTCGCTGATGGCAATCCCCAGGCTGCCCGGGGATTCGGGATCTTTTTCAAGGATCGTACGTCCGGCATTTGTCTCCGTACTGGGACTGGCAACACACTTGGCCCCCCAGGTTTCCATCATGAGACGCCGGTACGGCTTCTGGTTATAGGAGATTTTCACCATGTAAACCTTACATTCCAGACCGAAAAAGGCGCAGCACATGGAAAGAGCACTTCCCCACTGTCCGGCCCCGGTTTCCGTGCAGATGGTCTTGGTGCCGGCAACCTTGTTATAATAGGCCTGCGCAATGGCGGTGTTGGGCTTATGGCTTCCGGCGGGGCTCACCCCTTCATTCTTGAAATAGATCTTTGCCGGTGTGTCGAGGTATTTTTCCAGACTGTAGGCCCTGTAAAGAGGACTCGGCCGCCAGATGACATATTTTTCCAGCACCTCTTCGGGAATGTCGATCCACCGCTCCTGACTCACTTCCTGCTCGATAAGGTTCATGGGGAAAATGGGCGCCAGATCATCAGGCCCTGCCGGCTGTCCGGTTCCCGGATGCAGTGGCGGTTCCATAGGCGTGGGCATGTCCGCCATAATATTGTACCATTGACGCGGCAACTCCGATTCAGGTAAAAAGATCTTCTTGGTTTTCATGGTATTTTCGCTCCTGATAAATTGGTTGACATATTCAATCGCGACAACAATACCGCGACCGATTCCCGATTTGCCGTGCCACATGCATCTTTTACATGCGGGTGATCACCATTAGGATGCGGCTTATATGAACCCAATTGAGTGATGATGAACAGTGGTCTAAACATCAGATGCGCCCATGATGTTAGAAGGCGTTTGAAACCCAACCAGAAGGCTAGTGTGTTTGGCGCATAAAGTCAAGCATGGAACAGGGCACTTTAGAGAGGTTTTTAGGATGCACATTAAAGAGGTACGACTCTATCCGGAAAAATACCCCACAGACCGACATTATCCATTTAATTTGAGAATCCTTCGGGAAACAAAGCAGCTTTTTTTCACCGCGCCGGTGACGTTTCTGGTGGGGGAAAACGGCACCGGAAAATCCACATTGCTCAAAGCCTTGTGTCATAAGTGCGGCATCCACATCTGGCAGAAAGAACGCGGAAACCGCGTGGAAACAAACCCCTATGAGGAAATGCTCTATCGTTACTTAGACGTTCATTGGACAAACGGCCGGGTCAACGGTTCCTTTTTCGGCTCCGAGAACTTTAGAAACTTTGCGGAATATGTGGACGAATGGGCCAAGGCGGATCCCGAAAGTCTCAAGTACTTCGGTGGCAAATCCCTGGTAACCCAGTCCCATGGCCAGTCCATGATGACCTATTTTCGGGCCCGGTACCGCATCAAAGGGATCTATTTTCTGGATGAGCCGGAAACCGCTCTTTCCCCCAGAAGCCAGCTGGAGCTGGTTCGCATTTTGAAAGAAATGGGAGAAGCCGGTCACGCCCAGTTTGTGGTGGCCACCCATTCCCCGATTCTTCTGGGTTGCCCGAAAGCGGCCATCTTAAGTTTCGATCGCACGCCCGTCCAACCTATTGAATACGAGGAAACCGAATACTATAAGATCTTTAAGGGCTTCCTAAACAATAGGGAGATGTATCTTTAGGATTCGCGACGCCCACTTGGTTTTCGATCATCTTGTTTTTAGTCCTCAGTAAACGCATGAGAAAAATGCTGGGAATTTCAGTTAATTATTGAGGCACCACTGCATGCCATTTGGGTCTTTTCCAGGTTTTTCTGAAGTGCTCCTCATCCGACCAGGCGGCCATTTCTTCTCGCTCATTGCCGTCAAGGAACAGGATGAATTCAAATTGTTGATCCGGCGAGCCGTGGGCCCGATCAAACAACTTGGCCAGGTCATTTGCCGTCATCAATTGTCGGCCAAGCACATTCATCAAGGGGAGACGAAGTCCGGGTGTGGATGACGTGGGCTCGTAGGCCTTGTAAATCACTTCCGTGCAGACCATTTGGGAATCCGTGAGGAAATCGAAATTAAAATCATAGGGACGGCCCACATAGGAAAAGGCCCTTAAAAGGGCCTGGGCCTTGGAAATCCTCGGCAACCGGGTTCTTAGCACCACAAGGGAATCCGCCAATGCCGCATGTTCGAGGGATGAAAGAGACACCCCTTCGCTTTTTGATTCAATGACTGAAAGCTCAGGCACGGTCCCATCCCCCTTTCTGTTCCTTTCGTAGGCATCCCTCGCATGAAACCTGAGCAATTGTTCAAAATCACCGGAATGGATTCCCTCGGTTTGAGTCCAAAGGATTACCTTTTCATCTTCTCTGAAATAGCGCCGCCGCTCCCCTGGCGTCCCCACGTAAATCAGCGAGTGTGTCCAGAAGCCGGGCAATCCTATGTTGGACAGGTACCATTCACGGCGGGCCAGCAGTATGTCCCCCGGCTTGAGCAAGGAGCGCATGGCATTGATCTGCGCTTTTGTAATCAGGTTTCGATCCTTCCGCCACACCCTGGTATCCCCCAACCACTCCGCGGCCTTGGTTTGAACGGGGAGCCAGGCCTTGAAACTGACATCCTGGAGCTGCCGAACAGCATTCTTGGCCGTGAGCTCCGGCCCCATACCCCTCGCAGCTTTCCAGATGAAATGGCGGTCCTCTTGGATACCCTGGGCCAGTAATGGCGGCGGCGATTCGCCGTACAAGCGGTCGTTGGCCTCCATCAGGAGGAAGTCTCCGGCTTTTAAAGGATTCAAGATTTCGTTTTTCAAATGGGAGTAAGTGCCGCCCCCCAAACCCAGCTCCGGCACCGGCTCATTCAAAAGGACATGCAAGGTCGCATTTTTTTCCACGGCCTCCATGAAAGCCAGTGCAAAACGGTACCGGGCGAGAAAAATGGCGTATGAAGTGAAAAAGACGTCTTTTCTAAAACCGCCCTCAAGATCTTTGTAAAGTGCCGCGTAACGGTATCCGAGACGGTCCAACACCGACATATAATCCAGAAATCGCTGCCAAAGCTGTCTGACGGTCGTTCGATCTTTAATATCCAACAGCCGGGTCTTTAGAGGCGTTACTTTTGAAGAAAGGTTCCGATTCTCCGTCAAGTATGAGATGACCCCGGAAAGTCCCTGGCGGATCTTCAAAACGACACCCTGGTCGCGGGTCAAGGATGCCCCAGGGGAATAATCGTAGGGCTCCTTGCCTGAAAGGGGGGATTGCAGGAGTAGCAGCAGTAAAAGGGCAACCCATATTGAATAACGCCGTGTGTTCATTTTTGCCCTCTTCATCCCTGAATAAAGCATCCCCTCTCACAACGGAATCCCTTTGAGGAAGGATATGTCGGTGGATCCCGGTCAACGATTTTGGAAAGAAATGGGAATCTGTGGCCTTTGGGTTGCTAACTAGTACTTTGCCTCTTTTTCCGGTGTCTTCTCAGCCACTATCTCCACTCGGCGATTTAGCTGTTTGTTCGCTTTTGAGGTGTTGGGCTTCAAAGGCATGCTTTCACCATAACCCACCACTTTGAGCCGGTCCGGTTTGATGCCAAAATGATCAACCAGATACATTTTGACTGCCGCCGCTCGGTTGAGACTCAGCCGAATATTGTATTTTTCCTTGCCATCGGAGTCCGTATGACCGTTGATGGTGATGATTCGATCTTCCAGGCGGGGATCGGAAAGGGCTTTTCCCAACTCTTTGAGAAGTTTGAACGATTCCGGCCGAATACTGTAGCTGGCCACGTCAAATTCTATTTTGAGGTTTACAAAACCACCCGTTCTTTGCTCAGGGGCATTAACCGTCTCCCATGTCTCCACGCCCTTTTCTTTTTTCAGCACCTTGATGGAACGGGTTTTGATGGATCTCGGCTTGGCTTTGGTCCCTGCACCTGGATTTATGGGTTCCCACTCGCTTTCCCCGGCTCGGGAGTCCATAGGTTTATCATCATTGGGCGAAAGAAGGCTTTCGGTGATCCCTCCGGAAGTGGATTCAAAACCATCCTCCGCACCAAAACAGGCGCCGGAAAGGAGCAACACGCATGTCACCGCCAGCAGAATTGGTTTGAGCATGATCCCCTCCATAGATTAATTTGGGTTATTCTGCGTCTGTGCCTATTTTTCACTTTTTGGGTTTTCCTTGTCAAGTTCTCCTGCGAAAGGGATGTTGGCTGTCATTCAAAAACCGGCCTTTGTGAATATTGAAGACATGATTTCTTCTTGATATTTCCTGAAGGCTGGCATAAAATCAAATTTAGACAATCTTGCATTTTTCGGTAAGAGCATCCTCGCCCAGTAGCTTTTGATCGTTGGTTGGTCCTGTTTTGAAGAGGGAGTTCGGTAATGCCTTTTAAATGCCCCCCAAAAAGAACCGGCAAAACGGGTCCATACCAGAAAACGCCATCCGTTTTCACTCACTCTGCCATCGACCACCGCGCTTCGTTTCTAAGGATCTTCATCGCATCGGGAAAAACGCCACGGCAACGGTTTTAACCTTAATATAGCCCTACAACGTGACTTATAAAATTTTTCCTTGCAATATTCACATGAAATCGCCATACTACGAAAAATACCTTAAATGTAGGAGGCGAGCCATGTT
>JANQDY010000282.1 GCA_028278625.1 Thermodesulfobacteriota bacterium
CATGGAGAGCTGTTTTCGGATGAAGTCGTGTTTTCGCAGGTCTTTGCCGACCAGGGTTTCCCTGGGATGGAACAATACCGTTCCATCCGATGAAAGCACGTAGATATATCCTGTCTGCCCAATCGTTTGGGACATAAGGAATGAAGCCGCTTTTTTCTTGGCCTCATCTTCCGTCAAACGACCCCTTTGATATTGGTCGAAATAGTATCGGACCGTTTGTTCGCCGTTTTCCGCGATATTCATACAGGTGGAGACAATGGCGGCCTTGGATGCCTGAGCGATATTCTCATATAGCGTTTTGGAGATGTCTTCCAGTTGCACCATGGCTGCAGACTCCATCTCTTGCCGGATTTCCCGGCTGAGGGTTTTGCTCTTGAAATAAGCGACGGTCAAGACGATGAGCGTCGGCAGGATGATGCATAGGATTGCGAGTACAACGATCTTTGTTCTAAGGTTCACACCCTTCAATCGATTCACTATCATGTTCAGCTCTCCTTTCCGTTACATGAATGGTTTCCGGATCTCTTTAACGAAAGCATGAGTAAAAATCAGAAGATGCAATACGGCTGTTTCATTGTGTAATTGTGGTTACGAGACGCCAGGTCGGCAAAAAAAAAGACGCAACCCGGGTGATATCTCTTCCTGGAAATTGCGCCTTCACTTTCTCCGCATCCCGCAAGGGACCGGAGACCGTATGGCTTCTTATTAAGTTTTGTATGCCTAAGAGCAATTGTTGACTCTAACTACATCAAGCAAAATCCTGTGTCAAGCCTTTTCGCACAAATGTTTGTTCGCAAAAGGCCGGAGATCTTTCGTTCTATCATTCCGGTTTTTTGGGCAATTTTCCCAAAATGTACCCGTGTGCCGGCCCATTTGGCCGTTCAAGGGATTTTGGCAGCATAAAGGGATCGAATTAAGGCCTCCAAAATAAATTTCGATTTTCGTAAAATATTTGAAAAATATAATTTTATTTGGGAATGAAACGAGTTGTTTTCTCAGACACTTTTTGCTAAAAGGCACCAAATAAAGAAGTTCTTTTGTCAAGCAGGTGGGGACGTTATCTGGCGGGTATCTCCGTTTCTTCAGCCTCTCCAAAGAGCCAATAAAGCGAGGCCTTGTGGTATGAGAAACGATTTGGGCGGCATTCGGATACATACGGAGAAGTTTTCATGACTGGGGTTACCATACTGAAATCCATTGGTTTTTTTCTCTTGGCGGGATTTTGCGAAATCGGCGGCGGCTATCTCATCTGGATATGGTTGCGGGAGAACAAATCCCTTTTCTGGGCACTTTTGGGTGCGGTCGTCCTGGTGCTTTACGGTGTGGTTCCCACCCTGCAACCGGCTCATTTCGGGCGCGTCTATGCTGCTTACGGGGGCGTCTTTATTGCTCTGTCAATCCTGTGGGGCTGGATCGTCGACCGGGTTGTACCGGACCGATACGACATCATCGGCGGCATCATTGCTCTCGTGGGGGTTGGCGTTATCATGTACTGGCCGAGAAACTAGTTTTTACGGTCGTTGCAGGGCATCAGAATCAAGTGGTGGCGACAGGAACGAGAACAGATCCGTTTGCGGAAACTTGGGGTTTCAGACCCCTGACGCCTGTTCTAGGCTTTTTCCACATAAACCGTCCTGGCCTCATTGAGTCCCAGATGGATGCGAAGTCCGTCCATGCTCTCGATGGCCAGATGGTCCCGGGGCCCGAAGGCAAGGTGCTTGCCCGGTTCAATGCCGGTCAAAACCAGGGTTGTCCCAGGGGTGATGTGGAGGTTTTCCAGATACCCTCGTGCCCGAACGCCCCCCAGCACTTTTTTGACGGAAAAATCCTTCCACTTGCCGGCCGATGTGAACTGCTTCTCGGTGCCCTCTGAAACACCCCATATTTTGGAAGCGATCCCCTCCTGAAGATGGACGTGCTTCTGTTTGTCCACCACCGCGATATACTCCATGGGCGGCAGCAAGCGCATGAGCACGATATCGTCTCCCACCGAGAATCCGAGCGTCTTGACCGTTTCCAGAAGTCCGGGACCCCCGGTGAGGGCGTCGATTCTCCCTTCTTCCTTGGGCGTCATCTGTGACAGGGGCTTTTTGGAGCCGTCAGGTGTTTTCACGAGGATCTTGGCGCTCATGCCGCCCCCCAGGATCCTGTTCCCCCTGGGACCTTTCACGCGCACAGATCGCCGGTCGACGTCCTCTTTCGGAAACTTGACCAGCTTACTTCCCGGTTCCAGGCCGACCCGGCCCAGATCATCGGCCAGGTCCTTGCTGTCGATAGTCACCAGACGCAGCACATCTCCCTCATGGGCCTCTTCAAGATTCAGCATGTGCGGAAACCTCCGTCAGTTGTCGGGGCGAAACGCCTTTCGCCTCTGGTGTCAATACCGAAGAACGCTCTTCTTTTGGCAGAACCTTCGGCGGTTGTGATTTGGGTGTCATGCGGGTGGCACGAAGCGCATAGGTCAAAAGACCGATGGTACTGCAGTTATGCATGATCGCCGTAACAAGGGGAGATGCAAGCCCGAAGACAGCCATCATCAGCACCCCGGAGTTGATCCCGACGGTCAAATAGAAATTGGTTCTAAGAACCTTCATGACCTTCAAGGAAACCTCCCGGGCAAAGGGAAGCGACATGAGATCTTCGTTCAACATCAGCACCTGGGCCGATTCCCTGGCCAGATCCGCGCCCCCGGGCATGGATACCCCGACATCCGCCCGGATGAGAGCCGGTGCGTCATTGACTCCGTCCCCCACATATGCGATGGAGCGGCCATCCGCTTTCAATTTTTCAAGTATGACGGCCTTGTCCTCGGGCAGAAGATTCCAGTGGATTTCCGTGATGGGGAGTGCCCGCTTCAATGCCTGGGCCGCCTCTTTCTGATCCCCGGTGAGGACCACCAGGTGTTTGATCCCCAGGGATGTGAGCCGGCTGAGTGCCGCGGCCGCTTCGGGCCGAATCACGTCCCGAATGGCGATCAATCCCGCCAATTGCTCGTTCTTTGCCACGTAAAGGATCGATTTTCCCTGGTCCTGAAGATCCTTGGCAATGGTTTCGCTCATGCTGCAGTCAATGCCTTCGTCCTCGGCCACGAAATGGTGGTTTCCCACCAGGACCTGGTGGGAGTTCACAAAGGCGGAAACCCCGTGGGCCACGATGAAGTCGCATTCCCCCACTTCAATCAAGGACACGCCCCGTTCTTTTGCCGTGGCCACAATGGCCGCCGCCATGGGATGTTTGTAATGGGCTTCCGCCGAGGCCGCCAGGGCCAGCAGTTCTTCCTCGGCGCACCCATTGAAGCAAATGACGTCCGTCACCTCGGGGGATCCCTTGGTAAGGGTGCCGGTCTTGTCAAAAACAAAGGTATCGACTTTTGAAAAGGCTTCAAGTGCCGCGGCGCCCTTGATCACGAGCCCGCCCTGGGCCGCCGAGTTCATGCCCGTTTTCACTGCAACGGGACTGACCAGTTTCAGGGCGCAGGAAAAATCCACCGTCAGGGCCGCAGACGCCCTCTGGATGTCATGGGTCAGGAGATAATTAAAGACGCCCAGTCCGAAGGTGATGGGTACCAGCCGGTTGGCCAGGGCTTCGGACTCGGTCTGCACCTGGCTCTTGTTCTCAAGGGATTTTTCAATGTACCGGTGGACCTTGGCGGTGGTCGATTCCGAACCCACCCGTTCGGCCCTAATTTTGACCTTTCCCTCTTCTATGAGCGTCCCCGAAAAGACTTCGGTACCCGGCATCGCATCCACCGGAAGGGGCTCTCCGGTGATGGAGGAGGCGTTGATGGCGGCGGCCCCGTCAACAACCACGCCGTCCACGGGTATCAGTTCCCCGTGGCCGCACACCACGATATCCCCCACCTTCACCGCGTCTATGGGAAAGCGCGTTTCAACACCGTCCACTTCGATCCAGACCCACTCCACCTCATGCTTGTAAAGGCTCAACAGCAGCCGTTTGGATCGGTACTCGGTCAGTTCCTGCAGATAATCCCCGAAATTGAGCAGCAGGACAATGGCATTGGGTGAAAAATAGTCCCGCCTCAGGAGCGAAAACCCAACGGCGCTGGCGTCCAGGACTTCCACGGTGATTCCCTTGTTCAAAACCGCATCCGCCCCCTTTGCCAGGATGGGGAGCGCGTTAAGCCAGGTAAGAATGGCCCGCAGACGCATGGGCAGAAAGGGAACCAGCAACATGGACAGGGCGACCCGAAAAGTTCGGGTGAGATCCGGGGGGTGAGAAAAATCGTACTTTTTTGACCAGATATCTCCGGGCGGCGATTTCAGGATGCTGAGGACTTTCTTCCGGGTCTCCCCATGGTCATCATAGAGGACCACCACGCATTTGGCCGGCTTGTTGAGCCGCACCTCTTCCACGCCCGGAACGGCCTGCAGGAAGGACTCAAGATATCGGGTATCCACAAAGGGATCCCCCAGAAAGGGGCTCTTGATGCGAAGCCGTCCGGGAATATTGTGAACAATGGTCAGTCGGTTTTCTTCGGCATTTACTTCTTTGGGCATGGCTTGATTCCTTGTTTGAACGCATGATCGTTAAGGATAATGGGTGGCCACGTCTGCTTGAAACATCGGATCCCCATTATCCTTTAACAATCACGTAACAATCACGAACCCCGGTGCGGCTGATAGAGATGATAATGCCACACGGAAAAACCAATCAGGGCGATTCCGGCCCATGTGTGCAAGGTTCGGCCGGGCCGGCTGCGCCGGCCTTTTCCCATGCCCGTCCAGACGAGAAGGCCCATTGATACGGCCATGCCCGTTTTGGTCAGATCTATTATCTCGGACTTTTCCATACCTTCCGCCTATTCTTGTTTGGCTTCCTGGCGCATCTCCGCCTGGACATCCTCGAACTTCTCTTTTATTTCCTGAACGCCCCCCTGCACCAGGCCGTAAAGCTTTGCCGTCCCTTTGATGAGGCTTTTCTGAACGCTGTCATTGGTTAACAGAAACGTGACGGCGGCTCCCAGTATGACGCCCTTCCATAGGTTTTGATCCTGGAAATTGAATCCCAGAAAAGTGCTTTGGGGTGCGTAGGCCTGGGCCGGCAGATAGCTCGCGGCGCCGTAGCCGGCACCCGGGACACCCATTCCAGGGCCCGAGTGCTGGGCGTATGGATCCTGGGCCGGTATCCCCGAATGGAGGCCGGCGGCTGACGGGTCCAGTGTGCATCCGCAATCCGATCCGGTATGCCCGGTCGGCCCGGGCATCATGGGCGACGGTGTTGAGGCCTGTCCCGGATGAGCGCCCGGGAACGGGTGTGGAGCCTGTTGATATGTGTTCATGGTATGTTCCTTTCTATGCTGTCGGAATCATTTAAAAAGAGTTCAAATACCGCGCTCCCACGGGTTTCATGGGGCTTACTTGGAGCCTTCAGCGGTCTTTTCCGAAACCGTCTTCCCCACCGAGTTCAATATATATCCCACGCCGGTGGCCGTTGCCGCCATCAGGACGACGGATGTAAGGCCGCTGGTACGAAAGGAGGATACCACGCCCGCGGCGGCCGCAGTGGCGACCCCTGCGCCGGCCCCTTTGGCCAGGCTGTCCACAAACGCTCGGCCCATGGTCATTTCGTTCTCCCGTACCTTGTGCAAATTGGCGGCCAGTGCGGCGGTTCCCCCAACCATTGTGCCGAAAAGCCCGGCGGGCAATGCGTAATGGGTGGCCGGATAGGTGCCCGCCACAGGATAGGTTCTCGTTTGGGTGGCATTCTGCTGATAGGTCTGAGGATAATATGTTTGATAGCTCATGCTGTTTCTCCTTTTTCTTGCGAACATCCGTTACGGTTTTTTTCCAAAAACGGTTCGCGTCTTGATTGATTGGGGTGATAATCCGTTTACCCGCCCTATGCATCCGATGGGTCGTCCTTGTCGGACCCGAACAATTTGCCGATACTGTTTTGAACCACCCCGCTGTTAAAAATCAGGACGGCGGCGGCTCCCAGAAGGGCGCCTTTCCACAGTTGGTCATTTCGAAAGTCGAGGCTGAAAATGCCGTTTACCATGTCGGTTGGCGTTGCCTCGCCCCTCAGAAAACGGCCCACCGCGTCGGCCATTTGCCCGAACTGGTTCTGATCGTGTTGAACGTGCTGCGCGGCGCCACCCATGTGGCCCCCGTGGCCCCCGCATCCGCCATGGCCCTGTGTCATATGGGGCATCTGTGGTTGACCCGTGGCGCCGGGCATTTGAGGATGGCCCATTTGGGGCTGAGCCATTTGGGAATACCCCATGGAAGGGGCCTGCTGGTGGTACTGAAGCGGCGGCTGCCCTGAGTAGGGAGGTTGGTAGGTGGCCCCACAAGCCTCCCGGGGTCCCGCCTGGCTCCCCTGAAAACCGGCATAACCCGGATTCATCGCCGCTGGGCCGGGATTTCCGGCCGAGGGTCCCTGATTCATCGGGGCCCCTTCAAAGGGGCCGGCGCCCTGGGCCTCCTGCCCGCCAGCGGCACCGTAATCCGTCTCATGGCCGCCGCATGAGCAATCGGCGGCTTCCTTTCCGCCTTCACCGGAGCCGTACGCCGTAGCGCCGTCCTTAGGTCCTGGGGCATTGTTCATCGGGGCATCCGCCGGGGCATTCATCTGTACCTGTGCCTGCACAGGCGGTGCCTGTCCAGAGCCTCCCTGGTCCGGGGGACCCTCCGCGTTTTCGCCGCCCTGGGCGGTCTGTGCCATTGCCTGCTGTCCCGTATCGGGAGCTTGCATACCCATTTCTTGGTTCATTACGATCTCCTCCTCTCCTTATTTGAGGTTTGATGTGTTGTCACCTGCCGGATCTTCGCCGGAAACAATCCGTCGCAGATCCCTTACCACGCTTTTGGCATTACCGGGTCCTTTTCCGATGCGACCCAGTCGTTCCCATAACTCGTAGGGGATTTTCTCGTCGTCATAATCAATGATCATGGAACGGGCAAAGGTGTTGATGCGCGTGCCCAAAATGCCGGGAATCCGTATGGGCTCTTCCGTGCTAAACTTGCCGTTCAGGGCTTTTACACCCTCAAGGGAGATTTTGAGCCGGATGCGGCCCGGCAAGTGGTGGGCGATTCTGACATGGGGCGCAATCCGCAACAGCCCGTCCATGATCTGCTGGTCACTTAAATCTTCAATGGTTTTCATCTATGTCTTATCCGTCTCTTTTTTTTTGAGGGAAGCCCCGGTGCCCGCCAATTCAAGAGCCTTGAGGAATTTCCCAGTATTCCCAGGGTATGCACAATGTGGAGCATACCCGCCATGACCGGCGACAACCAGCCAAAGGCGCCCAGGAAAATCCCCAGCACATTGGTGGAGGTGGCCAAGTAATAGTTCTGCTCGATGGTGCGAAGGGTTTTGCGGCTCAGCTGCCGCAGGGTCACCAGACGTTCCAGATCGCTGTCCACCAGGGCGATGTCCGCGGCTTCAATGGCCACCTCGGCGCCGCCGGCTCCCATGGCGACCCCGACGGTGGACTTTGAAAGGGCCAAGGCGTCATTGACGCCGTCGCCGATCATGACCACCCGGTTGCCCCGTTCTTCCAGCCGCTCCACGTAATAGGCCTTGTCCTCCGGCAGCAGTTCGGCCCGGTAATCGTCAAAGCCCATGGAACGGGCCAGAGTTTCCGCCACGGGCCTGGTATCTCCGGTCCCCAGATAGAGGGATGAGACACCGTCTTGCCGCAGCCATTCCAGCACCGCCAGGGCATTGGGGCGAACGGCGTTGGCCACCACGATGGCGCCCTGAAGCTTTCCGTTCCGGGCCACATAGAGGACCGTGTGACCTTCTTGGATCCGTTTTTGGGCCCTCTTTTTGAAATAGTTGACGCTGATATGGTGATCCGCCATGAAATGGTCGTTTCCCACCAGGATTTCGTTTCCATTGGTCCGCGCGGTGACTCCGCGGCCCAGAACAAATTCGCACACCGCATGGGGCTGCGCCTCGATGCCCCGGGCCTTGGCCGCGGTCACCACTGCCCGTGCCATGGGATGCTCATTGTGAATTTCGGCAACAACCGCGGTTTTGAGGATGTGATCACCGGTCTGCTTCGGCGCCCTGGGAATGACCTCGATCACCTCCGGAACTTCAGCGGTCAGGGTGCCGGTTTTGTCGAAACAGAAGCAATCGGCTTTTCCCACCATCTCCATATGCAGGCCGCCTTTGACCAGCACGTGGTTGCGGGCCGCATTGGCCAGGGCCGCGGTGACGGCGGTGGAGGCCGCAAGGACCGTTGCGCAGGGGCACGCCATGACCAGCATGACCGTAAAGGCCCGAAGGGGATCAGCGGTCAGGACAAGAGTAAGAAGGGTGGCCGCGGCCCCCAGGCGAAAAAGGCGGCCCGCCAGGATGTCCGCCTGCTTTTCCGCCGGGGCCCGGTTTTCAATGGCGTCTTCCACCATGTGAAGCACGCGGCACAGATAGGTATCGTCTCCCACCTTTTCGGCTTTGACGAAAATGACCCCGTTTTGTACAATGGTGCCGGCAAAAACCGCATCGTTCTCCTTCCGGATTTCCGGTTCTGCCCTGCCGGTAATATGGGCTTCATCCACCAGGGCCTCACCACTTTCCACAACCCCGTCCACCGGAATTTTTTCGCCGGTATGCACCGCCAGAAGATCTCCTTTTCGAAGTTCATTGACCGACACCTGGACCTCCACCCCGTCCACCATCACATAGGCGTCTTTGGTGGCCACCTGAAGGATTTCGCTGATGGCCTTACGCGACTGCTCGGCCACGTAATCCTCCAGCAGCATGCCCACCCGCAGAATCCAGATGACCTCGAGAGCCGTCATGGCCTCTCCCAGCAGAACCGCCAGAACGCAGGTCAAAGCCAGAAACGGAAAAAGGCTCAGGGCCTTTCCCTGCCGAAGGTCCGCCAGTGCGTGCCGGAACAGGGGAATGGCCGCCACCAGGGCAACACCGGCCACCAGGGAAAAGGGGCCTTGGGCGAGAGGCGCTTTGAAGATCACCCGCCGGATCAGGGCATAGCCCACAAAAACCGTGATGGCCACCACCCCCAGCACACGCCCAAAAAACGATTTCCGATCTCGAGACTTAGGCAACGGATGACACACCGGGCATTCCAGCCCGCACGCGGCCTGGTCTTCAGGTGCATCCTCAACAGCCATATGAAGGGGCAATACCGCCAGCAACTCCTCCACCTGCGACAGCAACCGTTCCGATGGGATTTTTTCGGGGTCGTATTCCAGGGTGAGGCTTCCGTTTGCAGAGCTGCTTTTGGCATGGATCACCGCCGCCTCATTGGAAATCTCATTCACCAAGAACTCCGCCTTTTCCTTCTCAAACCGAATGGCCGGAATCCTCAGCCGGAAGCGTCCTGAAATCCGGTGTCTTATGGTATATTGCTTTTCATTTTTGTTCATTTTGAGGCCATCCGTTCCTTAAAAACAGAATTCAATTCACCCGTTCGGCCTGGATCACCTGGAACCGGCCATCTCCCAAATTTACCAATTCCGCTGCAAACGCACTACCGTCTACCGTCAGCGCGGTCGGTATGTGCAAGCCGCCGTCTTCCGCAAGATAAGAAACCGCCTCAAAGGCGAATTTATCGATCATGGGGAGAGATGCCATGTTGGAAACCGCTTGGGGCCGAAGGGCCTTTTTGAAGAAACCCATTTCTTCTTCGGAGGCGGTTTTGGTTTTCACGGCCGTTCGGTAGGAAAAGAACGTCTGTGGGTAGAGCCCTTCCCGGGCCGTTACTTTCCAGGCCTTTGTTGTTGATTTTTGGACAAAGAAGAAAATGGCGTCTTTGAGGGTCAGGTGGGCCCTATCCGTTGCGCCGGGTACGATGAGCAGATCGTCATGGGACCACCCCATGATCTCAAGGAAAAGCTCCTCCGGCCCGTCGGTGGTCCAGCCCGTATAGATCCTGATGTCATCGGAAGGGATGGTTTTGTCTGCAAACTGTCCCGCCAGAACCTGTAGTGCCCGAAAGCAAAGGCATCTGCAGATGCAGACCTTGCGCTTGCCGTTTTCAACCTCGATTTTGACCTCATCCAGATCATACACAATGGTATTTCCACCGGACTGAATCGCCAACTGATTGTCTGAAATGGTATCGGCACAAACCATTGTACCGGTGAAGAGCACCATCAGCAAAAGGGCCGACGGCACACACAGATATCTAAATGGAATTCTCATTTACACTCCTTTCATCTTCTTT
This sequence comes from Thermodesulfobacteriota bacterium, assembly GCA_028278625.1. The sequence continues at coordinate 10,163 of JANQDY010000282.1, forward strand.
GGATAAGGGGAAAAACACCGAAAAATGGGTTCCCTTCCCCTCTTGGCTGTTAACGTCAATCCATCCGCCGTGGCGCTGGGCAATGGTATAGACAATGGCAAGACCGAAGCCGGAGTTGCCCCCACCGTTTTTGGTTGAGAAAAACGGGTCGTAGATTCTGGGGAGGACTTTGGGTGAGATCCCGGGACCCGTATCCGAGACCGTAAGAACGGCAAACCGGCCTGGTCTGGCATTGCCGTGTCCGATGCAGTCTTGGGCCTGCAAATGGACTGAAGCCGTTGAAATCAAGAGGGCGCCTTGGCCCGTCATGGCTTCAACGGCGTTTTTCATCAGGTTGCTGACCACCTGGCAGATCTGGGAGGCGTTTCCGGTAATGGCTGGTAAATGGTCTGCGAATTCGGTTTTCTGTTGAATTTGTTTAGGAATGCCGGCTTTCATAAGTGCCACGCATGATTGGACTTCACTGTTCAGATCCACCATTTCGGTGGGCCATTCGTCGGTTTTGGAGAGCGCCATCATATTCCCCACCAGATCGGATGCCTTGCGGCATACGTCCACGATCTGTCCGGCCCGGCGGTTCGTCTTCTCATCCGTTGCGGCGTCCCTGATCAGTTTCGCATTCACGCCGATCACATGCAGGAAGTTCTTGAAATCATGGGCCACCCCGCCCGCCATGAGGCCGATGGATTCCATCTTTCGGTCATGGGTATACTCGGCCATGACGTGACCCACCGCATCCATATGAGCGTTCACTTCTTGAAGCGACCCGTTGATGGTTCGGGACAAGGATTCCAGACTCATTTTCAATTTGCTGATCTGCTCTTCAATATGCGCCATGGGAAACTCCTGCAGACGCGTCTCCGGAAATCTTGTGTGCTTTTCTGAGGATTCCCGGTTTTGAAGGAGGGGGCGACACTTTGTGCTTGAAGCAAAGTGCCCCCCGTCCTCTCAGGCCTAGGAGGAGAGAGAATGTAGGCCTAAACCGGTACCCGTCCCCCATGTGCGACGATATTCTCATTGGGAACGGGCGTTATTCCAGAAGAATGAATTAAAACTCGGCGGTGGCCCGGAGCCCGAAGATCCAGCCGCTGGGGTCATCGCCGCTTGTATTATAGGCGTCTTTCATGTACTGAATATCGCCGGTAATGGAAAAGATGTCGTTTAAGGCGAACCGGCCGTAGACTTCAAAAACGTCCGTCTTGTCAACATCCACGTTGCCGCCCCTCAAATGACCGTACCCCAGTCCGATATTGTCCTGTTCACGGCCCCAGAGATTTCCGCTGATATTCACGCCGCCGGTATAGATATCCTTGTAGTCGATGGCCGCCTCATCGTCCTGAAACCCGAACCGGAGCCAGAGCCCCACAATTTCCCCCAACTGCTGGTCAAAGGAGAGAGTAAGTGCGCTTAACCGTTCCTTCTTGTTGGCGGCCACGTTGCTGAAATCGCTGCTGGTGGTATCCAGGAGTATGCGATAATTTCCTTCGCCCAGACCGAAATCAACGGTGTACCCGAACTGTATACCGTAAAAATTGTAAGGTTCATCGAAATCACCTTCTTCGCCGTTACTTCCCAGGGCCATGACCACGCCCCTGGCGGAAAATGCGCCCAAATCCCACTCCACGGCACCGCCGATATCGAAAGACGGCAAAAAAGAATGGGGTCCGTTTACGAGGGCCGTATTCATAAACTGGGTGTACTCATCGTTGGCAAAGGCGTTATCATCCAGGTAATCCGTGGCGTCAATAATGCCGCCCGTGAGCCCCAGGGTGTGGCCCTCGCTAAAGCTGAATGTGTGCTTGTACCAGGCCGTGAGCAGGTAATCCCGATTCCGGCCGTTAATGTCTTTGTAGTCATCCTGCACATTTCCACCCCATGGCGGAATGATAAAAGGGGACCGGCCTCCGCCGTCCAGCCCGTTTCCCGCTCCAAACCCAAACTTCACAAAAAGCTCGTCCGAGTCCGTGGGGGTGTAACTGACCTCGGGCTCGAAAAGGACCAGGCCTCTGCCCTCATTCTCAAAATCGTCGGGACTTACGCTCTGGTACTGCCAGACGCCGGCGACAATGCCGCCCACGGAAAACTTGTCGTTTATATCGTACCCAAAGCTGTTTCCGGCCAGCAGGAGAATCCCGCAAACCGCCAAAAGACAGGTCACACGCAGCTTTTTCATTAAATCCATTTTGTTCTTTCCTCCTTCATTCAAATTTTTTTTGTTTTGGCGATAATACGTTGATAATATGGTTCAAAAGATCACAAAACAGCGGCTTGGGGCCGCCATTCACTCGGTTTTCTCACCTCCTCCCTGACCAGAAAATAAAAAGGCGCAGACAGGTCTTTCCCTGAAACAACCAGGGTCCCGTCGCGCCTTCACTTGCCCGGCCTTTTATCCGGGCCCGTAAGACCAATACATTCCGGCTGCCGCTTAACGGCTACCGGTTATTCGGTTTTGTTTCCGTTCCCCGTCTTCTTAATGATCGGAAACGGCTGTTCATGGTAAGCGGGCTCGCTTTTTTGGGTGCCGCCGCAGCCGGGGCATCCCGAAGCCCCATCCGGGGGCCTGAGTTTGGCACGAAAATGCCTGAAAAGATAAAAGGCGGCCGCCAATGCAATGATGCCGACAATGAGATAGTCCACGCCCATCACCTCTCTTCCGGTTCAATGAGGTTTATGATGATCAGTCCGTAAAACCCCGTAAAAAGGACCAAAGCCAGGTCACACCAGTTCCGGCGGAAGGAGATCCGGCGATAGCGCATGATCGCCCCTCCCAAAAGAAGCGCCATGGCGATGCCGATCCATGCACGGGTGCCGTTCCATACCGGCAGGAAGGGAGCGTATCCCGTTGTCCGGTCGGAAGTCTCCACATAAAAGGGAAACAGAACCTTGAAGATGCGATCCCTTACCTGTTCTCTTCCTGAAAACATGGCCCGCTGGTAACGGGCCACCACGTTGTATTGATGGTCCATGGCCGCGGCGGTGATTCTGTGGTCGTCCGAGTAGACGGCGGTCCTGTAAAGCGGATTGATCAGGAGTTTAAAATCCATGGTATCGGGATGGTAATTTTCCAGCGGAAGCCTGATGAGCCTGTAATTGTCGTGAGTGATGAGGTAAAGTTCACCGGTTTGGGTAAGCAGTAGCCCTCGAATCTCCTTTTTCCGGTTCTCGCTCACCTTGATGTGCCGAATCCCCAAATCCTGGGGAATGGGGGTTCTGACCACCACGGGATGACCCTTGACACGCTTTACATGGAATAGGGCGTTCTCTGCATCCATGACAAAAAACCCCTCATCAAAGGGTTTCAGGATAGATACCTTGCCCCATATCTGCTTGGCGGGAAACTGAAATCCTTGGGCTTTCAGCGCCTTTGTGAAGTCCCCGGTCAGGGTTTCATCCACCTGATTGGTGTCCACGTTGATGAACTCCATGCGGCTGTTCATGCGAAAGGCATCCTCCGGGAACCTGAGACGCGTGACGCCGGGCTCGGATTCCAGCAACGGAAACACCGGGACCCGCGGCATTCGGTCCCCTATTTCCCGGGGCTTTAATTGAAACACCTGGCGCCCCTTTTTCATGTCAGCGCGTGTAAAGGTGCGATTTCCGATGGTCATGGGAAGCTTTCCCCATAAATCCATGTTCTTGTAGTAGATAAAGGGGATCAGGGATTCAAACTCGGTTCGGCTGTAGTCCTTTCCGTCTTCATCCCGGGTGACGAACCGATGGCCCTCACCCACCATTTCCCGATAGACGAATTTGTTGATGACCGGGCTGAAAAAGAGCTGGGTCTTCCCCATCTTTTTGTCAAAGAGTAACCAATAGAGGGCCGGCATGAAAACGCTCATGACCACTACCGCCAGCAACAGAAGGGCGAATCGTGACAACCGCAGGGTCATGCGGACCTCCTGTTTCGATACCGGTGGGCCGGAAGCAGCACCGCCGGAACAAAGAGAAGGCTCAGCACGGCAATTCTCGGAAAGGCTCTGTTGTAGGTTTCATAGGCGCCTTCATGGAAAAAGAAGCACACGAATCCAACGGTCACCCCGAGGCAAACCAGCTTGCGAAAAGGCTCAGGCTCTAAAAGTACCAGGGCCGTTCCCAGGTAGGCCACGAACCCGGCAAAGAGCCAGGGCATTGCCGTGAGCAGTCCGCTCAGCGCTCCTTCCGCCGGAAAAAAGACGCGCAAGGCGCCAAAAAGGCACAGTGCATCCAGCATACCGATGACGGCGGTGGAGACGATTCCAACGAGAAGCGAGAGAAGCACCAGGCTGTTTTCATTCACCGGGAGGTGGAGGGAGAGGCGAAAACGGTGGCCGGTCATTTCCGGCAAAAACTGGGCCAGACCCAGAATGGTGCCGGTGGCAACCATCAGGTATTTGACCAGTTCATAGTATAGGGTTCCCAGCTCAAAGCTTCGATACCAGATCATCTCCGCATGTTCCACCGTGAAGAGATGGTTCAAACGAACATAGAGATACCCTGAGATCATTAGATTGAGGCCTGCAATGATCCACCAGGCTTTGTTGAGTTTCAGCCACTCTTTGCGGGCAACGGCTTTTAACATGGTAAATCAATATCTCCCCGTAAATCCCACAAAAGCGTCTTCAAGGTTCATTCGAACGGGCGTCAGTTGGGCCTTGAGCCCTTTGGATTTCAAATGGGCGGCCACCGCGGAAAGGGGTTCGAAGGAATAGAGAGAGACCGTGTCGCCAAACGCCTCCACATTCCGGATGACCCCATCTTTTTGAAGCCCGTCTTTTTGGAGTTGAGACAGGCGTCCGTTATTCTTAAACTGAAACTGCTTGAAAGAACCCATGAAGCGGGAGAGGGAGGTCTGGTGGATGGCGCCGCCCCGCTCCAGGAAAATCACTTCGTCCACCATCTCCTCCAGATCCAGCACCACGTGGGACGTCATGAACACGGTCTTTGAACCGTCGGCCACATATTCCCGCAGATAGTCGAGAAAAAGGCGCCGATACCCCGCATCCAGCCCCATGGAGTAATCGTCCAGAATCATGAGAGCGGGCCTTTGGGCAAAGATGAGCCCCAGAACCACCTGGGACCGCTGGCCGCAGGACATGTTCCTTAGGCGATGGTTCCTCGGAAGACCCATGCGGTTCACCAGGTCATAGTAAGCCGTCCGGTCCCATCGGGGATAAAAGGGGGCATAGAAGCGTTCAATCTGGGCGATGGTCATGAAATCATAGGCCAGATGCCCCTCAAAGAGGAGGCCGATCCTTTTACGCGCCTCCGGTGACAGGTTGTGGGAATCTTCGCCGAATACCTTGCAGCGCCCGGCCACGGGACGCATGAACCCCATCAGGATTTTAATGAGGGTGGTCTTTCCCACGCCGTTTTTCCCCAGCAGTCCGAATATTTTTCCTGGCGGCACCGAAAAGCTCAAATCCTCATAGATGGTCCGTTTGCCATAGCGATGGGTCAGATGTTGCACCTCGATGATATTTTCCATTTTGCTGATCGTCTTTCATGGAGCGGTTGCCGGCATGCGGCTGAAACCGCAAACCGGCAACCGTAAACCGTTACTTCATATCCACTGCTTTGATCCAGATGACCGCGTCCCTGGAACATTTCTTCCCTTTGTACTTATAGTTGGGGTCGAGATCGAGCGCGGCAAACCCCCACCAACCGGCCTTGGGAATGCCGAAGGTGAAAACGCCGTCATTGTCCGCAAAGATGGTCTGCAGCACAAATGCGTCCTGGGGCGCTTCGACGGCGCCCTCCTTTTCAAAGGCGTTCTTGTCCAGAAGGGGCTTGTGGTTCAGGTATTCGATTTCAATCTCGGCATTGGGGACGGCTTTGCCGTTACACATGACCCGGCCCTGAAACACGTTTCCGGTCCAGCGGTCATAGGGCTTTGAAAGGGGCACAATCTCCGTGGGAAGGCCCACCGGTTCCATCCAGGCGCCCGGCTCGCCGCCCACATTGACGATCACCTTGGTGTTCTGCTTGATAAAAAAACCGTCTCCCTCTTCCCAGTAGGGCTCGGGGATCAGGCAGAAGATGTGATCCCCTCCCCGGGCGCTGTATTCCGTTGCCCAGGCCTTGCCCGAATTGGTGAGGCTCTGCCAGGTGATCGGTTTCAGCGTGTTCAACAGATCGGTCTTTTTGGGTTTGTTCTCACCTCGGGTGCGCACCACAAAGAACTGTTCCGGTTTGCCCATGTCCATGGTGTGCCCGGCTTCAAAAGGATGGGTAAAGACCAGCACCAGGGGAATTTTACCCCCCTTTTTCATGGCGGCCTCCGGCGTATAGATCGTCTGAAAGTGTGCCATGGCAGGGACTGCCGCGGCCATGATGGCCAGGCCCGCCAGAATCGATATCAATTTCTTCATGAATACATCTCCTTTCTTGAAACGAATCGCAAGATATGCGATAGTATGTATTGTCCTTTTATTAACGGGGGCATGATCGGTGTGGGCCCGGCTCTTGGGGAGAGGGTCCACACCCAACAGATGCCACCAATCATTCGGTGATTTCCTTTCCTTCCACTTCGATCAAGTGTCCAGGTCCCGCGTCAAACTCCACCTTGTAGGGTCCTTTAGGCTTGTCAAAGGTGTACTCGCTGTCCTCATCCATTTTCCCCTTGATCAGGACATTTCCGGATGCGTCCACGACGCGCAGTTCAACGCCGGCCGCGGAGCTGCCGTCGGAAAAACCGCCCTCACAAGTAATGGATCCGTCTCCGTTGTCGTAGCAGGAGCATAGCGGCGTATGGGCCGAAGCGTGGCCAGCCAAAAATACGGCGCCCACGGCGATCAACACCATCATTAAAAATCTTCTCAAATTACTCACCTCCTTTCTGTAAAGATACATCAGGGCTTTTCCGAACGAATCCCATGATGACGCTAATGGCCAGCGCTATGCCGAAAAAAGTGATCATGGCCTCATTGCCGCTCAATCCCAGGGCGCTGCCCCCTGAATAGACAATCGTGGCAACGGTAATGCCCAAAAGCATGGGGTAGGCCATTGAAAAGAGCATCCATTTTACCGAGCCCGACTGAAGCTTCACCATGATGGCCGTGGCGATGCACGGCGGGTACAGCACCATAAAGAGCATCAGGGCCAGGGCGTGCAATGGGGTGAAACCGGTAGCGCCAGCGTTCATTCGCTGTTCCAGGGTTTCGGCGCCCGTTTCACCCTGGTCATAGAGGGCTCCCAAGGTGGCAACGCTGCTCTCCTTGGCCGCAAAAGCGCTTAAAAGGGCCACATTCACTTTCCAGTTAAAACCGGCAAACTGGGTGGCCGGTTCCAGGAAACGCCCCATACGGCCCAGAAAACTGCTGTCGATCTTTTCGCTTTTGATTTCCCGAAGAAGTCCCTTGCGCTCCTTGATGAGCTTCTTGAGGGCGCGGTTCACTTTTTTGGCGGCTTTGTTCTTTCCGGGTTTGAGGATTTCGTAGAACTGGGGATTCTTCTCTTTGAAGACATTATTAAGCGCCAGTGACGCCTCTTTTCCTCTCACCCCCATCTTGCGGGTTTTGTAATCATCAAAGTAGAGAATGAGCGCCATCAGGCTTTCTTGGCTTTCAAAGGTTTTCCCATAGGGGGTCTCTTTGATTTTCTGCTGAAATTTTGAAATGGCCTGATCCTTTTGCTGCTCAAAATGGGCTTTTCGCTCATTGCTGAGCCCGGGAAACTGGAGCAGCACGAACACCACCACCGCCACTGCCGCCACGATGGTGATGATCTTTTTGACAAAGAGCCAGACCCGCTCCACGGCCCGGCCGAAGACACCCCGAAAGGTGGGCAGATGATAAGGGGGCATCTCCATGATAAAGGGGGCAGTGGATCTGTTTTTGAGCACCGTGAGGGTCAGGAGCTTGGCCACGGGGAGCACCATCAGAAGGCTGATGGTGGAGATGAAAAACATGGCCATCCCTTTGTGGCCCACGAAATAGATGTTGATCAGGAGCACATAGAGGGGCACCTTGGCCAGACAGTTCAAAAGGGGAATGATCAGGATGGTGGCCAGCCGGGACCGTTCATCCGGGATCCCCTTTGTGCTCATGACCGCCGGCACGGCGCAGCCACCCACGTAGATACCGCCCAGGACCATGGGCAGGGTGCTGGATCCGTGAAGGCCGAACCGGGAAAAGAGGCGGTCCAGAATAAAGGCCATTCGCGGCATGTACCCGCTGTCTTCCAGAATGGCGATGAGCCCGAAGAGGATGAAGAAGATGGGAATGTAATTCAAGAGCGCATTGATGCTGTCCACGAACCAGAGGGAAAAAGCCCGTATCAGGGGTATTTCAATGAATCCCGGTGATGGCGCAAGATAAGCGGTCAGATGACGCAGCTTGGCCAATACCGGCCAGGTGTAGTTGGTCAGATTGTAGCCCTGAACAATGGAGAGGTAGTAGAGCATGTACAGAACCCCCACCAGGATCATGGGTCCCAGCAGGCGATGGCACACCACGGCGTCGACCCGGTCGCTCATGGGGCGTCGGCCCTGGCTTTTGTGGGTCATACAGGTCCGGACGATGGTATCCGCCAGTTGATAGCGGCAATAGGCGATGTGCCGGGCCGGCAATTCTTCAAAGCGAGACTCGAACTGGGCCTGCTGTTCCGCCAGGAATG
>JANQDY010000016.1 GCA_028278625.1 Thermodesulfobacteriota bacterium
CTCAAAACCATCAAAAAGAAGGCAACCTTTTCCCCTATAGAACGCGGCTTCTTGAACCATGGATTAGTTCCGAGCACTCGTTCCTCGGCTCGGAACTAATCCTTTATTTGTTGGCTACCTGCTGTTTTTGGATACAATTAAGCGATTCTATTCAAATAAAGCAGATAATTGTAAAAGCTTAAAACATTATGCTTATTTTTCATAAATATAGAGAGTCTGGTGCTCTGCCCCTGGATACATTATGCTTTTTGATACTGGTAAATTCCCTTCACTTCTCTGTTCAGAAAACTGCCTTTTGAGCTGGCATTCACCAGTTCATCAAATACAAACGATGGTACACCGGTATAGACGTAGTATCCACCGGACAAAAACTGAACATGTAGCTCCTGGGATTCCTCATCATAACCAATCGCCTCGATATTGGATGAATCAACGTAAGTCATCTCAGGCATCATCGGTCTCCTCTTCCCTTATTTCACATTGGTGTCGCCAATTGACAAGCGCAGACTTGTATTGTTCACTTTTAGGTCGTTCTTTTCGCCATGCATCAGGCATTTCAGGATCATCGCCGCGCGGACGCCTACGTGCCTTGAAAAACTGAATTCGAGATGGAATTGGCATGGCCTCTCCCAGAACTATGCCCTCACCGGTTCGCAGTGCCGGTAACATTCCCGAAAGAGCTCCAAGGTCATCTGGCATGGCACTTTCCACCTTTGAACGGTCAGCTGAATTAGTTAATCTCAGAGCGATCATTGTTCCGCATTGGCTCAAGACAGTGCCGTCTATTTCACCAGGGCGTTGGGTCAATACACAAAGGCCAACTCCGTATTTTCGGCCCTCCTTAGCAATTTTTGTAATTGTTCTGTGCGCAGCTGAATCTTTACCATCCGGCAGAAAAATATGAGCTTCCTCGAGTACGATAAGCAATGGCTGTTTTCGTCCGCTAATGGGCAAGTCAAGAGCCCAGAACAGTAAATCATATACAATCCTTATCATTGTCCCCACGACAGTGGACAGCACTTCTGGAGGTAATCCTGAGACGTCAAGCACTGTGAGAGGTTTGTCATGACCTACCCATGATTGCACAAGGCCATCTAAGTCACCCTTGATCTTCCCGTTTAAATCCGGCGTTAGCTTTTCCCCAGGTTGAAAGAGAAATGCAAAGCGTGAGTCCTGAAGACGACTTCGCAATAATTCCAGTTGTTTCCCAATGTTTCTTGGCCTTGGATTTGCGTACGGCGCCTGACTCCCAGGGCTAGGGGCAGGATATTTGTTCGAGATGAGATTCTCTGCATCCCCAATCTGCTCCTTGTCGGTCAGCTGTGTCCGCGCGTTGTTCTGGAAGGTTTGACGCTCGAAATCGTCCAAATCAAACCAAAGCTTCTTCATGCTGAAAGGGATAGGAGAGTCTGCGGTTATTACGGCATCGGGAGGTTTGTCCTCCAGGTATGCAACGGCCTCTTTCTTGCGGGAAGTGATTTCATCCCGGACTGCGGTTTCTGAAGCTGGTTGCATCTGCCCCAATGCAATTGCCTGCAATTCATCAAACGGGAGAGCCCAAAAAGGCACATATAGCGGGAACTCCCCTTTGCTTTTATCTGGCTTGAGTCTGAATACCTGGCCGTACTGCCCGACTGCGGAGCCGTATTCTCCATGTGGATCTATCACAAGAACACGAGCCGCCGGGAAGCCCTGAGTTGCTATCGCCTCAAGCATAACGGCCAACAGATTAGATTTGCCAGCGCCAGTAGAACCAACGACAGCAGAGTGCCTCGTAACCAACCTGCCCAAGTCTAAATTCCCGGAGATCCCCGAGGCAGCAGCGATATGACCTACAGTGATTGCTCGCTCCTCCTCCAACGAGCCGTAAATTATCCGCATGTCCTGGGGAGATACGAGGTGGACTTCGTCTTCTATAGTTGGATACTGACTTACACCCCTCTCGAAAATACCACCAATAGACTCACCGAAAAGTGTTGCTGAAAGCCACCGATGCCCAGGCAAGTTGGCTGGTCCCTCACTTTGGGGCGCAGCGGCCGCGCCCACAAGAGTGCATACCGCATAGAGTTGTGTGTATCCAAGTGGGATGCGCAAAAAAGCTCCAACCTGGCCCATTCTATAAGAGCGGCCATCCACCATCATGAAGGTTGGTACATCGTCACGAAGCCGAATGGCTACGACTCCTCCTTTTACCGAATCCACATGGCCAATCAGGGTCGGCGCTGCTCTATTCATTGAATATTAGCCCCCATTGAGTTCAGAAAACAGCAGAACCAGTTGAAGTCTCCGATGCGCATTCTCCCCATCAAGTCTTCTGAAACTGCGGCTGGGGAACCTTTGTCTTCTGGCAGAGCGTTACTGTCGAAAGCTGTATCCATAAAAGAGCACGTTTTGCTATCCACAGGCTGAGTTAATTGCCAAAGTCCCCACATTCCTGAAATCACACCACCATTGGGACCAACCACAGTCAGGTTTGAACGTCGAACAGCTGCTTGGACGAGACTGTCTTCTTCCTTGAGCTCCAGAAATTGAAGAGCGATGATGTTCGCAGTGCTCCGGTTATCCAAGGCAGAATACAAAACCGCGTTGATGTGCTCGTCACCGAAACTGTAACCACAGGTAATCAGAAGCGAATGCTCTGAATTGAGAATGTGCGAGAGTCTGTCAGTGTAACCCACATAAGGCTGCTTGCGAGATTCGTCATATTTTCGATGTGAGGGCAGAATCAGCTCGCCGCTTTCTGTAGGAGCGCTCCTGATAATACGCTTATTTCCCGGTCTGTTTTCCAGCACCCAATTCACTGAGCCATGCAATTTCCAAAGCCGAACCCAGTTTGGTTTGGGCAGTAGTTCTTCATCTTCCAGGCATTCCGGATAGAAAAACGGATGATGTGTACCCACAAAACCATCAAAGACCGGTACGCGTGCCCCTTCAAATGCCATCTCAAATAGAAGATCATAGTTCGTAGTGAAGATCTCAATCGGTAGGGTTCTGTTGACCTTTTTGACCCAGGCTGCAAAATCGTCATGGGGAATGCGTTCGGGGATCAAGTCATCTGAGGGATTGACTGTTTTGGCGATGGTGGAGCAGATCATATTTTCAATTCCGATTAGCTTGTCTCGATCGAGCCCTACCAGCATTTCATCCTCTCCAATGGCGTCTATCTTTATCCGCACTCTGGAGAGGAGGCCCTCAACGTTTGCGGCGCATCCATCTTTTTCGCACTGACATATCAGCTTGTGCCATGCCGCGTTCTGTTCTTCACCCAAGTCACAAACAGCCTTGAGACAGATTTGAGTTAACCCCTCAATCCCTGGGATGAGTGGTTTATGTTCCGGCTTCTTTCCTGTAGGGGGTTCAGATGCGATATTCACTGCACTGGATGTTCCGGCGCCAAATAGAAATAAGAGGCGTCTATCGTGCATCGCCAAATGGTTCCGCAAATCCTCTATCAATTGTCTTGGATCATGAGTAGGCATACCGTCTTCTCCATAGCGCTCTCTTGCTAACCGCTCTATGTAACATTATAAATTCGATGAATGCCATATTCATCCGTATTATTAGCTTAAATAGGCTGGCTTATATCGTAGGTTCCTAATTGATTTGATGCCAATTCTCCTTTAGAAATGTTTGAATGCCCTGACCTGGATTGTAGGCTGGATATATCTGCTTGAATGCGCTGGCCGCCTCTTGATATGAGCTGCAAGGCAGGGCATCGAGTCTCTTGGACATTAACAACAATGCCAATGTTGGGGCTCTCGACTCGCCCTGATTGCAGTGTACAAGAACTTTAAGCCCTTTTTCCCACCCTTCGTAAGCGAAACGAAAGAAGGCCACGAAAGTCTCCATCTTGAAAAGTGGTACAGGAGGATCGATCATGTTCAGAAATAGATCGTTTTCGCGCTCCAGGACAAGGTAGTTTGGATGATTGGATTTCAAGCTACCACGATACCCAACCGCCCTTTGATGGCAGGGAGATTTACAAGCGTGAATAATAAACCATCCGGGACGGCTCGTAGCGCAGTCAATCTCGCTCCCTACAAATAAATTTTCATGGACTTGCTGCATGATGTTACTTCCTTAGCCAACAGTTGGGATAGCTGGAAAATTTCCAGTTATTACCTATATGGAGTGGAAAAATTTTCTAGCTATTGAAATACTTTAGACAAAAGATGGAAAAATAAGGCTTGATTTTTCCATGTATTGCCTGATGCTCTTGATCGTATGGACAATCCCAAAAAAATTCGGCCGGATCCGAATCTCCGCCTGATGTATCAGGTGCGGCAGGTGTTGCGGTATCATCACTCCGCCTTTCGCACTGAGCAAGTCTATTGCGACTGGATCAAACGGTACATTCTTAATCACGGCGCAAAAGCCCACCCCCGGAAAGTTGATGAAAATCTTGAAACGGTCCGCGCCAAAAGAGGCCCACGCCAGCCGGTGCTAATGTCCCAAAGAGCGGCCTCCATGGTACTGGAGCACATGACGGGATTGCATCTACTCATGGCGAAGCTCCTCTATTGCGGTGGCCTTGGGTTGATGCAGTGCATCCGCCTGCGAATCCGGGATCTCGATTCTGAACGGAAACTGATCTATGTTCGGACCGCTAAAAGGGCAAAGGCCGTATCGGCCTTTTTCCTGAATGATTTCATCCCCTCCTTGAAATTCAGGTTGAAGCGGCCAAAAGGAATCATCCTGGTTCGAAGCCCTTTGGATGGCCTTTCGTGAATCCATTCCCTGTTCAGTGGAGAAAACAAGGATGTTCAAGTGATCATATTTGAAACCGAAGACAAGTCAAGGAAAATCACTGAGGAAATAGTGGAGTCTCACCTATAGCAAAAGATGGGTTTGCGGGTGGTAAGACGTTGTTTTCGGCAGGAAACGTAAATTTGCGCGGCACCTTCATAGCTCTTGACCGGATTCCGCGGATGAAAGAATCTCCGGGCTGAGAGATCGTTCCTCACGCAGATGCTTGTAGTTGTATTCTTCACTGAAGCGGATCTTGCCGTCGAGCTCTAATAGGCTATGAGGCTTTCGCGCGGCTACAAATTCCCGCAACGCGCTTGATATCAGTTCTTTTTTTGATTTGGCACCGCTTAAAATCATCGCCTCTTTTACCAGCGCGTCATCCAAGACTATGTTGATTCGCATCTTTGCACATCCTATCGTATAAACCCATACACGTAAAGGTGCACACCGTCAACCGCTGACCCGATTCTCATACGAAAGGGAATTCCGCCGGAAATGTTCTATTGGATTGACAAATCTTGAAGCTGCTTCAGTGTGGCCGTCAAAGGATCGAATTCCACACATCTTCGGACATGTGTTTACAGAAGAATCAGCAAACCGCCACGACCCGCCCCAATCCCTCTTAAGCTCCTTGTTGAGCTTTTTTGCCAGCCTTAATTTGGCCGATGGCATCATCCATGTAAATATCACCCAGCCAAACACCGCTCAAGCCTCCGTTGAGATTTCTCTTGCTGGGATTCGCGGAAATTTGCATTCAACTCACGTTGCCGCATGATCGTCAAAAAATCTACAGGCACGCAGTATTACCGACTACATTTGCTCGCTGCTAAGCGATGTATGATCATGGAGCCTGTCTCTTGGAAATGGCTTCACCTTTTTCCATTCCTGTGATTCATTTTCAGCTTGCCATAGATCAAAATTTCTCTGCAAATTAAGCCAGAAATCCGGAGTGGTATCAAAGGCGCGTGACAAGCGTAAAGCCATATCGGGCGTGATGGCGCCTCTTCCATTGATGATTTTGGATAAGGTTTTTCTTGAAACTCTCAGCGCAACAGCCATATCCTTGATTGTAATGGATAGAGGCAAGAGATAGTCTTCTTTGATTATATTGCCCGGATGTGTAGGACGTCTAATCATTCTTCTCATTGTTATGATCCCCTAATGGTAATCATTGTAATCAACCACATATGCATCCCCGTCAATAAATTGAAAAATATCCGCCAATTGCCGGAGACTCTTACAGCATAAAACCCCTTTTTGTCGCCGCTCAATTGGTGCAGCGAAGATCCGAGGTAATTCATATCTTTGATTTCATTTGCGGAATTCAGTCGATCAAGGATTCGTTCAAGCCTTTTTGCATGCTCAAGCTTTATCCCTCTCTTGCTCCCTGTATAAAAAAAATCCTCCAGGCCCTTGTGTTTAAAGGATTTTATCATGGCACAACCAACGTAACCCAATGGGTTACGTCTGTCAAGATGGTATTTGCTGGGAACGGCAAATCGGCGTTTCTCATATGTGAAGGGGTTTGAGCAGGAAAAATTCTATTGGGTTGATAGGTCTTAAAGCTGCTTCAGTATGGCGGTCAAAGGATCGAATTCCACGCATCTGAGGGGCCGCGTGGCAATGCGGATCAGGCATTTGTTGCAGGAAGTGCAGCGGGCCTTGCGCTTGTCAGGGGTTTGAATGATACGATTGGGGAGATCCGGCTCTGAAATGAGGGGACGACTCATCCCCACATAATCGACACCTCCATTCAGTAGGTTCTCCATGGCTTCCACCGATCTCAGGCCACCTGTCACGGCCAAGACTCCCTTGCCCATGGCTTTTCGAAAGGGTTTGACGGATTCGTGGAAATAGGCTTCACGCTCTCCCGAATCTTTCATGAGCCGGGTTCTCAGTTTTATCTGATCCTTCAGGCCCCCGCTCACTTCGATCATGTCCACGCCTGAATCGCAAAGGGCGGCGGCGGCTTCCGCATACGCCGGGATACCCATACCGCCGTCCAAATAATCATGGCAGTTTATTTTCCAGAGCAGCGGCATACCGGTCCCCACATGCTTCCTGATGGCATCAATAACGGCCAATGGAAAGCGGAGTCGGTGCTCCAGATCACCCCCCCATGCATCAGTTCGGTCATTGGTCAAAGGAGAGAGAAACTGGCTGATGAGATACCCGTGGGCCCCATGAACCGCTACGGCGTCAAATCCCGCCGACCTTGCCCGGCCGGCAGCCTCGCCAAAAGCGGTAGCGGTCTCCTCTATCTCCTCATCGGTGGCGTTCTTAAGGGAGAAGCCGGATTTCTCAGCACCGTAGGAGTAACCATAGCTGGCGGTACCGCCGTGGTGGAGCTGAACCGCGCACTTGGCGCCGTCTCCGTATTGATGCACGATGGCGGCTAACTTGGAAAGCCCGGAAACGTGGGTCTCATCCCAAATCCCGATCTGTCCGCCCCATACCCGGCCGCTTTTCTGGACCGCCGCGGCACCGGTGATCAGGAGTCCTGTGCCACCCCGGGCAAGTTCCAGATATAGCCGGTAATGGTCATCGGTCACATGTCCTTCCGCATCGGCCATGTTTTCCATGGTGGCGGAACGGAGAAACCGGTTTTTGGTTTCCATGGTCCCGATCATGAATGGCGTCGAAATTTTCAACATTTCCGCTGAAAGGCTCCTTTTGACATCCTTGTGATGAGTGTTCAGGTGTCATTAATTTCCTGGGTAACCGGTGCCCTTTTCCAGAAAAGAGCACCGGTAATCATCATGCCATCCAGTTGAGATCCAGGTCTTTCAGGGTCCCTTCCGTGGGCAATCCGGTCTTGAGGTCCCACCCCATGGCACCGTAATAGCTGTCCAAGGCTTTATCCAGATCAACCACCTGGCCTTCTCCCACCCCATCGGAGGCCGGTTCCGTAAGGAGGCGTTTGGGGAGCGTATCATCTTTTCTGTCGAAGCCGTAACGGGCGTTGATAACCCGTTCCATGTTGATAACCCGTTCAGCGGCTTTCAGAAGATCCGCGGTGGTCCACTCTTTGCCGATGGCCGCCGAATAGAGTTCGGCCCATGTGCTGGCCTTGACCGCCAGGCAGATGGAGGCAAACAGACAGGCGCCCAGCAGGTTGGTGGCCATGGAGAGTTCCTGGACCGGTTTGACCCAGGCCTTGTTGTCATCTGTCAGCGGGTCCTGCTTTTCGGTGATTCCCAATTCTTCTTCCACATAGCCGAAAGCGTCGATCACCGAGGCATAAGGCCGCAAATGATCGGCTCCCCTGGGAGACACCGCATGTACCACGGCCTCCCCCTTGCTGGCACGAACGCCGCAGGAGGCCATCTCCAGCCCCTTCACCTGAAAAGCATAGTCCATGGCGTCCCCGCCCAGCGCTTCGGCGGCTTCCTTGGAACCCTGTGCCAGGAGATCTCCGATACCCTCGCGAACAGCGATTTTTCGAGTGATTTCGAGGGCAGCCTCTACATTGCCCCACGTGAGTTCTATGCCATCGGTTTTTTCCTTATCGAGAATACCCTTTTCATACCATTCCATGGCCGTTGCGATGATCTGGCCGGCACTGATGGTGTCCAAACCCAGTTCGTTGCAGAGGTATCCGGCCTTGGCCACGGCGTTCACATCATTGATCAGACATTTGCTGCCGAAGGCCCCAAGGGTCTCGTACTCCGGCCCGCCGCCGCTTTCGCCGGCGTAGGGGCCTTCCTTGATGGTGGTTTTGCGGCCGCAGGCGATGGGACACTGGGCGCAAGCATAGGCTTTCACGTCAAGGGTGTTGTGATAGGCCTCATGTCCTAGCACCTCATGGGACTCGGGATAGGTGGTTCGCTGCCAGTTCTTGGTGGGGAGGGTCCCCGTGGCACTGATGGAATTGTAAAAACCGGGCGTACCGAAAGGGGTCAGAAGCCCGGAAGTAAAGGGTTCCGCCTTAATCTGTTCCTTGGCCTTGGCAGATGCGGCTTCCAGGGCTTCCGGATCGGCAACGGACACGGATTGGGTGCCTTTGACACCAACCGCTTTGAGGTTCTTGGACCCCATGAGCGCGCCTGCGCCGCCCCTTCCCGCTGAGCGATGCCGGTGGGTCATGATACAGGAAATCCTCACGAGGTTTTCACCGGCGGGCCCGATGGAAGCAACCTGGGTCCCCTTTCCCATATGCTCCGTCACATAATTTTCCGTGTCGGAAACCTCTTTGCCCCAGATCTCCTCCGCACTCTCAATGGAGACCTGGCCGTCTTCGATTCTGAGCCAGACAGGCGCTTTGGCTTTACCTTTGATCAGCAGCAGGTCCCAGCCCGCTTTTTTCAGGGCCGGAGCGAAGTGCCCTCCCACATTGGTAATTCCCAGGGTACCGGTGGCGGGGGACCTGAAAACCACCACGGTACGTCCGCAAGCCGGCGCTTTGGTGCCGTTTAACGGTCCGGCCGCAAAAATGATGGGCGTATCCGCATCCAACGGCTCAAGAGACGGATCCGCATATTCGGAAAAAAGGCGGACCGCAAGCCCTTCTCCCCCCACAAAATGCTCGTACCATTCCAGGGGAACGGCTTTTTGATCCACAGATCCGCTGGCTAGGTCAACCATCAAAACTTTTCCCATGTATCCATCCATGGCGCTACCTCCTTAATTGTGATTATCGGTTATTGATCAGCCTTATTAAGGCCAAATCATCTCTATTTTGCTCCGGTCAATGTTCCGATAAATCCGGTGTGGTAGTTTCCTGCTTTGAACCCAGGATGTTCAAGAATCGAAATATTCAGTGGGATGGTGGTGCTGACACCTTCAATCCGGAAATCTTTCAAGGCGGAAATAAGTCGATGCGTGGCGTTCTCTCGGTCTTCTCCCCAAGCAATCACTTTGGCGAGCAGGGGGTCATAAAAGGGTGGGACACTCCCCCCTTCTTCAAGGGCATGGTCAATGCGGAGGGTCTCACCCTCGTCAGGCAGATTGAGCTTCTTGATAATGCCGGGAGAGGGCGCAAAGGTCACGGGATCTTCCGCATAGACCCTGGCTTCAATGGCATGGCCATCCATTTTCACCTCTTTCTGGGAAAGGGGCAGGGTTTCACCGGAGGCGATTTTTAGCTGGGTCTCTACGATATCGACCCCTGTCAGGAATTCCGTTACCGGATGCTCCACCTGAAGCCTGGCGTTGATTTCCATGAAATAGTAGTCGCCTGATTCGGAACGCAACCCTTCAATGGTTCCCGCTCCCTGATATTTCATGGCCCTGGCCAGCCGGAGGGAATAATCAAAAATCATCTCCCGGTCCTGGGTGGTAACAACCGGGGAAGGAGATTCTTCAATGATTTTTTGGTGGCGCCTCTGGATGGAGCATTCCCGCTCCCCGAGACAGATATAGTTACCGAAATGATCTCCCATGAACTGCACTTCCAGGTGTCTCGGATTGGCCACAACCTTTTCCAGGTAGCAGTCCGATGATCCGAAAGCGGCAAGGCCGATGCGTGAAATCCGGTCCAGAACCGCCGGCACTTCCTCATCGGAGTTGACCATTTCGATCCCCTTTCCCCCGCCCCCTTTGTCCAGTTTGAGAAACAGCGGATATCCGAATTCCTCGGCAAAGCGGTATACCTCCTCCGGATCCCCAATGGGATCCAGGGTTCCCGGATTCACGGGGACCTGGACGTTTTCCGCAATATGGCGGCAATAGCACTTGGACTCAACGGCCTTCATCACCTCAGGGTTTGGTCCAACCCATGTGAGACCTTCCTCGATGACGGTCTGGGCAAAGCCGTAGTTTTCAGCCAGAAAGCCGTACCCGGGATGGACCGCATCCGCACCGGACCGCTTTGCCGCCGCCATGATGGCGTGGATGTCCAGATAGCTCTTCATGGGATTGGCCGGCCCGATATGGATGGCCTCATCGGCCTGTCTTGTGAACAGGGCATCCCGGTCCGCTTCCGAATAGACCGCCACGGTCTGGATGCCGAGGCCCCTGCAGGCACGAATGATGCGTGATACCACTTCACCCCGATTGGCAATCAGCAATTTCTTAATCATGCGAATCAACCTGCCTTTGCTTCAAGAATCACCATGGGGTTGTCCACTTGCATCTCATCCCACTCTTTGACCAGAATCTCTTTTACCACACCGTCCGCATGGGAGAGAACCGACATTTCGTTTTTCATGCAATTGATGACAGCCACTTCCTGACCTTCCTTGACCGTCTCACCTTCTTCTACCACCACCCGGGCCACCAGGCCCGGCATATGGGCGTTTATGCTCACATCCATTTCAATGTAACCTCCCCTTCTGATAATTTCGATCCATTTAGAACAAAAAGGCATCTATCCCAGGGTTATGCCAGTGATGCCTCGGTAAAAAGAGCCTTCTGTGCTTTTCGGGCTTCCGTCGCCTCTTCAAGGGTGCAGTAGTCGAACCGGATAAAATCCCTGCTGGGCGTCCCCTGTCCGATCTTCCAGAGATCCGCGTTAATGACGGTGAGAGCGCAAAGATACCCCCCCAGGGTCGGGCCATCGGCAATGAGAATAATGGGCGTATTGCCGCAGACGTTGAGGGCCCCGCGCATGCTGTAAGCATGGTCCACAATATTGGAGGGGTGGCTTCCGCCCACGCCGCCGTCTTTTCTTGCAAAAAAGAAATCGGGCAATTCTTCAAGCCGATAGGCGGATCGGTTTGAGGTGTGCTGGACTTTGAAAGAGTGGTCAAAAAGGTAATCCATCCCTTCCCTGGTCACATAATCGGGCGCCGAATTGGGTCCCGGCGTGGCCCTGAGCCGCCATTCCCTTGAATACTCGGGGATGACGTCATCTCTAAGCCTCCTCCCCGCCAGGTCTTTCAGATCCGCGGACGATCTGCCCGCTTTCACGATGTCTCCGGAAGCCAGTTTCCGGCCTTCGAACCCGCCGTAACTCCCAAAAATGCAGGTCGATTTGCTCCCCAGGTACGGCGGCACATCAATGCCGCCGGCAAAGGCCATATAGGTTCTAAAACCGAACTCGCCGAAATGGTCGAACTTGATCTTATCACCCGTGCTGACTTCCATGGATTCCCACATGGGAACCGCCTCTCCGTTGATGGCCGGCTTCATATGGGTACCGGTCAGACTGATCACGCCGTCTTGGGTAAACTCCCCTTCAAAATAACCGCCGGTAATCTCAAGACCCGCCTCTCCAGGCACGTTTCCCACCAGAAGGTTGGCAAACTGAAGCGCCACATTGTCAAATGCCCCGGAAGATGCCATGCCTTTCCCCAAATAACCCACCCGTCCGGGCCAGTCCTCCACCAGGGTTTCCACGCCGCCGTTAATGACTTTCAACATCTTTGATATCCTCCTCGCGAACAATCGTTTAAAGCCGGGGGGCCTTTTTTACGCCTTCCGCCTGTTTGGCCTGGAAGGCTTTGGCGCCTTCCTTGACCGCTTCGGAATTAATGAAGTCCAGGTAGTCTTTTACGATGATCTTCCCTTCTTCGATTTGGTATTCATAATCGGTTTCTTCGTGTACGTGTTTGTAAATATCGACAATTTCATCTTCCGACACCTCATGGAACCGAATCCGGTCCCCATTGCGGTACAGAAACGGCGTTTCTTTGAAGAGCGGATGTTTCTGTGCGAACTGGAATGTGGGGATGGTTCTGCCGAAGAGCTGGTACCCTCCGCCCGTCTCCGTTGTGTAGGTGAAGATGCAGGGGCCACCGATGCCCACGGTTCCCTCCGGCGTGTAGGTGCGGGGAGGGTTATACTTGGGTACCACGATGGCGCATCTGGGGTCCATGGGCCAGAAGAAACCGCCGCCCGGCCAGAACCCGCAGCCGCTGTTGTACCACTCCGTTCCCAGAACCTTTGCTTTGATCTCGTCCACCGTGATGCCGTTGCACATGGCCATGTATTCCAGATTATACCCATTGATCACATTGGGCGCATCAGGCCTCACTTCCTTGACGTATTTTGCC
>JANQDY010000048.1 GCA_028278625.1 Thermodesulfobacteriota bacterium
GTGAGGTGAAAAAAATGGCCGCCCTGTACCGCACCCGTTTTGAGCAAATGCTCATAATATCGGCTTGACCGCGTTCTGACTTTTTACGAGACCATCAACAATAGATCTTCCCAAACATGAGCAAATAATAGAAGGATAAACCTTGAAGGTCAAGGGGGATGTGCGTCAAATGGGACCAGGGGAGTTGACTTATTTTTCAGCGGTTTATATAAAATTCTTGAAACAGGTTTTAACTTTGAGCCCCAATCAAGGAGAACCTCCATGAAGACTTTTTCAGGCAACATTGTAGACATCATCGGCGGAGAGATCTTTCCGGGCACCCTTGTGGTGGCGGATGGAAAAATTCGGGACATAGAACGCAACCACCGGACCTATGGGCACTTCATCACGCCGGGATTCATTGACAGTCATGTACACATTGAAAGCGCCATGATGCCCCCCTCGGAATTCGCCCGCATTGCACTGGCTCACGGCACGGTGGCCGCTGTTTGCGACCCCCATGAAATCGCCAATGTGATGGGTATTGACGGTGTGCGATACATGATTGAAAATGGCGCAACGGTCCCCCTGAAGTTCTACTTCTCCGCTCCTTCCTGCGTACCGGCAACCCCCTTTGAAACCAGCGGGGCCCAGCTGACCCTCACGGATCTTGAAACGCTCCTCAAGATGCCGGAGATCAAGTTTATGGGGGAGATGATGAACTTTCCGGGTGTCATTCATGACGACCCGGAGGTTCTCAAAAAACTGGAGATGGCCAGGGCCCATGGGAAACCGGTTGACGGCCATTGTCCTGGGCTTGGGGGCACTGATTTGGAGAAATACGTTTCAAGGGGGATTACAACGGATCATGAATGTTTAACAAAAGAAGAAGCCCTCGAAAAAATCTCCCTGGGCATGAAAATCCTCATTCGGGAAGGATCCGCGGCCCATAATTTTGATGAATTGATTCCAATCGCCCGTGCACACTACCGAAGCTGCATGTTCTGTTCAGACGACAAACACCCCGATGATCTGGTGAAGGGTCACATCAACAACCTGGTGAGCCGAGCCCTGGCCGCGGGCCTGGATCGGATGAAGGTTCTTCAAATGGCCTGTCTCAACCCAAAGACCCATTACGGGCTGGATGTGGGATGCCTTCAAAAAGGGGATCCCGCGGATTTCCTCGTCATCGTTGATTTCGATCCCCTCAAAATCCACCAGACAGTGATCCAGGGGGAAATTGTGGCGGAGGATGGCAATAGCCTGGTGCCCCACCGGCCCGCTGCCCTGGTGAATCGGATCGGCGCAAAACCGAAAAAACCGAAGGACTTCTCGGTCCCCCATCAGGACAGGCCCGTCAACATCATCGACGTCATTGACGGTCAATTGATCACTCGAAAATCCACCCAAACCCTGCCATCCTTAAAGGGAATGCTATCATCCGATCCAGACCAAGACATACAGAAGATTGTCGTGGTCAATCGATATGAAGATCGGCCGCCGGCAGTGGGCTTTGCTCGAAACTTCGGTTTGAAAGAAGGCGCCTTTGCCGGCTCCATCGCCCACGACTCCCACAATATCATTGCCGTGGGAACCACCGACGAAGAAATCTGCGAGGCCGTAAACCTCATTATCAATGGCAAAGGGGGTATCTGTGCCGTTAGCGGAAGAAGGGGGATCAACGAAATCCTGCCCCTGCCCATCGCCGGACTCATGAGCGACCGGGACTATGAAACCATTGGCCGTCAATATACCCGTCTGGACGCTTTGGCCAAAGAGATGGGGTCCCGATTGCATGCACCGTTCATGACCCTATCATTCATGGCTCTCCTGGTGATTCCCGAGATCAAGTTGAGCGACCGGGGCCTCTTTGACGGCACTCGATTTGAATTCATGGACCTGTTTGCCTGATAATCACGGACCGGCGACTGCCGAATTTTTTGGGAGAATCCTTTGGATTGCTATGATTCATTTGCTGAGTTGTCAAAGCATGAGAAGCCTTTCCGTGATTACCACATTCTCATGAGAAAGGGGCCCAGCGGCATTGCCATCATGGCGCCCCACGGCGGCCGCATTGAATTCGGCACCGCCGCCATCGCGGAATCCATCGCCCATCCGGAACATACCTTCTGGGCGTTCAGAGGGATAAAGAAGGGCGGCAACCGGATGCTCCATATCGCCAGTACCCGCTACGATGTGCCCGGCGCGCTGGATGTGGCCCTTGCGGCAAAAACAGTTGTCACCATCCACGGTTGCCGTGACCGGGCGCCGGCCGTTTATGTGGGCGGACGTCACAGGGAACTGGCGTTACGAATCCAACGGTCCCTCCGTGAAGCAGGCTTTGACGCCCAACGCAACATCCGGAGGGCTCTGAGGGGTGAGAGTCCGGTGAATTTGTGCAATCGCTGTAGTTCCGGAAAGGGTGTACAGCTCGAAATAACGGCAGGACTCAGAAAACGAATGTTTACCTGGCCGACCGGGAAAGGTATAATAATTAAAAGGAAAAGCTACCACCGTTTTACCCGTGCCGTAAAAGACGTCCTCATGTGCTGAATAGACCTCGTTCAAAAACGAAGGAGAAGTACGTTGAAGAGACGGTTCCTTTTCGACATTTTCATCCTCACTCTTTTTCTTTCGGCTCTCATGGCCGGCGCCATCTTGTACTTCTCCATGAAAGACTATGCGCTCAAAACCGCCAATACCGACGCAAAGCGAATCACCGACATGGTCGCCTCCGGCATTTCAGCCAGCATTACCGAACACCAGAGAGCGGTTCGCTTGCTATCGGCAAATGGGAAGATACTCAAGGCCATCCGAGAACCGGTTCCCAAAGACCTTCGGGAGGCGAACCGGCAGCTGCTGGATTTTAAAAAAATTCTCGATGTGGATGTTTGCTATCTCATGGACCGCCAGGGACTTACCATCTCATCATCCAACTGGCAATCTCCAGGATCTTTTGTCGGCAAGAATTACGGCTTCAGGCCCTATTTCAAGAAGGCCATCAAAGGAGCCCCTTCCATTTACATGGCCGTTGGTATCACCAGCAACAAACCGGGGATCTATTACAGCTGCCCCGTGAGGGACGAGAAAAGCCCATCCCCCGTGGGCGTTGTGGTGATCAAGGATTCGGTAAAGGACCCTGCAATGGCGCTTCGTCAAGCTCAAAACGGATATCTGATGCTGACCGGCCCCCGTGGGGTCATTTTCCTTTCCAGCCACGAACCATGGCGCCTGGGCCTGTTATGGCCGGTGCAACGGGAAACCCTCGAAGCCATTGCACAATCAGAGCAATTCGGGAAGGGTCCCTGGCAATGGAGCGGCATTTCCCGACAAAAAGACCGACAGGCCATTGATGAATCGGGAAAGATCTTTTCCGTTCACGCCGCACCCATCGCTCAGATGCGTGACTGGCACCTCTACTTTCTCCTGGATACCCAGAAGGTCCTGGCGTCCCTCTCTCTCCCACTTCTTCGGGACGCCGGTTATGGCGCGGTCCTCTTTTTCCTGCTGGTCGGCGTCTCAGCCATTCTACTCTTCTTTCTGAGGAAACAGGAAATCAATACGTTGGAAGCGGCCCACAAAGAGACGAGACTTCAGAAAGCCTACCTGGAAAGTTTGGTGGAAAATATGCCGGAGGCAGTGGCGCTCTTTGACAGAAATGGTACCATCGAGCGCGTCAACAAGGGATTTACCCACACCTTCGGCTATAGTGAAACCGAAGCGGTTGGTGAAAACATCAGTGATCTGTTGGCTCCCCCTGATCGTCTCAAGGAAGCAAAAGAGATCCAAAAACGCACTGCCGGGGGTGAACGTCTCTCCCTGGAAACCGTCCGGAAAAGAAAGGACGGTACGCGTTTCCATGTGTCAGTCCGTTCCTCAGCCATCCTCACGGAAGGGGAGACCCTGGGGTACCTGACCATTTATCGGAACATCACGGATCGCAAAGAACAGGAAAACGCCCTTCGGGAATCCGAAGAATACCTCAAAACCATACTTGACACCGTCCAGGCGGGTATGGTTGTCATCGACGCAAGAACCCACCGCATCACCGCGGCCAATCCGGCGGCCCTGGCGTTGATCGGGGAAACGGAGGAGACCATCATCAACAGGGTCTGTCACCGCTATATCTGCCCCGCGGATGAAAACAGATGCCCCATTACGGATCTCGGCTTGGCAGTTGATAATTCCGAAAGGGTCCTCTTAACCGCCAAAGGAGAAGAGATTCCGATTCTCAAAACCGTCAAACCCTTCAGGGCGAACAACGGGGATTATCTTTTGGAAAGCTTTGTGGACATTTCCGGCCTTGTGCGCGCCCGAAAAGAAGCCCAGGCCGCCAGCCGGGCCAAAAGTGATTTTCTGGCCAACATGAGCCACGAAATACGCACCCCCATGAACGGCATCATCGGTATGACGGAACTGGCACTTCAAACGCCATTGACCGATGAACAACGGGAGTTTCTTTCGGCCGTTAAAATATCCGCGGACGATCTTTTGACCATCATTAATGACATTTTAGATTTTTCAAAAGTGGAAGCGGGAAAACTGGATCTGGAGTCCATTGATTTCGATCTTCGCACCACATTGGAAAACGCTCTGGATCCCCTGGCCATCAAGGCCCATGAAAAAGCGATTGAACTTGTATGCCGTATCAAATCAGACGTTCCCACAGCCCTCATGGGTGATCCGGTACGCCTCCGGCAGATTGTGGTGAACCTGGTGGGCAATGCCATTAAATTTACACAAAAGGGAGAAGTGGTGCTCGGCGTCAGCCTCGAGGCTGAAACGGATCAACGCACTACGCTCCACTTTTCCGTTTCCGACACGGGTATCGGCATTGCGCCTGACAAGTTATTCACGGTTTTTGAGAGTTTTCATCAGGGGGACGGGTCCGTAACCCGTGAGTATGGCGGCACGGGTCTCGGATTGGCCATCAGCAGGCAGTTGGTGGAATTGATGAACGGCCGCATCTGGGTTGAAAGCGAAGAAGGAAAGGGGAGCACTTTTCATTTTGCCGCACAATTTATGCCCGGCGATCTCACATCGGCCCTCATACCCCCTAAGCACACGGTGAATCTCAGGGGAATTCGGGTGCTCATTGTGGACGACCATGAGATGAACCGCAAAGTCTTTGGGGAGATGACCGCCCTATGGGGGATGATCCCCAAGGCGGTTGCCAACGGATATGAAGCACTGGAAGAACTGAAAAGGGCCGAGGCCCAAGGGGCCCCCTACCGTTTCATGATCCTCGATTTCAATATGCCGCAAATGGACGGGTATGAAACCGTCGGAAGGATTTTGACTGAAAATATGGGGAACAACCTCAGCACCATTCTCCTCACATCCGCCGGGCATCGCGGAGACGCGGCCAAGTGCAATGCTTTGGGTATTTCCGGCTACCTTCTAAAACCGGTGAAACAGAGAGATCTTCTGGATTCACTTCGCCTCTGCCTGGGGGAGCCCAAGAAAAAGGGCGCCATCATTACCCGTTACACGGTTGAAGAGATCCGCAAAAAACTGCATATCCTGGTGGCTGAAGACAACCCCGTCAACCAGAAACTGGCCGTCAAAATCCTGGAAAAAAGAGGGCACCGGGTGGTGGTGGCGGAAAATGGACGCGAAGCCCTTTCAGCAATTCAGAAAGAGGATTTCCATGTGGTTTTGATGGATGTTCAGATGCCCGTAATGGACGGATATTCAGCCACCCGCAAAATTCGCGACTGGGAAGAGCGTTTGGCGGATTCCCGGAGCCAAATACCGATCATCGCCATGACGGCCCATGCCATGAAAGGAGACCGGGAAAAATGCCTGGCAGCGGGCATGGACGACTACATCTCCAAACCGATCAAGTCCCAAATCCTTTTCCCGGTCATCGAAAAGTGGACAGCAGGGGAATGAGGCGACGGTGGGGGTGGCATATCACTCACGCACCCTTACACGGTTGCGGCCGGTCTCCTTTGCCTGATAAAGGGCCCCGTCGGCCCTGTCGATCAAATCTCGAAGGGAGTCTTTCCTGTCGGTTCTGTTTTCGGTGACGCCAATGCTGACGGTTACCTGAATCGGTCCAGTGCGCCACTGCACCTGGTTTTCAGCCGCCAGGTGGCGCAGCCGTTCGCAGGCAACCCACGCCCCCTCAAGATCCGTTTCCGGCAAAATAACGGCGAATTCTTCACCGCCGTAACGGCAGGCGAGATCGGTCTGCCGTGACCATTCCCTGATAATTCTTCCCACATCCGCCAGGACGAGATCGCCGGCCGTGTGCCCCAGGTTGTCATTGATTTTTTTGAAATAGTCGATGTCTATCATACAGAGGGAAAGGGCTTTTCCGTGTCGTTGGGCCCGGGACCGCTCCCGCTCAAGGGCTTCCATGAAGTATCGTCGGTTGTACAGACCGGTCAATTCATCCAGTGTTGCCATTTCGGAAATCTTCCGGTGAGCTGAGCGAATCTCTCTTTTAAGCTTTCCTTTTTCCATGACATTTCGAAAACAGGCGGCGATACTCTCGCGGTCAAAACGGGTCTTGGTCAGGTAGTCATCGGCCCCTTCCTGGATCAGACGGGTAGCAACCATTTCATCCCCCTGCCCTGTTAGTATCACCAGAGGGGTTTCCTTTCCGGATGCTTTTATGGCCCTTATGAAGTCAAATGCATCACCGCCGGGCAACAGGTAATCGAGGAGGACCAGATCCGGCGATGTTTCATCCGCGAGCCGCAATCCTTCTTCAAAGGTCATGGCCCGGCTCAACCGTATGCTGCTGATGGTGTCTAAAACCGATTGAATCTGCCGGTAATCACTATTGTCATTCTCGATGGAGAGCACATGCAACGGCTGCTCAATGCTGACAATTCTACCACCCCTTCCATGGGTTTCGGTCTCATAATGGCGGATGCTCTGAATCTTTTTAATGGTGTCGGCAATCCGCTCCCCCGCTTTTTCGATTTCGTCCATGAAAAGGGCCGTATCCTTCGAATTTCCCCCCTTGGTTCGCATGAGATCAATATTGCCAAGCAAAACGGAGAGGGGTTCGTTCAGTTCATGGGCCGTGGCGCCGGACATTTGGAGCAGAACCTTCAGGCGCTCCTCTTGAATGAGCTTTTCCTGCTGTTCAAGGATTTTTTCATTGGCCTTCTTCAGATCCTCCTCCATCTTTTTCCGAGCTGTAATGTCCCGAATAACGGCGAGAAATGCCTTTTCACTTTCCCACTGAATCTCAACGGTTCTTATCTCCCCAACCTTGAGGGTACCGTCTTCTCTGACAATGTCCAGATCTGACGTCTCTCCTCCCATAAGGGGAAAACCGAAAGGGGACCCGATAGAATCTGCCTTCTTCCGCCCAAAGAGTTTTTCCGCGGCGGGATTCACCATCCGAACGATCCCTTCAGCATCCGCCAGGATCACGGCATCACTGAAATGGTGGATGATTCGCCGGAGACGCACTTCCACTTCCCTTCTTGCATCAGATTCACGTTTGATACGGGTAACGTCCGTCATTATCAGGGTAATGTGCCGCTTTTCGGAGGTGTAGGTCAGGGCCTCCATGGCGAAAAGCCTGTTATTGAGCGCCATGGGATCACTATCCGGGATTGAAAAGGTTCCGTCACCATCCGGTGCATTGAGATTGTCAAACCGCCAGCGCTCCTTTTGGGGAACCAGAGTAATAAAGGGGGTACCCAGTAAATGGATGTCATCCTTTCCCAAGAAGAAAGTGGCGGCTTTGTTGACAAATACGATGCGGCCGTCAGGGCTCAGCTCGATAATGCCCTGGGACATGTTTTTCAGAATAAGATTGAAATGACGGTTTGACGAAAGGAGTTCGGAGGTCATTTTCCTGGGATGGATTCGCTCGGTTCCCAGAATCTCCCCGGAAAGACACCGCTTCCTGACCCCATCAGGGTCTTTAAGTACCTCTTCAACATGCTCCGCCATCTGTGAAATGGGACCTTTTGCCACCAGCGCATCCGCACCCACTTGCAGCATGTCCAGGGGCGCCTCAACCAGAATACCGGAAAATATGGCAATAAAGACTGAATCCAGGCTGCTTTTCCCCCGAATGATCCGACAGAGTTGTTTGCCGTCCACGTCCGGAAGAATAATATCCAAAAATATGATGTCGGGACGGTAGGTGTGGAGGATATCCAATGCCGTAAGGCCGTCTTTGACCGTCTCTACCTGGCATCCCGATTCCGTGATGATCCGTTTCATGAACTCGCGCATGACCGAATCATCATCTATTACCAGGATTCTGTAACGGGCACGGCCGGTTTTGGATTTCGATTCTGAAACATTCATGCCGGCCCCTTTCCCAGATCCAGAAGATGCAATGCTTTTTTTCCATCAGAAAAATCACCAATCAAACGAAGAACAGGCTTAGGCTCAAGGCGGATCAATGTAGGTGTTACCAGCACCTGTTCTTCGTTGGCCACCTCGGGTTTCTCAAGGATATCGATGACCTCAAGGGTGCCTTTCCCTGCCAGTTCCACATCGAAAACGCTTTTAATGCTGTCTATGGCCATCCTGGACCTTTCGGTTTTACCTGCCACAAACAATCTCAGAAACACTGCATCTTCCATCGGATTCATGTTTTCTCCGTTTGTAAAGAGCGCTTCTTTGGCGGAAAGCGTTCTGCCATTGATGTTCATTTAAGCATAAAGACACTGTTCTGTAAACCGACCATCCGCCTACCCCTTTCCCAGTTCCCTGATCCCAAACTGCTTCATGGTTGCATCGATGGTCTCCAGCAGCTGTGCGGCCTTGACGGGCTTGGTAACATAGGCGTCCATGCCTGAGGCCAGA
Organism: Thermodesulfobacteriota bacterium; assembly: GCA_028278625.1. The sequence goes on from JANQDY010000048.1 coordinate 8,770, forward strand.
CATCTCTCACGGTCCCCTTTCATGGCATGGGCCGTCATGGCTATGATGGGAACATGGGTACCCAGCCCTTCCTCCCACGCTCTTATGCGCGCGGTGGCCTCCAGGCCATCCATCTCCGGCATCTGTACGTCCATAAGAACGGCATCATAACGGTTCCCCATAAAAAGATTCACGGCTTCTTTTCCATTCTCCGCCACTGTGACACCGTAGCCGCGTTTGCCCAACACCTTCACCGCCAGCTTCTGGTTGACCGCATTGTCTTCCGCCAGCAGGATTTTCAGCTTTCTATTCTCCTCCCGAATGGTGTGCCGGGTTATCAGTTCCCTCTCCGGTCGCAACGGATCACCCGGTTTGAGAAGCGCCTGAATCGCCGCTTTCAGTTCCGAGCGCTTAACGGGCCGGGTCAGATATCCGGAAATACCCAATTCCCGGCACCGCCTGGCATCACCCCGCATACCCACGGAAGAGAGCATCATGATGGTGGGAATATTGATTTTTCCGCGGCCTTTAAGTTCGGCCGCCAGATCAAACCCATCCCTTTCATCAAACCCTGATTCCAGCAGCACCAATGAAAAGGGCTTTTCTTCTTCCACTGCCCTGTTTAGCAGTGACAGGGCGTTTTCCATTCCCGCGGCGGCCGGCGCCATTCCCCAATCCAGCAATGTTTCCTCGAGAATCAACTGGTTGGTGCTGTTGGTCCCAACCAGCAGCACCCGCAATTCCGACAGGTTTTTGAACCCATGGGCTCCGGTTTCCAATGAGCGGTTCTGTAAGCCGAAAGTGGCATCAAATTTAAAACGGCTTCCTTCTCCGGGCACGCTATGAACGCCAATGCTGCCCCCCATAAGCGCCACCAGTTTTGCTGAAATGCTCAGGCCCAGCCCCGTTCCTCCGTATTTACGGGCGATGCCTTCATCGGCCTGTGAAAATGCGCCGAAAATCGATGTCTGTTTTTCTTTAGGGATGCCAATCCCGGTGTCTTGGACGGAGAATTGTAGTGCGGCATCCTCTTCGGTTTCCGCGATCCGGCGGACCTCCAGTAGAATCTCTCCCTTTTGGGTAAATTTGACCGCATTGCCGATGAGGTTAATAATCACCTGGCGGAGGCGGCCAGGGTCCCCCACCAGCGCCACCGGAACATCATTTTCAATGCGACAGGCCAGTTCCAATCCCTTTTTATGGGCCATAATCGCCAGGGTTTTGAGAACATCTTCCAGATGGTCCCGAAGATTGAAGTCAATGTTTTCCAATTCCAGCATATTGCCCTCGATTTTGCTGAAATCGAGAATATCGTTCAACAGGGACAGCAGGGAGTCCGCGCTCATCCGGACCATATTGAGGTACTCCCGTTGCTCATCATTCAATTCGGTTTCAAGACACAATTCGGTCATGCCGATAATCCCGTTCATGGGGGTTCGAATATCGTGGCTCATATTGGCAAGAAAGAGGCTTTTTGCCCGGTTCGCGTTTTCGGCCACATCCTTGGCTTCCGCCAATGCCTCCTGGGCCCGCTGCAGGTCAACAATGGCGGTCTCCAGTTCCTGATTTTTCTGAACGGCGTTTTCAAATGAAGAAAAGAGAAGGTCCAGAATTTGAACCCGGTCTGAAGTGAACTTGTATTTCTTTCCACCAAAAAAGACTTCAACACCCTCCCCTTCCGGGGTTGCTCTTCTGAGCTCCCGGTTGGCCAGGACGCTTTTGATGCGCGCCAGGAGAAAGGTTTCCTTATAAGGTTTTGTGATGAAATTGTCCGCACCGCAAGCGAGGCCCCGAATGACGTCTTCGGGATCCGATAGGGAGGTGAGCAGCATGACGGGAATATCCTTGAGGTGATCGTCCCCTTTGATGTGTCGGCACATTTCGTATCCGTCCATCTCCGGCATCACAATGTCACTCACCACCAGGTCCGGCTTTCGACTTCGCAGGTATTTCAGGGCTTCCACGCCGTCTTTGGCGAGACCCACCCGGTAATCCGCCTGCTCCAGAACATGCTCAATGAGCAGGGCCTGCGTAAAACTGTCTTCTACGACCAGGATTTCCTTTTTGTCTTCCATTTCCCTTTTCCAGTTTCACCATCTCACATTGCCGAATGCCAATGATAACATCACTCTTCAACCATCAAGTCTCCCTTGAGGACCCCCTCGCAGAGCCTCCTGATGGTATCTGCGTCCACCGGTTTGTTGATCACCTCGAACTCCGTGCCGGCGTCCGCCATGCCCCTAAGTTCATCAAAAAACTCGCCGTAAAAGGCGGTCACAATGTAAACGGGGATGGTTTCATCACGTTTTCGAATTTCACGAAGCGTCTCCACGCCGTTCATGCCAGGCATCTTAAGATCCAGAAACACCAGGTCATAGGCCCCCTTTTGCAGCCGCAAAACCCCCTCTTTTCCCGATGACACGCTCTCCACCTGATAACCGCTCTCATCCAATGCCAATTCAAAGGATCTTCGAATGGCAGGTTCATCATCGATCACCATAATCCGTTTTGACATTGTTACCTCCTTAAGATCATACCTAGCGTCAGAGCGGCAAGGCCACCGTGAAAACGGTTCCCTTGCCAACTTCGCTTCGGCATCTAATGGTACCACCCTGCTTTTCAACGATCCCCCTGCTCACGGACAACCCGAGGCCCGTCCCTTTTCCCACCGGCTTGGTGGTGTAAAAGGGGTCAAAAACCTTCTCTGTTATGGTCTCGGGAATTCCACATCCCGTATCCGCCACGGAAACGGTCACATATCCCTTTTCATCGTGACGGATCTCCACATTGACATTACGGATTTGACGCTCTCTTACGGCATCCAGCGCATTGCCGATCAGGTTCAGAAAAACCTGTTGAAGGTTGCCGGGATTCACATTCACTTTGGGACAACCGGGTACCGCGTTCACTTGGAAGGAAACCCCTTCCTTCACAATGCGGTAGGAAAGGAGCTTTCGAACCCGCTCGATAATGGTCTCGCACTCGATTTCCTCCAAAACTTCTTCCCCGTTGCTGCCAACACGTGAAAAAGTCTGAAGACTCCTGACAATATCGATGCACCGCCGTGTCTCCCGTTCCATGTCGTCCAGAACCGTATAGACGTTACTTTTTGAATCCACATGCTTTTTGCAATACTGGGCAAAATTGAGCATTCCCATCATCGGATTGTTCAACTCATGGGCGATACCGGCCGTTAAAGTTCCCAGGGCGCCCAGCTTTTCCGCCTGAATCAGTTGTGCCTGCGACGCTTTAAGGGCGGCCGTCCGTTCTTCAACTCTCCTCTCAAGGTCATCCCGGGCCGTTTGCAGCTCAAGCTCGACCTTTTTCAGTTTGCCGATGTCCACAAAGCTCTCCAGAAGGTGGCGACGGCCCTTCAGGATGATGGGTGCCACAGTTTTTAAAATTGGCACATGTCCCCCCTTGGCGTCAATGAGAACCCGTTCGGAGCTGTCCACAGCTTCATGAAGATCGGTAATGGGACATTTCCCTTTTTCCGCGGGACAAACGAACCGGTGACAGATGGATCCCAGCACCTCTTCCCTCTCACAACCGACCATCTTTGTGGCGGTGGGGTTGGCGTCGATAATCTGATGGGTCTCGGGATCAATCACAAAAATGCCCGCGGAAGCATAGTCGAAAATGGTGCGCATCTGGGCCTCCCGTTCCGCCAGGTCCTTTTCCATTTTCTTGCGTTCGGAGATATCCCTGATCACGCCAACGGTTCCCATGAAGTCTTTGGTTTTCGCGCTAGGGTTAACCTCCCACATGCCGGAGCTGTTAACCTCCATAATCAGGTACTCTGATGTCAGAGGTTCGATGTATCCGGGCTCCAAGGATCCCTTGTGGCGCGGCACCAGACAGACTTCGAGCCCTTCCGTCTTTCTGATCCCGGTCCGCTTTTCGTTGAAGAGTTTCGGTGCTTTTCCGTGGCCGGTCTTCTTTCCTTTGTACTGTTTCAGAACCGTCCGGCGATCCACCCGTTTTACTTCGGCAGGCAAAATGATCTTGCTGAAATGGACCCCCATCAGTTCTTCCGGCATGTAGCCCAGGCGCTGGATAGCCTCGTTTATGAAGGTAAATCTCCCCTGTGGATCGATGCGATACACAATGTCAGGGATGGTTCTTACCAAACTGCGAAACCGGTTTTCCGATACCCGTAGTTCGTAGATCCGCTCTTCCAGTTGTTCATTGAGATCCCGAAGTTCTTTCTGGGCTCTCAGCAGTTCCGTGTTCCGCTGAACCGCATTTTCGTAAGTGGAAAGGAGCAGGTTCATCATTCGGGTGCTGGTGGAACGGACTTTTTTCCGTTTTCCGCCGATGACGATCTCCAGTTCCTCCCAGGTTTCATCTTCTTTCAATGCCGGAGGGTGGCTCAAAATATCCTTTACCCTGCTGAGCAAAGCCGTTTCATCAAACGGTTTGGTCAGGTAGTAATCGGCTTTGGCTTCAATCCCCCGCAGGATATCCTCCGGGTCCGAGAGGGTCGTCAGGAGAATGACGGGTATCGTGGTCAGTCTGGGATCATCTTTGATGGCGCGGCACATTTCATACCCGCTTACTTCAGGCATCATGACGTCGCTGATGATCAATGCGGGATTCTTTTTAAGTGTTGCCGCAAGACCTTCCTTTCCGTTACGGGCCATGTGGACCGTATAGCCCGCCTCTTCCAACAGGAGTTTCAGGTACATGGACTGTGTGGGACTGTCTTCCACCACAAGGATGTCGCCGCGACCGGGCATGTTACGCCTCCTTCAAACTCCCTTTGGGCCGTACTTCCGCAAGGCGTCTGATCTTCTGAAGGAATTCCATCTCCCATGTGGGCGGCTCCAGCCCGAACCCAGCGGGTTTGGCCAGTACGTCAAGGGCACCGGCTTCCATTGCTTCAAAGGCCACATTCATCTCCTGATAGTTGCTTTTGGCCGTTACCACAATGATGGGGGTTGGAACCTCCCCCATGATCCGCCGCGTGGCCTCAAGCCCGTCCATGACCGGCATGGCCACATCCATGGTGATCAAGTCCGGTTTGAGAGAACGGGTCATGGAGACGGCTTCCCTGCCGTTTGTCGCCTCACCGACCACCGCCATCCGGGGATCGGCATCTATCAGCGCCTTAAAGATCATGCGGATGGTGTTGGAATCGTCAGCGATCAATACGCGTATCATAAGACCAGCTCCTTGATTCTCCGGCCGATTTGCCCGAGTCCCAGCACTTCACGCACAGCACCCATGTTAATGGCCTCCTTGGGCATCCCAAAAACAATGGAACTGGCCTCATCCTGGGCCATGGTGTAGGCCCCTTCCCGCTTCATGACGTACAGGCCCTTGGCCCCGTCTCGGCCCATCCCCGTCATCAAAACACCCAGGGCGCCGGCGCCATACTGTTTTGCCACCGAGTTGAAAAGCGCTGTCACGGAAGGGAGGTGCCCGTCCACGGGTTCACCTGGTAACAGCGCCACCGTTTCAGCCCCCGTTATCTGGAAATGCGT
>JANQDY010000063.1 GCA_028278625.1 Thermodesulfobacteriota bacterium
AGTAAACACAGAGAATCTTTTCCATAGTCAATTTCCCCTCGGCAGAGAAAATGACTTAAATTATCGGAATGATAGGAATTAGAAAAAGAAGAGAGAATAAAATGGATTTTCTGAAAAACCTGAAGGAATAAGATGGATGGAATGAAACTTCTCCGGCGGGAGTGGAATGGAATTAGATCGATGAAATTGGCAAGGAATTAAATCGGCATCAATAGATAATTGTATATATTGCAGTGCAAACTTAATACAATTTATAAATTCAGTTGAAATTCAGACTTATTTTCAGCAATGATCACTCATAGTGGCGGCTGATGGGGGTTTGACCAACAGATCAGATGATATCAATTTGTGCGAGGAATTGGTGGTTCTAGATTCAATCGTGCAGTTAGATTTAATTAAGGAATGTAGAGATGCCTAAACTGATAATTTGTATGACCGTTTTAGTTCTTTTGCTTTTTTCAGCTTGTGGAACCCGCTACACCTGGGTTCCGCCTACCGATGACTCCAGATTGCCGGATGTAGAATATCAGGGGACCGGAATACCTGATCCTGACAGTGAGCTTTAGAAGGGCCAGGGGGTGCGGCGCGTTCCCGAAGCGATGGATGATTGGATGGTTTGTCGATTAATATGTGTCATCGCTCAGAAAGAAATATGCCGTTTTAGAAAGTCTTCTACATGAACCGTCTTTTCTTTATTGGGTTCAAAATGGGAGGCCCTAATCTAAGGTAGAGGCCTTCAGAAATGAATCCGGAATCTACCAATAACACTTGAAACCAAAAAGGATTCCATTCTGATAAGCCATATAATCATCACCATTGGCATTGCCGTGGCCCTGCGGAGATCCTCGCGGGAAAGCTAGAAAGTTATATTCGGCGAATATGCTGGTACTTTCGGTAACGAAAGCCTCAATTCCTGCCAGAGCCCCTCCACCAATACTGCTGGGCTGCTTTTGTTTACCATGAACATCTTTATAAAGGGAGACAACTGCACCGGCCTGGAGGCCAAGGTAGGGCACCCAAATGGATTCGTTGACAAAATGATATTTTATGTCAGCAAGGAGACTATAGGTTCCCCTCGAATTCTGTCCGTCAATCCAATTCACAAGCGTATTTCCAGTGATGTCAAAAGACCTACTGTCAGCAAACCAAAACCCGTAACTTAATCCACTACTTAAATTTTTAGTTTCCGGGACAAATACCTTCGAACGGCTTTCATGTGGTTCTTGAATGATATTCTTGTCATAGGTTGAATTTGTGAAGTAAAATCCACCACCCGAGCCCAGCGAGCTATACCCTGCATCAACTTTTTTGCTCTTACCCAAATTGGCATATTCGCTTTGTCTCTGAATTTTTTTGTTCACGACGACCGTCCCCGCCAAAACAGGGGTTGAAACGAAAACGAACATAAACAATGCTGCAAAAAAGCATAACCGTAAGTGATCAATTTTACGGATAGAATTATCCTCCAACATGACTTTCCTCAATTGAATTTATTTGTTTAGAAGGTTTTGGACACGACGTACAAGGTCATCCATTTGTTTTCCTATGGCTCGATCGGCGCTTTCTGATGAATCGCCTCTTAGCCGAGGCCCTCAAAACAGAGACTTCATCTAAAAGTGTTACAGCCGCCTTCATTGCATGCTCAAACCACGCACCGCTGAGGCTATTGCTGGGCCCGCCCATGGTTAACATTGCCGAAGCTTCTCCCTGCAGACGGAGGAGGGCCGACAATGTGCGCCGGATCTTTTCTTTATGGGCCTCCCTCGCATGTGCGTGCTTTTCAGCACGTTGGAGTTACCCCCTTTCATACTGGAGCTTTTCTTCTATGGGGCCATGGTTTCATATACCCCCCTCAATTCTATCAAAAAGATCCTATGCTTTTGCCATTGGTATCAAAGAGTTCTCTGGTTTGCCTTGAAAGGCCGCCACAACTCCACGATGCGGTAAAAGATACACACCTTTTTGACAGTGCTACGCCACCAGACATCCCTCCTAACGCAATGAACTTGTGGAATGTGAATCATGATTACGCCTCCATCTTTGGAGTTCGTAACTTGCACAATACGTACCAGAAGAGAGTTTTGAAAATTAGTATTAATATTTCGAAATGTTACATTAAAGAAAGCCCAATTGAATAATGGGAATATTTTTCCTGTCGGGAAAGGAACGGCAAAATAATTGCCCGTCAGAACCGACGACGCTTTTTGTATGTTTCCAGTCCGTTGCGCAGCCATATACTGCGAATTCCCCCGGAAGATACCAGAATCCAGTTCTTTCTTAACTCATTGCTGGGTCTATTCTGACCGCATGCTGGATATTCAAAAGCCATTTTCACAGCGGCTTCCTCAACTTCGTGGGCAGCTCTGTTCTTAATACAAGGCTTGCGTCGGCTTTTTTCTTTCAAACCTTCAAGACCGTGTTCCTCAAAAGCCTTTTTGATGCCAGATCACTTTGAAATTAAAAGTATTTTCTTTGTTGACGCCTCGGGGCATAATCAAATACACTACAAAAGAAGTAATGAAATGTTCATTTCCTTCTTTAAGAGTCCTGGTTTTTGAGGCAATAATTCGATCCATGGAATATGATTGGGTGAGATAAATTATGAAAGCAAGAATTCTGGTAGCCGACGATGAAAGGGACATTCTGGATATGCTTTTTGATTTCATTACAGGTCTTGGACACCAGGTAGACCTGGCCCAAAGCGTAGACGATGCGATGTTATTGATTAACACAAATAAATACGACATATTTCTGACGGACAAGAATATGCCCGATCGAAACGGTAATAGAGAGGGTGGAATGACGCTTTTGCGGTATGCCAGGGAACATGTACCATCGACCGAAGTGATCATGATCACGGGGTACGCAACTGTAGGAACGGCTGTGGAAGCCATGAAATTGGGCGCCTTTGATTATATCATGAAACCCGTTCCCCTCAATGACTTGAAGGAGAAAATCGAAAGGGTCCTGCAATACAGACAATTTATTGATTCCGAGAGAACCCTAGGTACTTACAGGAAATTACATCATCAAGTGTTGGAATTGTTGATCAATCGAGAGGATCTTCCCGATGAGCGCCTTCAATCCTTATTGAGGTCATTGGGTGGAAAAATTGATAATCTCTTCGGGATCCAGAAAGAATATGAGACCATCATCGATGCTCAGGCACAGGCACTGGGAAAGATAAATGGTTATGCGGCGCTTCTTATGGATGCCTTTCCAGAAGACAGCCCTTACGCCGAATTGATCGAAAAAATCCGTGAAGAATCTGAAAAGCGGATTTGAAAGGCGGGATCGGAGTCAGAGAATTAGCGCCCGTCGGTCTTTTTCGATTCAACCATATGAGTTGACTCGACCTCCTTCTTTTGGAAAACCAGACGGTTTCACTGTGGCACATCAGGTTTCAACGGATAATCCTATTATTCGCTATCGTCATAGCAAATCAAATTAACAGACTCAGGTGTATTATAAGAGGAATATGGTGGGTCATACTGGGCAGACCTAAAGATCGCTTCAAATGTCTCGGTTTCCTCAAAATAATTGGTCACGTGCAAATACGTTTGAGTATACGTATCATCCCTTAGAGGGCATTCTGATCAGCGTCAATTATAATTCCCGAAACAATCATTCCAAAATAATTTGGTAAAGCCATTCGAATTCTTACTTCTGAGGAGAGATTTGGATGATTGCGGACCAGCAAGTAAGGAAGTTATTCAATTTGGTTCAAACGGAAATGAGTTTCGGGATAGCCGCCCCAAAAAAGAGCGTTATGAAAATCGCATTCTGCACTCAAATCAGGGAAAAATAGCCTTTGACAAAAGATTATCGATAATATATAAAAATTCATCCTTATAACCTCTCTTCAGACACTGCATTTGTTTGGAGAACCGCTGAGCTTTAGATCGGCCGGTATATCGGAAGAAGAAATGAACCAGCAGTCCGACAGGCTGTTTCAGTGGAGCAGCAAAAATCCCAATATGTTTCCAACCCCCTGCGCATGCAATGAGGAAAATCTGAGACAGCTTTTCCTGAATATGTGGAAGTCAGAAAGGGTAGATTAAACCGTTATGGCAGATGCGGGCGACACTATCGCAGGCTTCTTGGAAGCGGGGCCGCCCTGAAACGGGACGAGATGATCAAACCGAGGCTTGAGAGTGAAATCTGCTTCAAAAGGGAAAAGATGCTGAATACAGTGCCGCGTTTTCCACTCTGGGAGAGGTGACACTTTCGGTGATATAAGCGAGCGATGAAAGGTTGCCAATAACGGGGAAATAACGTCATGAACAGGAGAAAGATATGAATAGCAGAGAGATTACACAGCTGGCTTTTGATCTGAAGAAACCCGAAAGGACTCCGGTAACCCTTATTGGTGGCGGTTCATGGCTTGTAGAAATGGCAGGCGAAACATTTGCCAACATCAAAAACGATCCCCAAAAAATCGCAGACGTCTTTGTCCAAGGCTTTCGGAAAGTAGGACATGATCTTCTTTGGACAGGGTCCAATTTCATAAATTATCCCGTTCATTTCTTAGGCTGTCCAATAGAGGATGGCACGGCCGACGGACCGGCGCTCATCGGGACCGTTATCCAGAGCCTGGATGAGATGCACGCGCTGAAAATCGACAAGGTCCTTGATCATCCGACCATGCAGGGGATCATCCGATCGCATCATATCGTTGCCGATGCCATCGGAAAAGATACCTTTCTCATCCCCACCCAGTGGGGCCCATTTACCATGGCGGCCCGGATTCTCGGCATGGAAGCTTTGTTTCTTGAAACCAGCGAGGACCCGGAACGATTGTTGGATTTGATCCGCTTCTCTACAGACCTGATCTGGTCGATCATTGAACCCATCCTCGAACACCAAGACATAATGGGAGCGAATTTTGCCGACCCCGTAGGGTCAGGGGACCTGATTTCGCCTGATACCTTCAGGAAATTTGTGGCGCCTTTTTTAGGTGAACTTGTTAGGCGAATCAAAGGCAAGGGGAAATACGCGATGATACATATCTGCGGGGACACGACACAAATCCTTGAAGACATTGCAGAAATCGCCCCGAGTTGCTTTAGTCTTGAGTCCAAGGTGGATCTGCAAGCTGCCAAGAAGATGCTTGGCCGCAAGGTCTGCGTGGCCGGTAACGTGTCGCCGACCGGGGCATTTCTTTCGGGAAAGCCTGAAGAGGTCGCTGCCGAGGCAAGGGCATGCATGGACGCTTGGGGCGATGGGGGAGGATATGTTCTGACATTAGGATGCGATTACCCGAAAAATGTCCCCTTTGAGAATGCCATGGCACTTATGTCGCTAAAAGAGGCATAGGGCGGATGGAACGCTTTTCGCCCGTTTTGTTGCTCCATTTCCAGGCTCGCAAACTCCCGGAGCAGTTCTCCCGCCCTTTGCGGAGGCGCATTTAAGTTCGCTCATCCACCTTGACAATCCGGTCACCTTCGGTTTTACCGACGCAAGTTCCTTGACAAACCGCGGTTGTTCGATTATACAGAACATCCGGATAGACGCTTGATCGGTTTCATGATGAAAAGCTTTGGAGAAATCTTAAGAGACACGCGAATCAAATCTGGCCTGGGACTCAGGGAATTGGCCCGGCAGATTGATAAATCGCCCGGATATTTGAGCGATGTCGAGAACGGCCGGGTGGCACCCCCTTCAGAAAGCGTCATTGTGCAGATGGCTCACGCACTGAAGGCGGAAAAGCAGCGCCTTCTGGCCGCCGCAAAGAAAGTGGATCCGGAATTGTCCGATTATCTGGCGGAAAAGCCGGTGGCGGCGGATTTTCTAAGGACTGCCAAGGATCGGGAATTCAATGAAGATGATTGGCAAAGGTTAGTGCAACTGGCCGAGATCGCGAAGTTGGGAAAGGGGGAAGAGAAAACATGAAGGTTCCCTGGCTCAAAAAGGAGGAGATATCGGAAAAGGCGTCTGATCTTATCGCAGATTACCAGATGGTATGCGACGCTCCAGTGAAACCGCCGATTCCCGTGGAGAATATCATTGAGCAGCACCTGAACCTCAGGCTTTCTTTTGAAGATCTTGATCGTATCATGGGCTTGGAAGATGTGCTGGGTGCTACCTATGTAGAAGCAAAACGGGTCTGTATTAACAAAAAGCTTCTGGATAAGAGCTTTGAGGGTCGTCTGGTTTTTACATGCGCACATGAGGTGGGACATTGGGTTTTGCATCGACAATATGCAAAGGTGCAGACACGAACCGGCACCAAAGGTGAAGTGATCGTGTGCCGGTCCGAATATGCAAGAGCCCCCATTGAATGGCAGGCGGACTATTTTGCGGGTTGTCTGCTCATGCCAAAAACGGAATTGGTGCAAGCATTTCGAAAGGTCTTTGGCACGGCTGCTCTCATGTTATACAACGTCAAAAGCGCCATTGTACGTTCTCCCGTGTGTATCGATCCATGCGTTGAAAACTGGCCCCAAATCGCGGATCTTGTGTGTGAAACCGGGGGATTTACGAATGTCTCAAGACATGCCATGATTATTCGGCTGCAGGAACTGGGATTGCTGATGAATCTCACCCGGGTTCCCCTGGGATGGCGCTGAACCCGTACGACGTGTCCCAGACCCTATTTTTTTGCCACACATGTTCTATTTAAGCGAACATTTGTTCGTGGCGGATTGAGTGAAAATTCCATGGTCTCAACAAGGGAAAATCCAGCTGGACTGCACGGTTTTCTGCCCCAATTGCACCGTTTAATCCCCCGCGTTTTAGACCGGTACAGGAATTGAGCAGGGATCCCGTCCCCAGCACAAGACCCGCGGAAAGTGAATTTTTGATATACTCGCGTCGATTCAACATCGTGTTGCCTCCTTCATCCTTCTCTGTTATTTTATCACTAACAAGTGACATTTTGAATAAAAAAACCCTTCCTCCCAGTTATCCTGAGGGAAGACTTCGGTGAAAACAGATGGCCTCCACAGCAATGGTATCAGGCAATCTCCGTGACACCTTTCACAATTTGACCAATGGCCGCCTCTATCCGTCGCCACCCCTCGTTATCATCCAGATCGATACCGTTATACCAACGAACCCGGCGGGCACGGCACACCAGGTAACTGATACCTGCACCGACAATGGCGCTGACAGCCATCAAGTCCACCCTGGCACCCTCGGTTTGCAGGAACAATTCGGCGAACCTGAGCATCCGCGTTTCACGGATTATTTCCAGTTCCTTTGTGAGATCATTGGACTCCACCATTTCCCAGGCGATCACTTCCTGGGTTAGGGGCCTTTTTCGAATGCCGTTTAAAAAGTTGCGACCCAGACCCGCCAACTTCTTTTCAAGGGGCAGCTGCCTGAAAGACTCGATGTCACCCCCAGCCAATTCTTCAATGCTCGGCCAGAAATCCCCTTCTTGGCCAAATGCCCTGATCAGTCCGGGTAGCCCGCCGAAGTAACGATAGATAAGGACCTTATCGACGCCTGCCTTCCGGGCGACCGCATTAACCCCCACGCTGGTAAACCCTTTTTCGGCCAGCAGTTTACCCACCGCATCGATGAGCAGCCCCCGAGTCGCTTCACGGTCCCGTGGGCGATGATTGACACCCGCCTGCCTTTCGGAATTCTGCATATTTCGCCCGCTAGTCACTTTAAGGTGACACAAGTAAATCACCAGCCGGTGACATTGTCAAGCTTTATTATTCTCCTGAATCAGCTCCCGTTTCTGAGGAACCGGAAGGGCTTTAGCCAACAACCCTTTTCACTGTATCGATAACCGTACCATCCACCCACTTGATGGCGGCAACGGTTTCATCGCCCAACCGCGGCGGGGACGGCTTGCCGCAGATCCGTTCAGCGATCTCCTTCAACTCATTGATGGTTTTTATCTTAAGAGATGAATTTTTCACCGCATCCAGCAAGTCCTGCCTCAGGGGATTGATGGCGATGCCCCTTTCGGTAACGATCACGTCTATCAACTCACCGGGACCGCACAGGGTTGTCACCTCATCCCTGATGACCGGGATTCTCCCCCTGAACAGGGGGACGGGCAGGATGACGCATTTGGCGGCCAGACAGTTCTGCCATCCTCCGATGCCGTGCAGCAGGTAGCCGTCCGAATGGGTCACCACGTTACCGTTGAACTGAAGATCGACTTCAGTGGCGCCCAGGATCACAACGTCCAGCATGGAGGCAAAGTTGCCCTTGCCATGGTAGTTGTAGCTGGTAAAGGGGCTGGTATTCACATGGGAGGGGTTTTCCCTCATGGACCTGACCCCGTCCAGATCAAAGGTCTGCCCATCCAGGATGTAGTCGGTCAGTCCCTCTTCAAGCATTTTCACCAGATATTTATTGCTGCCGCCCCTGGTGAAACGACAGGAAAGCTCCCTGCGTTTGAGAATTTCGCTGAAATAGATACCGATGGAAAGTGCTGTACCGCCGGCCCCTGCCTGAAAGGAAAATCCATCGTGGAACAACCCGGCCGCTTCGCAGAACCTGGCGGTCATCTCCGCCAGCAGCAGACGGTCCGGGCTTTTGGTTATCTGGGTGGTTCCGGAAATGATTCTTTCCGGAATGCCGACCTGATCCACAACAACGGTATGGTCAACATTGTTTCCCTGGATTTGCCAGGGGATGCAAGGGAAAGGCACCAAGTGATCGGTTACCACGATTACCTGGTCGGCATACTCGGAATCAGCCAGTGCAAATCCCAACAAGCCGCAGGCAGCCGGCCCGTGGAGCCCGTTGGCATTGCCGAAAGCATCGGCCGTTGGCGCGGCAATGACCGCGATATCCACGTGCAGTTCACCATCCTGAATGGCCTGATAGCGCCCGCCGTGGGAACGGAGCACCCCCACCCCCTGCATATGCCCTTTTGAGCAGAAACGGCCCAGGTCTCCGTTCATGCTCCCTTCGATGTGGTGGATGACGCCCTTCTGCAAATGCCGAATTATCGGTTTGTGACATGGGAAAGAGGCAGAAGGGGCCCAGACCAGGTCCTTTATCCCCATTTCAGCGGCAATATCAAATATCTGATTGGCAATCACATCCCCGTTACGAAAGTGATGGTGGGTTGAGATGGTCATACCGTCCCGCAGCCCGGCCTTGATCAGGGCGGTTTTTAAATCAGGCTGCAGCTTGTTTCCATCGGCGGGATAATCGGCGCAGGTGGCAATACGAGGTCCGTATTTGCGCCCCGTGGGCTTGAATTTGCCCACCCCCAGATAAGGCGTCACCGTCTGGCCGTTGATCTCAGTGGGAACCATTCTGCCCGCTTCATTTTTCATATAGGTGGGTCTACTCATTTTCCAACCTCCAATCTTCTGCCAGAATCCCAAGGTTGACGGCAGAGGATATGGTCTGCTGGGCCCGTTCAACCACCGGCGGATCAATCATCTTGGTCCCCAGGGAAACCACTCCCAGTCCTTCCCGGGTCGCCTGATCAAAGGCGTTAACGATCCGTTTGGCCTTTTCAATTTCCTGCTCATCGGGAGCATATCCTTCATGTATCACTTGGATCTGCCGGGGATGTATGCATCCCATCCCCTCGAATCCCAATGATTTGGAGCGCTTTACCGTTTGCTTCAAGCCTTCGGGATCGCCCACGTCGGAAAAAACGGAATCAATGGCCTGAATCCCATGGGCCTTGCAGACATTGACCATACGACTGCGGGCATAAAGTGATTCGGCACCCTCCAAGGTACGTTTTACCCCTAAATCAGCGGTGTAGTCCTCAAGCCCGATGGTCAGTGCCACGATGTTCTCGGAAGCCGAGGCAATCTCAGCCGCATTGAGCAAGCCTTTGCCGCTCTCGATGATGGGCATCAGGAAAATGTCGTTTTCGATGTTGCGGGCCTTTCTTATTTGGGCGATTTTGTCATCAATCTGTCTCACCTGTTCTCCGGATTCGCATTTGGGTATCAGAATCACATGTACATTGTGCGGTACCACCTGCTCCAAATCGCTCATCCCCAGGGGGAGCTGGTTAATGCGCACCATGCGTTCGGCACCGTAGAAATCCACCTGGCACAGGGCATTTCTCACCAGCAGGCGCGCTTCGTCCTTCTTGCGCATTGCCACGGCATCCTCCAGGTCCAATATCACGGCCTGGGGCTTGTGGATGCCGGCATTGATCATCATCTTGGGTGTATTGCCGGGCAGATAGAGCCGGGAGAGCCGCATGCGCTTCTTCCTGGAGGCATAGCGGTTCTCCGGGAGCATATCAGGCAGAAAGCTTTTTTCCGTTTTGGCGAATTGTTTAACGCACGCCTCAATTCTGGCGGCAATGACAAAATCCAGGGCCCCTGAATCCTCTATGTGAACGTGTCCCTTTTGGATATCCAAAAAGGCCAGTACCTGTTCGGCTTTTGACCGGATGGCCTGACCATAGAGGGTTTTGACTTTGCTGTCGATCTCAATTTCCAGGTTCTTACCGGCATGGGGCCGATAGGTGACCAGGCAATCACCGCGTACCCTGGGCCCCTTGTTGCCGGCGCTTATTGTTCGGTCCAAATTGAAAGTCCTCGCTTGAATAGGAATCTTATACCGGGTGTGGCGCCTCAGAGGCCCAACGCCCCGGCAGTCTCTGCAAATACGGCATCAGGCCTTTCGACCACGATGATGCCCGCCTTTTCCATGGCCTTTCGTTTGAAGGCATATGTTTCTTGTTCGTTGTGTATCATGGCCCCGGCGTGGCTTTGGGCCACACCGGTTTTGGCATACATGCCACCCAGAAAAACGATGACAGGCTTGGTAATCTCGCCCGATGCCACGGCAGCGGCCAGATCGTTTTCCTGGCTGGTGCCGGTTTCCCCATAGGCCACCATGACCTTGGTGCGGGGATCGCGCTCAAAGGCCAGGGCCGCATCCAGCAGGGTTACGCCCGGGATTGAATCGCCGCCGGTGCAGAGAACCGCGCTGAGTCCGGGAAACCGTTCTTCCCAGACAGGACCGTAGGATCCGTCTTTTCGGGGTCCGGGAAGATTGGGCCGGCAATGAAAGGCGCCAAACAGCTGGGACAGCCCGCCGGAGCGTGAGATGACACCCACGCAACCGGGAAGGTAACTCTTCATTGCCCAGGCTGCGCTGCCCCCGATCAATCCGAACAGGTAGCCGGATGTGTCCAGCATGCCCACGGTGTTCGGTCCCAGATAGGCAGCCCCCCTTTTATCAGCGTGTTCTTTGAGGACCACCTGGTCGTGGGTGGGGACGCCGTCCGCCGTCAGCACCAGGAACTTCAGCCCTGCGTCCATGGCATCCATGGCAGCCCTTTTGACCGCGCCTGCCGGAACATACGTCACCGCGCAGTTCAATTCAGGGAAAGCCTGCACCGCCTCAAACGCCGAGTTAAAGACCGGCACCCCATCCACATGCTGCCCTCCCTTGCCGGGCGTGCACCCTGCCAGAATGCGGGTGCCCATCTCCCTCATCACCCGGCTGCGGCCCCGGCCTTGTTTCCCGGTAATCCCAAAGACCAGGACTCTGGGCGTTTCAATCCCGATCAAATACTTCAGAATCCCGCTCATTGATCCACCTCGGGCATATCCAGTTTGATGCGAAGCTCCCCATTGCCATGGACAATGGAAACTGTTTCGCAGAGCAGGCAGCCGATGCAGCGGGCCTCTTTTGAGGGTTCCACGGTTCCGGCTTGCGGGTTCCAAATCAGAAAGTTTGTGGGACATATGTCGACGCAGGGGGGCGGATCACTGCCGGGCCATTTGTCAGGGTAATAATAGAATTCGCCGGGCGGCATATCCACCCTAAAGGCCGGTGGGCCTTGAGGCTTGGCCGGCGGCCGCACCCGCACAGGTTCATTGAGGGCCAGGTCCCCGATTTCATGGACCATGGCGTTGGGGAAGACATGGGATTCAAAATATTTGATGGCCACCGGCAGGTCGGGGGCCACCCTTTCAAACAGCGCTTTTGCCTTCTCCTCAGCTGTACCGCCAAACCGCAGCAGGGCCGGCAAAGGGGTCGGGCTTTCACGCAGGGCCTTCCAGACCGCGGCG
Organism: Thermodesulfobacteriota bacterium; assembly: GCA_028278625.1. Next base: position 11,973 of record JANQDY010000063.1, read on the forward strand.
GCCAAATGATACTGGTCTTGAAACGCCATGCCTGAACCGGTGAGCAAGAGGGCCTGGGCCCCAGGCAACGCCAAAATGGCCCTCAAAATTCGATAGCTCTTAAAAGCAGAAAGCCCGCCTGAGGTGTCTGATTCATTCATTGAATAGATGTCTTGTCGCGCTCCACTGGCCATCTCCCAGAGCATTTTGCCCCCGCCGCCGCACAAATTGGTGGCCACCCGAAACGCCCCCTCGGGAACCGGGTCCCGGTTTTCCCGGACAAAGCCCGTGCCGGCCGGTTCGGCCAGATTTATCTTCTCCACGATGCGCTCAAGCCGGGTCGGTTCCTGTTCGGCCGATGGGGTTACGCTGAAAAGTGCCTTTTCCTTTTTCCCCACCGCATGGGTTTCAAACTCGGCCCGGCAATCGATGGCCATCAGTGATCCATCTTCCAACACACCGACGGGATTGATCTCCAGAACCAGCAGCTTATAGCGGATAAAGGTCTTGATGAGCCCTTCCAAAAACAGCCCCAGGGCTTTGGGATTCTCAACCCGGCCCGTGCGGCTTATGATCTCATGGGCCTTGGGGGGTGTCAGTAGCGAGAAGGAGACCCGTTTGAGGCTTTCGGAGCGTTCTTCCACCCCTGAGCCGCCCCGGCTGGAAAAGAGGAGAACGCCACCCGGAAGCGCTTTCCGGCCGCCCAGTTCCAGCATACAGGCCGCATAGTATTCTGCCGCCATGTGGACCGCCCCGGTCATCAAGACGCCTTCAGCTTGCCCATAAGCGCTGGGCCCCAGCAGTTCCCGCAGATCCGATTCAACCTGATCACGGCTGTCGGCACGCCTCACCAGCCCTTTTGCTGCCCGGCTGGTTGTTCCGGGAATCTGCGCTTTCAGATACAGGGGAGGTTTGGGCAAGGGTTGGGATCGGTCGGCTCCGGGGGGCACAAAAACGCCCGGGACCAAAGGGACGCCCAGGTTTTCCAAGAGAATGCGCGTTTTATATTCAGGCAGTGCCGGCATTGATATTTCCATTCTGATGCAATTGGGATGCTTCTTCGGTCAAGCCGACTTCAGCGATCTTTTCCGCGGTGGGAACGCCATTGGGGTCCCAGCCCCGGATCCGGTAATACTCCGTCAACATTTTTTCCAGATTGGGAAGATAGTCCGGGGAGCCGCCCGTAGCTCTCTTTTCCTTCAGGATTCGTTTGGGAAGATCATCATCCGCTTTTTTAAAACCCAAACGAACATTGTACAGTTTCTTCAGGTTGCTGATCCTTTCACCCGCAGTGAGAAAAGAGGCCAGATCGTGTTCAATCCCCGTTACCTGTCTGAACCAGGTGATAATCCGGGTCGGATCTATTCTCAAAAGGAATCTGCACATTTTTATGGAATTAAACATGGTCACATAATCCTGCATGGTCTTAACAAGATCCGGTTTTCCCTTTTCAGAGAATCGATCCACCAACCGGTCTTCACCCAGCCCCAGCTCCTCAATGGTGACCTTCTTCAGTTCCAGGACATTGCAGGCGGGCCAGTGGGTTGGGCCATTGGGATTGGTGGCATAGGCCAGGCCCAGACTTGCGCAAGCCCTGGGATCATGCATGGGCGGCTCCAGCCCTTTCACATGGACCGCAAAGCTTTCGGAGCCCTGGCCGATTTCTTGGGCCGCCACCCTTACACCCTTGGTCAGAAGTCTTCCGAACCCCTCACAAAGACCTATATCCCTGACCATCCGCAACATGGCTTGGGCGTCTCCCCATGGAAGGGGGTAGCCCACATCCTCATCGGTTAAGAGACCCTTTTCATAGGCCTCCATGGCAAAGGCGATGGCCGATCCGCATGAGAGGGTATCAACACCCAGACGATTGCAGAGCTCGTTGCCGCAGGCGATGGCGTCCAGATCGTCCACCAGGCAATTGGCGCCCAGTGAACCCAGGGTTTCATATTCAGGCCCCCCGCCCTCGACGCCGCCATAAGGGGTCGTGCTCTCAATGTGGCGACCGCACCCCACCATGCAGGCCCCGCAGAAATACTTCTTCTTGAACATGCGCTCATTGAGCACTTTGCCGGAGATTCTGGCGGCCCCCTCTTTCCAGTCCCCCAATGCCCAGTTCTTTATGGGGAGGTCCCCGACATCCTCGGCAAAGACGACGCCTCCGGCGGTGCCGGCATCAGACAGGGCCTTGGTTCGGGTTTTGATTTCAGGAACAGCGCCTTTGACGGTCTGCTTGAGTCCCTGTTCGTCAAAAATGGGAACAGGCCTTTTGTAATCTCCGATGGCGATGGCCTTGAGGTTTTTAGCGCCCATGACGGCACCGAATCCACCCCGGCCGGCAGCTCTGGCGTGTTTCCCGTCCGAAAAGATGGCCGCCATGCTGCTCAATCTCTCTCCGGATTGTCCGATGCAAAGAACATTGGTGCTTTTCCCGTGTTTTTTCTTCAAAGCGATTGACGTCTCGAAAGTATCCCTTCCCCAAAGGAGCCTTGAATCCTCATAACGGACTTCCTCCGGGCTGACGATGATGTACACGGGGTGTTCGCTTCGACCGGTTATTACCAGACCATCAAAGCCTGCTCTTTTAAGCCGGACGCCCCACGTACCGCCGATATCGCTTTCTCCATAGGACAGGGTGGCCGGGCTCATGGCTGCAATGGACATTCTTCCGGAAGTCGGCACCGGGGTTCCGGAAAGGGGGCCGGTAAATATCGTCAGCAGGGCATCGGGAGCCAACGGGTCCTTGTTTAAGACCCCATGGTCGCTCAAAATCTTGGTCCCCAGCCCCAAGCCGCCGATATACTTCTCAAGAACAGAATCCGCAATATCACGGATTTCAATTTGGGTGCGGGTTAAATCGCACCATATCATCTTCTTGGTATACCCGTAAATCTTCATATGCCGCTTATCCCTTTTGGGCATTACTGCCAAGCCCCTTTGGAGTGATCACCGTCATTGATGCCATTTTATTGATTGTCCCTTCCCTGTTTCAGGGCAACCGCTAATAGGCTTTTTCAAATATACGCATCATGTCTTCTTGGGTTGGCTTTCGCGGATTGACCAGGGGCGTTCCACTTTCCAGGCCGTCTTTGGCCATTTTTGGTATGAGTTCGCGGTATTTTGCTTCATCTATGTCCAAATCCCTGAGCCTTGGCACACAGATGTCTTTGCAGAGCCGTTTCACGGCGGTGACGGTTTTTTCGGCAGCTTCCAGGATGCCCAAACCATGGGTGTTTTCACCCATGGCAGTTGCTATTTTGGCAAATTTCTCAGGGGCGGCCATATGGGTAAACTCAACGCCGAAGGGGAGCATTATGGCATTGGCCAATCCGTGGGGCACATGGAATACGGCACCCAGGGGTCTGGCCAATCCATGGACCATGGCGGTTCCTGAATTGCCGAATGTCATGCCCGCCAGCAACTGACCGAGCAGCATGTTGCTTCGGGCTTCAATGTTCTCTCCGTCTGCCCATGCTTTCCTGAGGTTGATGCCAATCAGTTCAATGGCCGGCAGGGCCATGTATTCAATGAGCGGGTTGCTGCCGTACCCCACGTTGGGATCTCTGGTGGAGATATACCCTTCTATGGCATGGGTCAGGGCATCCATGCCCGATGACATGGTGACGTTCCGGGGCATTGCCAAGGTCAGAACCGGATCTTCGATGCATTCGTCGGGCACCAGGTAGGGACTGTAAACCAGGAATTTGACGTCCCGGTCAGAATCGTGAATGACTGTCACCCAGGTGACTTCACTGCCGGTGCCCGCCGTGGTGGGAATCGCTATCATGGGGCTTTTGGGCTTCTGAACCTTTCCCTTGCCCTCGTAGTCTCTGATTGTCCCCGGATTAGTGCCCAGCATGGCGATGGCCTTGCCCGCATCAATACAACTCCCTCCCCCCAGGGCCACCAATGCATCGCATTTTTGGGATCGGAATATTTCCGTTCCCAAAAAAACGTGCTCCGTGGTTGGCTCGGTGGTTACCCCATCAAATACCTCAAATGTCATTCCACTTTTTTTGAGGCTCTTTAGAATAATTTCCACGGCGCCGGTACCATGCAAAACCTTATCGGTTACCACCAGAACCTTGCTGCCGCCCAGTTGCTCAACCCTCTCACCTGCCATTTGAGCGGTATTGACGCCGAAGAGAATGTTCCTTGGCATGCGAAAGTTGTATGTTTTAAGATAATTCACTTTGATTCTCCTTAGAATAACAACACCAAGAATTCCATCAGATACCCAGATATGCTTCTTTTATATGAGGGTCATGCAGCAATTCCTGGCCCATTCCTTCCATGGTGATGGATCCGTTTTCCAGCACATAAGCCCGATCAGCCATTTGAAGCGTGTTTTCGATATTTTGTTCCACAATGAGAACCGGGGTGCCGGCGTTGTTTATTTTTTCGATGACCTCGAAGATATCTTTGACCACCAGGGGGGCCAACCCCAAAGACGGTTCATCCAGTATTAAAAGCTTGGGAAGGGACATGAGGGCTCTGCCGATGGCCAGCATTTGCTGTTGGCCGCCGCTCAAGGTGCCGGCCTTTTGCTCTCTCATGCTCTTTAGCATCGGGAAGAGATCAAACACCTGGGACAGCATTTTCTTACGTTTCATTCTGGCCCTTTTGACAAAGGAACCCATTTCAAGGTTTTCCATCACGCTCAGCGTTGAAAAAACCCTCCTTCCCTCCGGCACCTGCACGATTCCCTGCTTTACGATTGAATGGGGCGGGGTGTTATGGATATATGTTCCCGCAAAACTGATTTTTCCCTTCTGCACGTGATTGATGCCGCTGATCGCGTTTATGACTGTCGTCTTCCCGGCGCCATTTGCTCCCAAGAGGGCAACAATCTCTGCCTCACCCACGGAAAAACTGATGGCGTTAAGGACTTGAAGGTCTCCGTAAGAAACACTCACTTCCTTTACACTAAACAATTTTAAACTCCTTGCCCAAGTAAGCCTTAATGACATTTTGATCGGCAGCGATTTCCCTGGAACTTCCCGAGGCGATCTTTTCACCGTAATTCAATACGATCAATCTGTTGGAAAGTGTCATGATCGCTTTCATCACGTGTTCGATTAAAAATATGGTGATGCCGCTCTCTTTGATCTTAAGAATCAGCTGAATCATTTCCTCTGATTCAGCGGGCGTAAGGCCGGCCATGACTTCGTCAAGCAATAGCAGCTTGGGCTTTGTGGCCAACGCCCGTGCCGTCTCCAGTCTTTTTCTTTCGGGAACCGACAGCAGGCCGGCAATTTTGTTCTTTTTTGATGCCATCCCAATGAAATCGAGGGTTTCTTCCGCAATGGCCTCGGCGCGATCGACATCATTAACCGTGTTGAAGGCACCCACCATCACGTTTTGCAGACATGTCAAGTCCGGGAAGGGTCTCGTAATCTGAAAAGTCCTGGCAATACCAATTTGGCATATCTTATCCGGTCTGCGACCGGTGATTTCGGTATCATTAAATACGATTGTTCCGGCACTGACCTTATGAAAACCAGAGATAAGATTAAACAGCGTTGTCTTACCGGCGCCGTTTGGACCCAACATGCCCAATATTTCATTCTCTTCAATACTGAAGCTGACGTTGTTTATGGCTGTAACGCCACCGAAGTTTTTGGTCAGCCCGGTTGCCTCCAAGAGAGCCATGCGTTTTTATCCCTTCTTGAGCCTGGCCAATATAAATTTATGCGTATCCTGGACCAATCCCAGTATGCCCCTGGGCAGTAATATTGTGACGGCGATCAGTATGGAGCCAAATATCATCAGGTGGAGACCGCTATAGTCCCTGAAAAGGCTTCGGCTTATTTCGGATAAGGGGCTTAAAACAATGGAACCGACGGTGGGGCCCCACAATGTACCGATGCCACCCACAATCGGCCGCAACAATATGTCAATGGATATGTGGGACCCGAAAGCCAGCTCCGGATCAATGTATGTGTAGTATTGTGCATAAAAAGAGCCCCCCAGGGCTGTTCCGAAGGCACTGATCGCCATGGCCAACAGCTTATATTTCTTGGCGTCAACACCGAGTGCCTCGGCGGAGTCTTCATCCTCTCTGATGGCGATAAAGTAGTATCCGCTTTTTGAATTTTGAATTAGCCTGGTTATCACCAGAACACAGATCGTCATGATTAATATGATGTAGTAAAAGGGAAGCCGGTCATGAAAAGAGAATTGGCCGATTGAGTTGCCCAATGGAATCAAGATACCCATGGCCCCTTTGACAAACTTCCAATTTGCGGCGATGGTGTGAAGCATCCCGGCGCATGCAAGCATTGACAGGGCAAAATAGGCGCCTCTCAGACCATATCTAAAACATAAGTAGCCCACAAACAAACCAAACCCCGCTGCGATTAAACCGCCGATAAGCATTCCAATCCAAGGGCTTATGCCAAAATCAACGTATAATAGGCTTGAGCTATATGCGCCAATGCCAAAAAATGCCGCATGCCCAAATGAAAACTGGCCCGCGTATCCTCCCAGGATGTTCCAACAGGAACCCAAATAGGCCCAGAGCAGAATGGTAATCAGAAGGTGGTGATAATAACCGCTCAGAAAAACCGGAATAACGGCAGCGGCGGCAATCCCTATGAGATAATACTTATTGCGCAATAAGATATTCATTGCTTTCCACTTCTCTCGGTTTATTTGGTGGTTCCGAATAGGCCTGTTGGTTTAAATAGCAGTACTAAGAAAAAGATCAAATACGTCACCAATATTTTCATCGAACCCGGCAACAATATGGCGCCCATGGCTTCACATATGCCTAAGATGATCCCCCCCACCAATGATCCCACAAAATTGCCCAGTCCGCCAAGTACAACCACAACAAACGCGGTCACCACATAACTGTCACCCACGCCCGGTTCCATATGATAAAAAGGAACAATCAACGTGCCCGCGATTCCGGCGCAGGCTGCTCCGACCCCCATGGTAATGCAATTGACCATGTTCACATTAATGCCCATCAGTTTTGAGCCAATTTTCTCATCTGAAATGGCACGTATGGATTTGCCGAGATCTGTTTTCTTCAGGAGCAAATAAAGTAAATATGAGATTAGAAAAGCGAATCCGAAAGCCAGTAATCTGGGATAACTGAACACTATATCACCAAGAACAAAGGTCTTTGTAGCATACGAAACTTTGACGGTTCTAAAATCAGGACCCCACAAAAGCAAGGCCAAATTGTCTATAAATAACCATAAACCCAAAGTAACCAACAATGGTACATGTTCAGGAGCTTCCATTACCTTATTCAGCAGGAAAGCTTGTATGAATACCCCAATGGCAAATAATATGATGATGGTAATGACAATAGAAACATAGGGGTCTATACCAAAATAGACGTTCGACCAGTATGAAATGTACATGCCCAGCATCAGAAAAGAGCCGTGGGCGAAATTGATTACGCGCATAACGCCGAAAACAAGCGTAAGGCCTACTGCAACAAGGCCATAAACCCCGCCCATTAACAGACCGGATATCAAGGCTTGAAATATGGTTGCTAATTCCACGACATTATTTCCCTGTTTGGAGAGGCCAAACGAGAGCCATTATAGGGAGAAGGGCTGTTCCGGTATAATAGCATATCATTTGGCCTCGTGAACCTTGAGTTGGCTTATTTAAGAACGATCTTTCCAGGCGGGAACCGGAAAAATCGGACTCTTCTGCGCATACGCTTTGGGATAAACAGAGACGACATCGCCCTTTTGGACCTGAGTAATCAAAATCCCGGCGTTCTTGTTCTGTCCGGTTTCATTAAAGGCGATGGGGCCTTCATGGGGCAGAATGTGGTCGTTCAGGTTTGTGGCGGCCAGCGCATCACGGATTTTTTTGGTATCCCGGGATCCCGCACGTTCCAGAGCGTCTTTAAACACGAATACCGGCATGTATCCGTAGGCCACATCCTCTGACAGTTTGTTCCCGGTCTTCTTTGCGTATTTCTCTGCCAGGGCCAAGGCGCGGGGATGCAACGGATTGGGCCAATTGATGCCGTTCATCATGTACTCGGCCGCCGCACCGGCCTCTTTGGCAAAGATCGGATTGCTGATACCGCCGCTGACCGCCCCAATGACGCCTTTGCAATTGACATTCAGTTCCTTCATGGTTTTGGCCAGCAGGATTGAGTCGGGCAGATAGCCGGTGGGCATGATTAAATCCGCCTTGGCTGCTTTGAGCTTGGTCACTTCCGCCGAAAGGTCGGGGGTCTTCCAGTGGTAGGGAATTTCGGCAACCACTTCGAGACCTTGGGCCGGGGCAAACTTCTTGACGTTCTCATTCATGGTAACGCCAAACAGGGTGTCTTCGTGGATGGTGGCGATGGTCTTTATGGTGGTGTTATTGGCTTTGGCAAAGGCCGGGACGGATTTGATGATTTTGTCCACGGAAATGATTGAGTCCGCGGAAATACGGAAGGTGTATTTGAATCCACGCTGCAGAATTTTTTCCGAAATTGCCAGGGTGATCAAAAAGGGAATTCTGTGTTTCTCCATGATTTGTGAAACCGCAAAGCTCACCGAGCTCTGATAGCAGCCAAAGGTCGCGGTAACACCTGCTTCCGCCAGTCTTTCCGCTTCAGCAACGCCTGTTTGAGGTTTTCCCTGGCTGTCGCCGTGGAGCAGCTTGAGCTTGGCCCCGCCCAGGGATTTGATGCCGCCGCCCTCGTTGATTTCATCAACGGCCAGCATGAGTCCGGCCTTGTAGGCCTGACCGGTATGGGCCAACCCCCCTGTCAAGGGGTGAATATGCCCGATCAGAATGTCCTTGGGCTTGGCCCTCAAGATTGAAGGAAAGCCTCCTCCAACGGCCAACCCCAGGCCCGCGGCGCCAGCAATTTTAACAAACGTTCTTCTGGTGATACTCTTCTGGGTTACATCCTTTTTGCTTTCGCTCATCTCCTAAACCTCCGATTGCTGAATGGGTTGCCTAATAAAACATGCTCCTTAACATCAATTGCCAATGTTCCACGCGTTTAAATTACCGATAATTAGTCGACACCTCCCTATAAGATCCTTGAAATATGTGATGCATCATGTATGGCATCAAATATTCTTCCCGGAGAACCACAGTCTCCTATTACGTATGTTTCATTTTCCCTTTGATTTATGAATTGGTGCAGGTCTTTATTGGGCTTGGCTCCCGCAGCCACCACAACAAGGGTGCAGTTTATCGTGCCTTTTTTCCCATTAGCATCTGTAACCACCAGTCCATCATTGTTTATTTCTTCAACTCTTGTATTTAACAGAACCTGAACATTGTATTCCGTCAATCGCTGCAAAAGAAATTCTCTTTCAACGGGAATGGCATCCATCGCAAGCCGATCCATCATTTCGATGATCTTTATTACGACGCTGCCAGTGCTTTCCGCTGCCATATATTCGGCCGTTTCACAGCCCACCAGGCCACCCCCCACAATGGCAATTGATCTGTTTTGGTTAATTATTTCCGAATTTCTATTCAGAATATCATTTGCGGATACCACATTGTTACCGTTCAAGCCGGGAATGTTGGGCAAAAGAGGCGTTGAACCCGTGGCCAAAATAAAGACGTCATGCTTTAGTTTGTGAAGCTCTTCTACTGTTATTCTTATATTGCGGTTTGTTTTAATATTGAGTCTATGGATTTGGGTTTTGAGGTATTCAATCAATGTTTTAATTTCTTCTTTATGGGGTGATTTTACTGCCAGATTTAGCATACCACCCAATTGATTTTCCTTTTCATAAATAACCACATTATGCCCTCTTAGAGCAGCAACCCTTGCTGCTTCCATTCCAGCCGGCCCGCCACCGATAATGGCGATGCTTTTGGGTTTTTCCGCCTTTGTTATTTTGTAGTGCCGTTCTCTGCCAACCGACGCATTCACGCTGCATTTCACCCCCAGGCCACCGGACATGCGCGTGATGCAAATATTACATGCAATGCAACGCCTGATCTCATCAAATCTTCCCTCTTTTGCTTTGATCGGCAACTGGGGGTCAGCGATCATTCCTCTACCGATTGAGACCAGATCCGCTTTACCCTCTTTGATGATTTGGTTGCCCAATACTGGATCATTTATTCTGCCCACGGCGATTACCGGGATGTTAATATTCTTTTTTATGGCTTGGGCCAAATGAACGTAGCATCCCCGATCCATGCACATGGGCGGTATGGTGTATTTCTTATCTTCGGGATTGAGGTAACTCTCAATGATTGCCCCTGTGACGTGAATCAGACTTGCGCCGTTTTGCTGGAGCATTTTTGCGATTTGTTTGGAATCATCAAGGGTCAGGCCTCCCTCAATAAAATCAGCACCATTTATTCTAAAACTGACAGGGAATTCCGGCCCTACGGCGTTTCTTATGGATTGGAGAACTTCCAGGGGGAATTTCATGCGCCCGCTGAGATCGCCGCCGTATTGATCCGACCGCTTGTTGGTAAACGGGGACATGAACTGATTGATCAAATACCCATGGGCGCCGTGCACTTCAACGAGGTCGAGACCGGCTGTTTTGACCCTTTGGGCAGCCTCGCCGTATTTGACCGCCAACGCCTGAATCTGATGAGTGCCTAAAGCCACGGGTTCCACCGCCTTGGGATTATTCCGGAGATGGGCGCACATGATCGGCGAAGGGGCCAGTGGCGGGTGCCGGTCTTTTATGTAAACAGTTTGTCGACCCACATGGCCCAGCTGGAGTCCCACCTTAACCCCGTAAGCCTGCAGGATCTCGGCAAGATGATTCAGCCCGGCAATGAAGGCATCGCTGTGGATTCCCAGGTGCGCATGGGGACCGGCCCCGGAAGGATCAATGCTGTTTGATTCAATGATGATCAGCCCAACGCCGCCTTTTGCTCTTTCAATATGATAGTCTATGAGCCGCTGTGTGACCCCCCAATCAACCCCCGCAAAACCGGTGACCATGGGGGGCATAACGATCCTGTTTTTAAGCGTCAGCGGTCCGATCGTTATTGGTCTAAAAAGCGCCTCCAACATGGGGCCCATGGATGCCTCCCAAAACTGGTTCATCTGTAGCCAACTGATTATTCTGATTAATTAACTACTCATAATAATCAGGTGCCGTCTTAGAGTTCTTAATGAACAGATCGTCGTGCGAAAATAGAATCATTCCGTTCTTGCTTTGCGCAATATTCTTGAGCTTCAAAATGGAATAATATGCCTCAGGTGCGCTCCAAACCGGTCCTGGGAGCAAGTTTTCTCGGGAATTGGCATCGGTGGGAATGGCATCTCCAGGTAGTATGATGGTACCGGATTTATTCAAATCAACCACCAATGATTGGTGTCCTGCGGTATGCCCTTTGGTCAATACGATTTGGACACCGTCGCAAACCTTGGTATCGCCTTCCAATAAATGGTAATTCAGATGTGAATGGTCAAAATGATTCTTGGGAAATGATTTCTCAGCGTAGGTATCCGGATAGCAGGCAAAGCGATATTCAGCCTTTTGCACCAGGATTTTGGAATGACGAAACAGCCGGTTACCCCCAGAATGATCAAAGTGAAGATGTGAGTTAATCACAAAATCAATCTGTTGAATTCCGTAGCCGACGTCGTTCAAGCGGTTTTCAATATCGTCTTCCCTGGACATGGTTGGCTTGAAAAGGGCAAGTCCACGCTCCCCCCAAGTCCCCAGAGGATCATCAATCCCGCCGGAATGAAGGCCCGTGTCAAATACGATATTGCAGTCATCACAGACGATCAGGGCCATGGTGATGGGGGCAATCATCTTCTCGCCACCATGGTATCCGCTGATCAGGGCGCTTTTTTCCAAAAAAAGGGTTCCCCCGGTTAAGATGTATAAAGCCCTAACAGCCATTCAGACCTCCAGCCCGTATGATATTCATCTCTGATTGCCCTTTTACGGGGGACCAGGATTGAAACCGTGGCAAAAAATTCCCCTTGCTAGTCGCCCTTATGTATCCAAACATTGCCTTCTTTGTTCTTGGGCCTTTTGAGCCTGACCACATATTTATAGGTGTCCCCCCGATAGGAGGATTGAACAAGCTCCACCGGTTTCTTGCCCTTGCTGTACATAATTCTTTCCACGAAAAGCATTGGCAGGCCGCCGGGTATCTCCAGCTTTTCAGCAATGATGCTGTCGCAGAAGGTTGCTTCAATGGTCTGAAACGCTTCCTCGAAGATAACCCCAAGATCCTGTTCCATGATTTGGAGCAAAGGCCGGTCGTACAAAGCGTTCTCGGATATTTGGGAGCCCAGTTTTTCGGGAAGGTAATTGACGGTATACGCAAAAGGCCTCCCATGGAGAAGCCGAACCCTTTTAATTAACACCACTGACTGGCCTTTGTCTTCCAGTTCCAGCTTTTCAGCCACCAGTTCAGGTGGGGTAACAGATATAATTTCCACGGTTTTTGTTTTGGATTGAGAGACCTGGTAAAACAAGTCATCCATAAAACCGCTGAATTCCAGGTCAAAGCTGTTAATGCGTCCTTCGTCATCCGTCACAAAGGTGCCTTCGCCTCGCCGGGTCTTGAGCAAACCCTCCTGAATCAGCAGGGCCAGTGCCCGGCGCACCGTCAGCCGGTTCACGCTGAACATCTTGGCCAATTGGTTCTCAGAGGGAATTTTCTCCCCAGACTTATACTCCTTGTTGAGGATCCAATTCTGGATCGTGTTCTTGATCTGGTAGTAGACCGGCAAAATCGATTCCATGTTTTTAGCCATCTTGATCTCCATTCAGGCGTTTATCGCCGCTGCTTTTGACTTAACCTAAGCTAAATCAGTTAGTTGGAGCCAGACGCGGTCTTTTGTGTAAAGCGGTTTGCCATCCACTCATGACAAAGTAATTTTTTTCTTGCATTTGTTTACCTGATTAGATACATAAACAAGTATACATCTGTCAAGGAAAAAAGCGCCCGGCTCATTTTTTCCTGCCAGGTGAAGAACAACTTCTTTGAACACTTACAAAAAAAGCCGCCAGGATCAAAAACATACCGAGGTCCTGTGGCCAGTGAGACTGCCATGAATAAAGCCCAAAAAAAGCTTTCCCGTCAAGCACTATCTGAGCAGATGCCCGGAGACTCTCCGGTTCTCTTTTATCCTGCCTGGTGCAAGAGATGCGGCAACTGTGTGGCCTTCTGTCCGCGAAAGGCCCTGTTGATGGATGAATGGGGCTATCCCCATCTTCCCGAGTCCGCGCGCTGTACATCATGCGGCCTGTGCGAAATGCTTTGCCCGGATTTTGCGCTCAGCGTGGGTGATGGCCTTGCCATCGCCGCAAACGCTAGCAGAGGGCGCGGTAAAGCCGAACCTGGGGACAGACCCAGTCCGGAGCGTCTGGCCCCAGCACCTGTTAATGAGGAATCAAATGAAACATAGACACAAGTCACGACTGCTTCAGGGGAACGAAGCCGTGGCCCTGGGCGCACTGGCGGCCGGCTGTAATTTCTTTGCCGGGTACCCTATCACGCCCGCCAGTGAAATCACCGAATTCATGAGTCGGGAAATGCCGGCCCGTGGATTCCCCTTCATACAAATGGAGGATGAGATCGCCTCCATTGGGGCCTGTCTGGGCGCCTCCCTGGCCGGCCGAAAAGTAATGACCGCCACCAGCGGCCCGGGTTTCTCCCTGATGCAGGAAAACCTTGGGTACGCCTGCATCGCCGAAATTCCGGCGGTGATCGTGAATGTTATGCGGGTTGGTCCGTCCACGGGTATGCCCACCAATCCGGCGCAAGGTGACGTGCAACAGGCCCGCTGGGGAACCCATGGCGACCATCCGGCCGTGGTTCTATGTCCGGCCACGGTGCTGGAGTGCTTTGAACTCACGGTATTGGCCTTTAACTGGGCCGAACGTTTCCGCACCCCGGTCATCCTGCTATCCGATGAGACCGTGGCGCATATGCGGGAAAAGGTCCTATTGCCGGTTCTAAACAAGGTAGCGGTCATAAACCGGCGTAAACCACAGGAGCCGCCGGACTGGTACAAGCCTTATGAGACCGATGGCAGCCTTATACCCCGTCTGGCGGATCTGGGGGAAGATTACCGCTATCATGTTACCGGCCTGGTGCATGATGAACGGGGATTCCCCACCCGGAGCCCAGATGAGGTGGAGCCTTTCTACCGCCGGTTGTTCGATAAAATAAGCCGCAATTTTAAGGAGCTGGCACTGGTCAGGTCCTTCAGGTTGGATGATGCGGACCAAGTGATCATTGCCTATGGCTGCACGGCCCGATCGGCCCAGGCCGCTGTGCGTATCGGCAGGGACCAGGGCCTCAAAATCGGACTTCTGCAGTTGCTTGCCTTGTGGCCTTTTCCCCGGCATCCGGTGGAAGCGGCGCTGGACGGCCGCCGCTTGTGTCTGGTGCCGGAACTCAATTTGGGCCAGATCAGCCGTGAAGTCAAAAGGGTTAACAACGGCCGCACTCAGGTGTACCGTCATTCCAAATTGAATGGAAGCATGATAACCCCCGAAGAGATACTGGGCCGGCTCAAGGAGATATACTGATGCCTCGGGTAAAACGAAATGTCGTTCATAGCTGGTTAAAGCAAACCAAAAAGTTTCCCCATGTGTGGTGTCCGGGTTGCGGGCTTGGAATCATATTGGGCTCATTGATCAGGGCCCTGGTGAACAGCGGGTTGGATAAAAGCCAGGTGGTCCTGGTCTCGGGCATCGGTTGCTCGGGAAGATTACCGGTGTATATGGACGTCAGCAGCGTCCATACCACACATGGCAGGGCACTGACCTTTGCCACCGGCATTAAACTATCCAAGCCGGAACTTACCGTCATCACGGTGATGGGCGACGGCGACGCCACCGCCATCGGCGGTAATCACCTTATTCATGCGGCCAGGCGAAATCTGGACATCAACGCTATCATCGTCAACAACCAAAACTACGGCATGACCGGCGGCCAGTACAGCCCCACCACCCCTGTGGGAGCCACCGCCACCACCGCTCGCTACGGTCATTTTGAACCCGACTTCGATATCAGCCGTCTTTCGGCCACGGCCGGTGCGGCCATGGTGGCCCGGGGAACGGTCTATCATGTGACCAAATTGGATGAGCTGTTGAGCGGAATGATTGCCAAACGGGGTTTTGGAGTGGTGGAGGTCCTTTCGCCCTGCCACACCAACTTTGGCCGGCAGAACAAACTGGGTTCCCAGGTGGACATGATGAATGGATTCAAAAAACAGGCTGTCAGGGTTGAGCGCTGGGAAAAGCTTGAGGCCAAGGAGCGTCAGGGACGCTTTCCCATCGGGGTCCTCGTAGACAAGGATATGCCG
>JANQDY010000008.1 GCA_028278625.1 Thermodesulfobacteriota bacterium
CTCAGTCGGCATGACCATTCCTTTCCTAAAATATTTTTCGGTCACCCCGTTGATCGCCTACTCATTTGCACTGGGTAACTCAGCGGATAATCTGCTCAAGTACACCAGCTATAGCGAGAAATCAGGCCACTTTTTCGGTGGCGTAACGCTTTCAATGGCATTTTAACATCGCGGACCTTTCCAAATATACCCGGGCACGACCTTTGAAGCGCTGATCAGAAGAAAGAAGGAGGAAACGAGTTAGATGGAAAATGAACTAACAGCACTAGGCATTATCTTCACGGAATTCTACTACTGGGTCACCGTGGTGTTCATGTTCTTCATCCACGTGGGATTCTGTATGTACGAGGTGGGTGCGTCCCGTGAAAAGAACAAGCATCATACCCTCATGAAAAACACCATGGTCATTCCCTTGGTGAGCATCACCTTTTATTATTTCGGGTGGTGGATCTATTTTGCATGGCCAAACGGCCCCTGGATCACCGGTCCCGTACTGGCCGCGCCCCACGCCGTTCCGTGGAGCGAACTCATGGCGACCCACATGGGCGGGCCGCCGGTTCAGGCAGCGCTCACGGCCGAAGATACCGCGGGCTGGGCACGGATCAACGGTGTCTTCTGGGCGGCGTTTCTGCTCTTCTCATGGACCGTGGCATCCATCGTTTCCGGTGCCTGTATCGAACGAATCCGTTCCGGTGCGTTCTGGATTCTCGCCGTGATGGTGGGATCCTTTACCTGGATCATCGATGCGGCATGGGGATGGCATCCGGATGGCTGGATGGTGCAACTGCTGGGGTATCATGACGCATATGCCTCGGGGGTTATTCACGCCATCGGAGGTGGCGCCTGCCTTGGCATTCTGATCAACCTGGGTCCCCGTATCGGAAAGTTCGCGCCGGACGGCACACCCAGGGATATCCCCGGAAATAACATATGGCTCACCACCATCGGTCTTTTTCTCATCTTGTGCGGTTTCTGGGGTTTCTACGTTGCCTGTAACATTCCCATGTTCGATGTTCAGGCCGGCGACGGGGTCTTTTTCTCTGGCACCAACATCTACCTGGGCCCCACGACCCTTTCGGCCATCACCTTCAATTTCATCATGAGCATGTCGGGCGGTTTCATGGCTGCCTATCTCATCAGCAAAGGCGATCCATTCTGGACCTACTCCGGATACCTGGCCGGCATCATTGCCGCATCCGCGGGCAATGACCTTTATACCCCCATTCAGGCCTTCCTGATCGGTGCCATCGGTGCCGTCTGGGCCTACAAAATGCATTACTGGGTTGAGCGGAAGTTCAAAATCGATGATCCGGTGGGCGCTGCCTCCGTTCATGGGTACACCGGCTGGCTGGGCGTGGTCATTGCAGGGTTTATGCTCTGGGGATATCCGTCATCACCCAACGCCGATTATGCGCACGTGAGCCCCTGGGGGAACCTCATCGGTGCCTTTATCATGTGGGGGGTTCTGGGCTTTCTGCCGGCATTCATCGTCTCCAAGTTCTTCAAGGCCATCGGCATGCTCCGGGTGCCCAAACGGGTGGAATTGATGGGTCTTGACTTTCAGTCCAATCTGGAACACGATCGGGCGGTGGCGGAAGTTCTGGCTTCGGAACGTGCGGAAGCAAAGGCGGCCGGCTATATCAAATAACATGAACTGTCCGAATTATGGGGCATTATGGAGGAATTTTCTATGACAACAGGTAATTTTACAGACTGGACCGGCAATATCGCGGAATTGGGACCCGTGTATCCCTTTGTCGGATGGGAGGTTTTCTTTTTCATTATCGGCGTGGCCTTCTGGATTCTCTGGCACATTATTCAAATCAGAATGGAGAACAAGGAGCTGAGGGAGCATGCCGAAGCCCATGGCGACCGTGATTCTTTAACGGAAATCATGGCCAGGGAAACGCTCATCATTGAAAAACAGGCCAGGCGCGAAGCCGTATAGCTTTTTGGAAAACCCTTTGTACCCATTGCCCCGCCGCCAAAGGGCGGCCGGGGCAACTTCCCTTTTGCGACACCCGACAGACGTCTTATATTTGGACTCACCGTTTATGGTTCCACACTTTCAAGATAATGGTGAGACGTCGGAGTCATAGTGATTGTATGCAGCGAATTGCGGTAATTTCGGACATCCACGGAAATCTTCCGGCCCTTCTTAAGGCCCTTGAGATCGTAGACCGGGCGTCGGTGGACGGCGTTTTTTCATGCGGCGACATTGTCGGTTATGGGGAATTCCCCAACGAATGCGTGGAAAAGCTGCGGGAAATGGCGTGCCCGACGGTGGCGGGGAACCACGATTGGGCCGTGGCAGGGTTGACGGAATACAAAAACAGCCACACGGAGCGGGCAATCCTGGGCATCGAAAGGACCCGGGAAATACTTTCGGAGGAGAACTTGCGTTGGCTGCAGAACCTGCCCCTTTACCATCGGGAAAACGGGATGGAATTCGTTCATGCCTCCCTCACCAAGGCGGACCAGTGGCATTATCTCACCCGGCGCCATTCATTTACGGATTCGGCGTGGCATGACGTCCAGAACAATTTTTCCATTATGAAGGGAAGAGTCTGTTTTGTGGGGCATTCCCATCTCCCGACCATCTTCCTTCAAAAACGGTTCGGACGCATCAAGTTCATTCATCCCAGAAGTGACAGTTTTGAGCTGAAAGGGCGGCGGGCCATCGTTGACACCGGCAGCGTCGGATTGCCCAGGGACGCTTCCGCCAGCCCGACGCTGGTGATTTACGATGCCAAAGAGCAGGTGGTTCACTTCAGACAGTTTATGGTAGAAGGCCAGAACGATCGTCTCATCGAAACCGTGGATGAAAATCCTTCCATCTGGGGAAATGCCAAACGGC
Source organism: Thermodesulfobacteriota bacterium (assembly GCA_028278625.1). The sequence goes on from JANQDY010000008.1 coordinate 2,858, forward strand.
AATTGGGGCGTTTGCTGGGCGCCAACTGAAAATCATCCTCTTTCCCGGCCTTTCAAATCGACGCTCATCATGGACTCGGAAACCTTGGGACGCTCGCCACTCAGCAATTCCTCCTGGACCAGGCTGTCGCCGATCTCATCCCACCAAGCCTTTGCCGCTTCATATGTCCATTTTCCGGAATCTCGGCACCTTTCAAGTTCACGAATGAGCGCCATGGCGTCCCCGGGTCGATCATTGGGGTCCTTTGCCAGGCACTTCAGCAGAACACTCTCGAGATCAGCGGAAACGGGCTTTCCCAGGCGCTTTGAAGGTGGTTCCGGCGTATCATTGATCTGTTTTCGGCAGATATCGATGGGGCTCTTCCCTGGAAACACATCCTCTCCGGTCAGCAGAAAATAGGCAACCGCCGCCACGGAATAAAGATCTGCGCGCCCGTCGATTTCGGAAGGGTCCTGAATGGCTTCAGGTGAAAGATATTGCGGCGTGCCGGCCGGTAATTCACTGCCGGAGCCTGAAGATTCATCTCCCGTGGCAGCGTATTTAACCAGGCCGAAATCCAGAACCTTGACCATGTCATAGTCCCCGCCACGTTCGTAAATGATAAGGTTTTCCGGCTTGATGTCCCGGTGAATCAAACCCACGTTGTGGGCCTCATTTAAAGAAGCGCAAATCTGCAGAAGAATATGAATCACCCGGGATTCGGGCAATACGCCGGTTTTATTGACCAGTGTATGCAAATTGACGCCGGGAAGGTATTCCATGGCATAGTAAAACGTACCGTCCGGTGTACGGCCGTAATCAAAGATTCGAATGGTGTTGAGATGCGTCAACTGACTCGTGATCTGTACCTCCCGCTCAAACCGGGCAAGGGCCTCCTGATTGATTTTTTCCGGCCGCAGAATTTTCAAGGCGGTCGGCCGCCGCAGCATGGCATGCTGCGCCAGATAGACGGCACCCATGCCCCCCCTCCCCAGCTTTCGCTCCAGCGTGTACTGGCCCAGACGCTCCATGCGAAGATGGAGTGCTGAAATGATCCTGGAAGAGAAAAGAACCCCCAGAGTGGCGATGAGCAAAAGCCCGAAGAGAAGACCGAATACATACCTGAGGATCCGCAACGGCCGGAAGGCTTCGGAAACATCCAGTTCAGTCACCACACCGAATCCGTATTCCTTGAGCCAGATCCAGGCACCGATCACCGGCACCCCTCTGTAGTCCCGATACCCGTTGACATTGATGCCGTCTTCTCCGCCCACCGCACTTTTGGCCATTACGGTCAGCGGCTGTTCGGAGCGGGGCTTGGGGCGGTATCCTTCCAGCAGACTCCCGCCGGGATCCCTGATTTCCACGTTAAGAATGGAGTGGATGTGCGGGTCCTTCGACAAAAGCCCAACGTTTCGCAGCTGATCTTCAAAACGGCTCTGGGAAATCATCATCCCCTTGCCGTCAAATGCGTAGGTTTCACCGCTCATTCCGGGCCTTCCCTTGGTCAAGATACCGGTAAAGTCCCTTTCCGGCCGAATCAGAAACGCAAGCACCGCAGCGACCACGCCCTCGGGCCCGTAGACCGGCGCAGCCACCATGATCACGGGTCGACCGGTCTTTAACGTCCCCTGATCATCCGGAATGGGCAGGTCGAATCGAAAAGGGCGCGTAATCACGGGACGGTCTGAAAGGACCTGATTCATGATATCGGGATGGTGGGGTGCAAAAGGTTTCCCCAGATAAGCCCCTTCAGAGGCCCCTAAAATGATACCTTTGCGGTTGATGATGAGAAAGTCCGCGTAACCGTGCCGACGGCACACGGGACCCAGCATCTTTTGAACTTTCCTACGGGACAAAACATCCTTCTCCCGCTGTTGGGGGCTTTGCCCGGATGTTTTTAAACCCGCCAGATGTCGGATGGCCGTAGCAATTTCGGGCTCCTGAACCAATTCTTCCACCACCTGTTTTTGGGAGTCCAACCAGATGACAAGGCCGGTGACATCCGCCGCCAAAATGGTCTCCAGTTTCGCGGCAAGCATGTCTTTCATGGCCTTTTCTACGGTGATGTGGGATCCCAGGCCCACAAGGACCAGCACGGCTGCAATGATCAGGGGAAACCAGAAACGGCGCTGCCGAAGCCACCGGCTATCATAAGAAACCCTCTTAAAAGAACGGCGTTTTTCAGCATCAAATTTCGGTGTTTCGCCTAGAACGGCCATAGACCATCACGTGGGTGTGACAGATAGAAAATAAGAATCAGTTTCCGCCAGGTTTTTGTCGGTTGGGAGCCTTCCATACGGTATTTCCGATGTCGTCATAGAACACGATGCCGGCTCGACCACTCGGTTCTATCCTCACATCGGCGCGCCTTTTCCCGTTTGTATCATTTAATCCGATCCCTGGAGTATCCTCCCCCACGAATCCTATGATCAAACGGTTTTTCCCTTCACCATCCCAGATCCCCAAGGAGGGGGTTCCAAGGTTTGTGGTTCCGAGCATCGCATGTATTTTCCCCTTTTTATCAACCAGTATGAATTGCTCGGCCGACACGGCTTTGTGTGACATCTGCATAATGACGTATCCCCCTATCACACCGCCGAAAATTCCCAAAAGCATCATCGTGATGCCTGTCTTTAGATTGATCACCCGGTAAACTCCTTTCGCGAAACAGTCTCTCTCAGTGACCGCCCGGCCCACAGGCAGATTCTGAACAATTGAACGACAATATAAGGTGCCAGAACTAGCACCCATGCCATCCATACCCCGCGCATGAGATCCATTCGGACACCACTGTAGAAACGGCTGATTGTGTAACCTTCCGGTACGGTACCGGCCAGGGTGAAAATCAGAAATGCCAATGCTGGCCCGGCCGCAAAACCGACGAAAAGAGAATAGACCAGGATTTTTCCTTCAGGAACGAATCGCCGTTTCGCTTTCTCCCAATCCAAAAAGGGTGATTTTTCCATGTTCATATTCCTACATAAAACCTCAAAATGGCCTTCCTAAATAGCGATGCTTGGCAACGAAAGGTGTCACAAAAGAAAAACGCCTATTCGCTTCACCGCAGACGTTTCTTTTCCAACTGACCAACTTTCATCAAACAAGTGTATAGCATGATTAACATTTTTTAGCAATTTATACATTCAGGGAATTTTTTTCCCAAATCTTCAAAAGAAGCCAATCTATCAGTTTCCCTAACATCGTAGATAATCTTTTTATTTATTATAAAATCTTCCTATTTGCCTCTCACAATGATGTTGCGGACCTGACACAGAAGATTCAGTAGGAAGCATCAAGCCCATTTACTTCTACTTAAAAAATGTTTCCCCAAAGTAATTTTAGCTTTTATTTTTTCAGCCAATATGATATCTACACCATCTTAAAAAGTGTCAATAATATTAGGTCACTCCCCTAAATCCCTTGGCTATAGGTGATTCATTTGAAGAAAATTTATTTCAAAAAAGGAGGAAACAATGAAAAAGTTCAATTCCAATTTTAGAAAGCTGTTTCTGTCTGTTTTTTGCCTATTGTTTTTGGCCCCGGGTATTGCAGGTGCAGAAGAAAAACCTCTTGCACCGGGGGAAGGGACCACTGTAGCCAAGGCGGATCAGGAGGTTGTGGACGTGCCGTCCGCCTCTCTTGACGTTGCGTTCCTAAGCCAGTACATTTGGCGCGGCTACGAACTGAGCAAGGACAGCCTTGTCATTCAGCCGTCCGCCACCGTCGGTTACAAAGGCTTCTTTTTCAATCTTTGGGGCAACCTGGATACGGATGTCTATGCCGGCCCCAATAAGGGAAGCGCGAAATGGAATGAAACCGACATGACGGTGGGCTACGATCACAGCTTCGGACCGTTGGGTGTGGGGGTTGGATACATCTATTACGCTTTGGACGGCACTGAGGATACCCAGGAGTTTTACCTGAGCCTGGGCGGTGATGTCCTTTTGGCGCCGACCCTCACCGCTTATTGGGACTGTGACGAATTGCCCGGCTGGTATTTCAACCTGGGAATTTCCCACTCCTTCGGGCTTCCCCATGACATCAGCCTTGATCTGGCAGCCTCCATTGGCTATTACATTTCCCAA
>JANQDY010000009.1 GCA_028278625.1 Thermodesulfobacteriota bacterium
CTCAGTCGGCATGACCATTCCTTTCCTAAAATATTTTTCGGTCACCCCGTTGATCGCCTACTCATTTGCACTGGGTAACTCAGCGGATAATCTGCTCAAATACACCAGCTATAGCGAGAAATCAGGCCACTTTTTCGGTGGCGTAACGCTTTCAATGGCATTTTGAGCGCTTCGTTTCGGCAATCCGTAATTGCTGCTTTCGAACACGAATGTCATTTTATCATTTTTGGGATTTAGGATCGCTTACTTAACCTATAATAGCAATTAGAAGAGGAGGTAAAATGGGCATTTACGCAAAAAAAGGTGAGAGTAGAGAGGAGATTAGGAAAAAACTGGAAGCGGCGGGCGTCGAATTTCTTTGGGCCTCATTTGTGGACATTCACGGTGCCGGGAAGGTCAAGCAGGTTCCCATGGTCGCCTTTGACGACATCATCGATGACGGGGCAGGCTTTGCCGGCGGCGCAGTATGGGGTGTCAACCAGGGACCCCACAGCCATGATCTCATGGCAAGAGCTGATTTCAACACTTTCAAACAACTGCCTTGGCAGCCCAATACGGCGCTGGTTCACTCCAATCTCTACGTGGACGATGAACCATGGCCGTCATGCGCTCGCGTAAACCTCATCCGTGTAATGGAAAACTTCAGAAAGGAAGGATACGTTTTTAACGGCGGATGGGAACCGGAACATTTTCTGGTGATTCAAAACGAAGACGGCAGTATCAGGGGCTGGGATCCCCTGGGTATCGACACCCTCAAAAAGCCCTGCTACGACGTTCGGGGCATTTCACAGGCCGTTAATTACCTTCAGGATCTCATGAAAAGCTGCGGTGAAGTGGGGATGCAGGTATATCAGTGCGATCATGAAGATGCCAATTACCAGTTTGAAATCAACTGGCAGTGGGAAGACATGCTGACGGCCTCTGACATGTGCGTCTTTTTTCATATCATGGCACCTCAGATCGCCGCCAAGTACGGCGCGCAGGTGACGTTCATGGCCAAACCGTTTCCGGATAAAACCGGTTCGGGCAATCACCTGCATTTTCATGTGGCGGACGCCGAAACCGGCCAGAATCTTTTTCCCCTGCCGGAAGGTGAAACAGACTGGAAGGATGACCGCCTCGGATACTCAAAACTGGCATACCATTTCATCGGCGGCCTCATGAAACACAAAGACGCCATGTGCGCCGTCACCTCTCCCACTGTGAATTGTTACAGGCGGATTCAGAGCGGAGAGGCGGTCTATTCATCCGGATCTGAATACAACTGGACCCCCGCATGGAATTCCTATGGCGACAACAACCGTACCCAGATGTTCAGGTCTCCCGCCAACAACCGGTTTGAGGACCGTTCCGTATCCGGTATGGCCAATCCTTACCTTGTTGCGGCGGTGTACATGGCGGCAGGCCTTGACGGCATAAAGAATGAGCTGGACCCGGGAGAGCCGAATATCGGCATCAACGTGTGGGACATGCCCTATGAAGAACGGCGTGAAAAGGGAATGACGCCCCTTCCCCAGAATCTGGGCGAAGCGTGCAATGCCCTTGAAAAAGATGATGTGGTCATGGATGCCCTAGGTGATATCGGACCCGAGTACCTTCGGCTCAAGCGGGGCGAGTGGTCCGAGTTCATGGGCCATGTCACGCGATGGGAAACCCGGCGTTATCTCACTCTGGTGTAGGAACAATTATGAGTTGCGCTACGGCTGTTTTGGCGTTTTTCACATTAACGGAACAGCCGCGGCCGAACGTTATGTTGTTGAACCTGAAACTCAAATCCACCCATTCATGAAAAGGAGTTAATGGTCATGACTGCAAAAGATTCCAGCTATTATCGGACCGCAGAGTTCAAGACCCGCATGCAGAGCATGTTCGTCAGAGACTGCATCTTTGCCGCTTTTTTCCTGGTCGTGCTCTGGCTGACCTATGGGTTCGTATATTTTATGATAACCCCGCTTGAGGTGGTTACAGGGACCATGAGCTTTGCTCTTGCCGTTGGGGGTCTCCTGGTCTGTATTTTCAATACTGCCGGGGTCATATTCCTCATCAGGAACAATTCCCGCAACAAAGAATTGATTTATACCATCGATCTGCGGCACTTGGATGCCATCAGAGCCGCAAAAAAAAATAAATAGAAGGTTTCCTTTGGAAATCCAAATGATCATCCGAAATGATTTTTTGAAAATTCTAGCGGGAGAAAAAGCATGAAAGAGAAAATCTATGTACCCCCCAAGCAAAGCGGCAAGGGACAGTTGTTTGATTCCATATTTATCATGGTATTGATTTATGTGGTCCTGCTTCTGCCCATTGTCTTGGGGCTGACCGCAGGAAAAACAGAGACCAAATTGCCTGAAAATTTATCCTGGGAGAGCCTAAACCAGAATGAACAAATGGTGGCTGCCTGGAAAAAGCTTGGAATAAGCCTGGAAGAGGCTGCTGAAATGATCTCCACGCGATACGACTACAGTATCAACCCTGTGGCGCTTATCATCACGGCCATTGTTATCATCGGCTACTATGTCATGCTACTGAAAATGTCGGACAAAGAGTATCGGGATGTCGTCCATGAAAAGTTCGATATTGTGGACAAAGAGGAATAACAAGTCTCAATTCTAATAAACACCTCAATAACAGGAGAGCCAATTATGGATTTTTTCGATTTTCTGAGCTATTTTTGCTGGATTGCTTCAGGCGTCCTATTTCTCTATATGCTCATCGACTTTTTCAAGGTCAACAAGGAATATGATGAAGAATTCCTCCTCAGTTCGCGAGAGGCGGCCGATGAAATCGTCATGGAAGAAAGGCGTCTTGCGGAAGAGAGGGAAAGGGCGGCAGAAGAAGCAAAAAAGAAGTGAGAAAGCGTCAATGGAACGATTGACGCCAACAGCCGATTTCTATCTGCAATAATGAATTTCAGATTCCTTAGTCGAAAAGCGCTACTTAGAACCTTCTGAAAGAGAGGATAACATGAATGATCAAGAAGTGCAGGAAGTAAAGAAAGAGGAGAAGATTTCCCTGCTGAAAGTTTTGGGGCCGGCCCACGTATGGGCCCTTGGCGTGGGAATCGTTCTCGTCGGAGAATACATGGGATGGAATTTTACTGTTGGAAAAGGCGGCGCTATCGGTTCTATCATCGCCTGCTGGTTCATCGGTCTCCTCTATACCTGTGTTTCCCTCATCGACTCCGAAGTGACCTCTTCGGTG
>JANQDY010000081.1 GCA_028278625.1 Thermodesulfobacteriota bacterium
GGTGAGGTGAAAAAAATGGCCGCCCTGTACCGCACCCGTTTTGAGCAAATGCTCATAATATCGGCTTGACCGCGTTCTGACTTTTTACGAGACCATCAATCATACGTTGTCTTGAAATTCGCCAACACGCTCTGGCGGGACTTGGGCAAATCGATCTTCCTTGGAAGAACGGAAACAGGAAGGAAGCCTCCCGCTTCAGAAAAGTTAATTGAAGAGGGGCGACTTTCTTGTTGACACCTTCAGGTTCCTTCGTCGCGAGGCGGGCTTTGGCGATTTTGAAGTGCCGCCCTGGGTCAACACTGTGGCGGAACTCCTGGATCATTTGGGGGATCAAACCAACTTTCTGTTTACGGACGAAAAAGGTGATACGTTAAGCCCCGATATTGAACTGACCCTCAATCACAAGGACATCGCTTTTTTTCCGGAAAGGCTTGAAACACCTCTTAACGAAGGCGACAGACTGGATATCAATCTAACGCCTTTGGGCGGCGGTTAGTGAAGACGTGTGCCGGGGGTGGGCCTGCTGGCGGATTCGTTATTTTCAATTGGAATGCAATTTTGAGGAGGACCAACCATGTCCATATTCTACAGGCGGTTGCCGAAATTGGATTATGTGAAACCCAAAACAATCCCTGAAGTGTTGGAGATCCTGAAGGAGAATCAAAATGGCAGATTCAGGGTATGCGCCGGAGGAACGGATGTGATTCCAAAAGTGAAAGAGCAGCTGATGCCGGCTCCCCAAGCCCTGGTGGATCTCAAAGGGATCACGGAACTCGATTACATCAGCCACCATGAAACCGACGGATTGCGCATGGGTGCCCTGGCCAGTATTTCCCAGGTGGCCGGAGATTCGGTCATCAGGGAAAAGTATGCCATGTTGTGCGAAGCGGCGCGCTCAATCGCTTCAACCCAGGTACAGAATCGCGGTACCATCACCGGAAATATCTGCAATGCGGTGCCCTCGGCGGACTCGGCACCGGCCCTTCTTTGCTTTGAAGCGCAAATCCTGTGCGAGGGAAGAAACGGGAAACGCAAGCTGGCCATGGAAGACTTCTTTTTGGGACCCGGCAGGACGGCTTTGGAAGATCATGAACTGGTTAAAGAGATCCACATCCCGGAACCCAAAGGAAACGGCGCGTATATCAAGCTCTCTCCCCGATCCCGCATGGATCTGGCGATGGTGGGGGTCGCGTTTCTGGCCGACGTTCTGGAAAACAGATTCCGGCACGTTCGCATCGGTCTGGGTGCGGTGGCGCCGACTCCCAAGCGGGCCAAAGGGGCTGAAAACGGGGGATGAACTGCACCCCATTCAGGAAGCATTCATGGCGCAATCGGGAATGCAGTGCGGTTTCTGCACCCCGGGAATGATCATGAGCGCCAAACATCTATTGGACAGCAATCCGGATCCCAAACCGGAAGAGATTCAGGAAGGGATTGCCGGTAATTTTTGCCGGTGCACGGGATATACCAAGATTTTTGAATCCATTGAGGTGGCGGCCATTGACGAGGACACGGCGGAAGAGGCGGCCCAGTTGATTGATGTGGAATACGAGGAACTGCCCGGTGTATTCGATCCGGAAGAGGCCATGAAAGAGGGCGCGCCGCAATTGTATGATCACGCAAAGAACAACATCAGTTGGGACTTCCACATGGACTTTGGCGATGTTGAAAAGGGATTTCGGGAGTCGGACCTGGTGCACGAAGACCGTTTTGAAACGGGCCGGGTGATTAGCGGATATCTGGAGCCGCCCGCGGCGGTGGTCATGTACGATTTTTCCGGAATCACCATTTGAACCGCCAAACAGAGTCCCTATTTCGTTTATCGGCACCTGGCCGCCTGTTTCGGATTGCCGTTAAACAAGGTGCGGGTGATTCAGCCCTTTATCGGGGGAGGATTCGGCGGCACCAAGAACGATTCCCTGGCCGGGGATTTCTGTTCGGTGCTCTTCTCCAAACGGACGGGAAAGCCGGTGAAATTCGTCTATACCATGGAAGAAGTGCTGATGACCTGTAGGCGGCGTCACAACATGATCGTTTTCAACAAGATGGGCATGAAAAAGGACGGCACCATCACCGCTATGCACAGCCGCGTCATCGCCGACGGCGGGGCCCATACGGCCATCGGCCCTTTGACCATGTATCTCACCGGGTGCATGAGCACGCTTCCCTACAAACTGCCCAATTTCAAGCATGACGCCTATCGCATCTACACCAACAATCCCATCGGTGCTGCCATGCGGGGACACGGTGTGACCCACACGCGGTTTGCCGCCGAGCTTCAGATGGAAATGATGGCCGAAGAACTGGGAATTGATCCCGTGGCGGTCCGGCTCAAGAACGCCATCACCGCGCCCCACGAAACGGTCAACAAGGTGACCGTGAAATCCTGCGGCCTGGTGGAAGGAATCGAGACCATTGCGGAAAGTCTTGCCTGGAAAAATCGGAAGGACAAAAAGCAAAACGGTCCGGTGGTCCACGGCGTAGGCATGTCGGCCACCTCTTACCTTGGCGGAGCACGGCAACGGGGGCATCAATCCTGTGCCGCGGTGCTGCGGCTATGCGAGGACGGCGTGGATGTGGATCTGGAAACGGGTTTCCTGAAGTGCACCGACATGCTCATCGCCCACGACTGCGGGGTCCCTCTGAATCCCGTCAATGTGGAGGCCCAGAACCAGGGAGCCGCCATGCAGGGGATGGGGCAGGCCCTCTATGAGGCGTTCAAGATGGATCGCGGGAAAACCCTCAACCCCACCCTTTTGGATTACAAAATGCCGTTGGCAACGGACATCCCCAACATAGAGGTGGTGGATATCATTACCGAGGATCCGGATGGGCCTTACGGCGCCAAGGAAGCTTCCGAGGGGGCCATTGTCAGCGTTCCCCCTTCGGTGTTTACCGCCGTCCACGATGCCACGGGTATCTGGTTCAAGGAACAACCCCTGACCCCTGAAAAGATTGTCATGGCTTTAGCGGAGAAGAAGAAAAACCCATAAATTCCCGCAATGTGCACTTTTAATTTTAATAATCAATGGAGGAACCCCATGGAAATATATCCCTGGTGGACCGAAGAACAAAAGGCGTTTCAGGAAGAGATGACCGCTATTGTGGAAGGAATCATGCCGCGGGACGCGGAAACCCCATGGACCAGGGAATTCCCCTGGGACATATTCGAAAAGATCGGCGAAAAAGGATATACGGGCGCCGGCGTGCCCAAGGAATACGGCGGCATGGGCATGGGAGCCACCGGCGCCTGCATTGCGGCCGCGGCACTAAACCGAACGCCGGGAGTGGGCCGGGTCTTTGTGGGCAATATGCTGGGAGGGCTGCGCCAGATCATCGAATTCGGCAATGAAGAACAGAAAAAGCGGTTTTTGCCCCGAATATCAAGCGGGGAGATCGGTGCCATTGTCATCACGGAACCCTTTGCGGGCACCGATGCCGCAGCCCAGGAAACCACGGCCCGTCGGGATGGTGACGACTATGTCCTAAACGGCAAGAAACGCTATATTGTCTCGGCAGGGGTGGCCGACCGTTACATGGTCTATGCCCGCACCGGCAATGACCCGCAGGACCGGCGAAAGTACAATCATCTGACCGCCTTTATCGTTACAAAGGGTATGCCGGGGTTTACCGTTGAAAAGATCAATGAAGTGATCGGTTTCGAAAACATCCAGAACGGTGTCCTGGATTTTAGGGATGTCCGTGTGCCCGTGGCCAATATGCTGGGACAGGAAGGGCATTGCCCTGGCCAAAGCCACCTATGATGGCCTTGAGCAGGCGTTTCCAAAAGACCACTATAAGTGGTTCCCTTCATGGGCCACGGCGGACCGTGTTTTCTGAATTCAGGGCCTGACCTTTAATAATCCCGTTCCCATGGCACCGCCCACATGAACCATGGCGGCGAGGGCGGCATCCGGATAGTCGAGGATCCAAAAGGGGGGAAAAGGGATCTCATCGGTTGGGAGACATCTCAACGGCGTGATATAAGCTCCCTTTCCGTTTGGGTAAGCTGCCTTAATCAATGTGGACCGTTTTCCCGGATGACCGAGCGGATCAGCGAAACGATCTCTTTTTTTTGCGCCTGGGAAAAATCCTTCAAATAGCTGCTGATGATGGTGTCTTTTTTCCGGGATATGGCCCTTAACCGCTTTCTTCCCTCGGATGTAATTTCCAAAAGCGTGATCCTTTCATCGTTGGGGTCGTCTTTTCGGAGCAAAAAGCCCTTTCTTTCAAGTCTTTTGGCAATTCCCGTCATGTTGGCGCCCGATACAAGCATGATTTTGCCAACATTGGATATGGTATCCTGTTTGTTGGCGGAACTGTCCAAAACCCTCAGCGCATTGTATTGCGGAAATGTAAGCCCATAGTCCTTAAAAATATTGGAAGAGTTCTTTTTGTAAAATTCGGCCAGTCGAACAATGGCCATGATTACCCTTTCATCAAGACTCAGGTCGTTTTTGTATCCGCCGTTATCCATTCTTGATCCTTTACCTACTCATCATATCGCCGCGATTTTTCCAGGCGGCATTGAAAAAAGTAACGATGACCTTGAAAATCCGCCCTCAAGTTCACCACGGTTAGCACGAAGAGAGATATTAGTCAATACATTTATAGTTAATGCGTTGATGATAAAGGCCGATATCGCTGGCCAACCCCATGTTTCATCTGCCGTATCAGGCCATGGAAAGAAAACTTCTAAGAACGGAGAATCTTGATCCGGCAACAGCGGATTCGGTGGCCCCGTTTTTTTAGCTGAAAAAAATCGGAGAAAAAGCTTGACAAATTGGGGCTGTGTCCCGTACCAAGAAAAATAGTTAATATATTTAATATCAATATGCAGATGATAAGTAGTTTGAATATGTGTCGATTGAAAGATCGTGCAATAACGAGAAACAGAAATGGAGGTTAACCATGGACGTTAAAGCCAAACTGTCCGAAGTCGTCGGCGCGGACAATTTTTCCGATGACCCGAATCAGTTGCAAGCCTATGCGACCGATTTTAGCTATGAACCTGCCGGGGCGCCTGGTTGTGTTGTAAAGCCGGGATCTTCAGAGGAAGTCTCACAAATTGTGACGTTCTGTCACGAATACAAAATCCCAGTTGTGCCGGTGAGCTCCAAGATCCACTTCTACGGCGCGGCCATACCCAAAGAGGGGGGCGTGATCCTGGACATGAGCCGCATGGACCGGGTCCTGGAGATGGATCCGGACAACCGGCGGGTGCGGTTTGAAGCAGGCGTTTCCTGGGAGAAACTGACCGAGGAGCTGAAAAAGGAAGGCTACCGGGTGATCATGCCCCTCACGCCGCCTGCCCAGCGTTCGGTTCTGACGGATTTTATGGAACGGGAAGAGCCCACCAACCAGGTTTATGATTACGGCGAGCCCCTTCAGGCCATGGAAGTGGTCTGGCCCACGGGGGAGCAGTTCCGAATGGGGTCCGCCAGCGTCAACGGCTATCCCGATTCACCGTCCAGGGGTGGGAACCCTTCGGGTCCGGGACTCGATTTCTATCGGTTTTTCCAGTGTGCTCAAGGGACCTTCGGCGTGGTGACCTGGACCAACCTGAAGATGGAATCCATTCCCAAAATAGACAAGGTTCTGTTTGCACCGGTGGACGATCTGGAATATGCCACCAATTTTCTGTACCGCATCCTGCCCCGACGGATCGGCCAGGAAGTGGTGTTGTTGAACAATGTGGATCTTGCCGCGATCCTGGCCGAAGACTGGCCGGCTGATTTTGAAAAACTAAGCGAAACACTTCCTCCCTGGACCCTCGTTCTGGTGATCAGCGGTCTGTTGAGACGACCCGAAGAAAAGATCGCCTATGAAATGAATTTTCTTTCGGAAGTGCTGAAGAATGAGTTTTCGGATTTGCGGTTGGGAGAAACGCTGCCCGGTTTTCCAGGGATTGGAAACAAGATGTTAAACATTCTTCGTAACCCCTGGCCCGCGGATAAACCCTTTTGGAAGAACAGCGTGAGAGGGGCCTGTCAGTCCCTTTTCTTTCACACCCGTCCAATGCTGGCGTCCCGGTTCATCGAACTGGTGGAGGAGATCGCCGTTCGACACGGATACCCCGTGAGCGAGATAGGAATGTACATTCAGCCCATTGAGCACAATCGGGCCTGCAGGCCGGAATTCAATTTCTTTTATGATCCCGAGGACGAAGCCGAAAGGGCCGCCATTCGTGAAATGTACAAGGAAATGGCAAAAGCCCTGCTGGCGGAGGGCGTGGTCTTCACCAGACCCTATGGCGATCTGGCGCCAATCGTTTATGAAAAGGCCGCTGGTTACGCATCGCATCTCAAGCGGCTCAAAAAGGTGTTTGATCCCAACGACATCATGAATCCCGGAAAGCTCTGTTTCTAAGGAGGGCCCAACAATGGCCAAAGAACTGAACGTCAGATATTACAAGCCGAAAGAGGAGTTCAAGTTCGATATCACGGATATCGAAAACTTCGTCTACGATATGAGCCGTTGCATCAAGTGCAAGGGGTGTACCTGGGTGGAACACACCTATATGCCCGATGCAAAGCACACGACCCGGTGCCCCAGCGCCACCAAGTATGAGTTTGATGCCTACGGGGCCTACGGAAAAATGAGAATCGGCCACGCCATGGCCGAAGGAAAACTGGACTGGAACGACAAAGCCCTCGAAGTGATGTACGCCTGCACCCTTTGCGGCGCCTGTGATGTTGGGTGCAAACGGAACCTGGACCTTGAGATCCAATTGTCCCTGGAGTCCCTTCGGGTAAAAGCGGTGAAGGACGGAGTGGGTCCCATGCCGGCCCACAAAGAAGTGGCCGAGAAGATCAAAAGCAGCCACAACTGCTTTGGCGCTCCCCACGAAAAACGGACCGACTGGCTGCCCGAAGGGATCAAACCCGCGGACAAGGCGGAGGTGCTCTATTTTGCCGGATGTACCGCTTCCTACACCAACAAAGAGATCGCTCGGTCCACGGTGAAAATCATTAGTGCTGCCGGAACCGACTTCATGCTCATGCCCGATGAATGGTGCTGCGGCAACATCCTTTTCTCCGTGGGTCTCTACGACGACGCCAAGGCCATGGCCCAACGAAATGTGGAAGAGATGCGTAAAACCGGGGTCAAAACCCTGGTCACCAGTTGCGCCGAAGGGTACCGCATGTGGAAGGTGGATTACCCTAAATTGCTCAATATCAGAACGGACGACCTGGGTTTCAAGGTGCTTCACCTGGTGGAGTATGTGGATGAATTGGTCAAGAGCGGGGCCCTCAAACTGGAAAAGCCCGTAAACACACGCATGGCCTACCACGACGCGTGCAGCCTGACCCGTCTCAGCGAACCCTGGGCCCCCTATGAAGGAAAACGGGGATGGATGGGGTGCGTGGAACCCAGGCTCAAGCGGCGGCGGGGACAGAACGGGATATATGCGCAGCCCAGGGATGTTCTAAACGCCATTCCCGGTGCCAATCTGGTGGAAATGCCCAGGATGCGGGAAAATGCCTTTTGCTGCGGCGCCGGCCGCGGAACGCTGGCAGCTTTTCCTGAGTTTGCCACCTGGGCCGCTCAGCATCGGATGGAAGAAGTGAAAGAGATCGGGGCGGAAATGCTGGTATCCACCTGTCCCTGGTGCAAGAACAATTTCGCCAAAACGGTGAAGGCCCATGGCGACAATGTGCAGGTTCTGGATATTTCCGAAGTGATCTGTGCATCCATTGGGATTTAGGCGAAAGGAGGAATATTATGTCCATATCAAAAGAGGTTTATCGCGTGATGGAAGCCGTTGTGGGCCCCGAAAACATCTCCGATGATCCGGTTATCTGCGAATCGTACCGAAGCGGTCCGGGGGGTTACGAAAACAGTCTGGGATACGAACGGGTGATGACCACCATTCCGGGATGCGTCATCATGCCCAAAACCACCCAGGAGGTGCAGCAGATCGTAAAGGTCTGCTACCGCCACGACATCCCCTATGTGCCCTACAGCACCGGTTTTTATGGTCCAAGGTCCCATCCCCATGTGGAAGAGGCACTCTTGATCGACCTTAAACGGATGAACGATTTCATTCTGGATGAGAAGCACTTTTATATCGAAGTGGGACCCGGCATGGTCTATTCGCCCATACAGGAAGAATGCATGAAACACGGGGCCTATGTGGTGATCGGCGGCGGGGGTGCGCAGGCATCGG
This sequence comes from Thermodesulfobacteriota bacterium, assembly GCA_028278625.1. Next base: position 8,171 of record JANQDY010000081.1, read on the forward strand.
CCATTGCCAACCTGATCGGAGACGGCTGGTCTCCCCTGAGCCATCGGATCGGACTCCCTCACCGCCGCATTCTGGGGACCGAAGTGGTGATGCCCGACGGTGAGATCGTTCGCATGGGCTCATTGGCCACCGGCGACGACCCCTTCTGGGGTGAAGGCCCCGGACCGGACCTTAGGGGACTTTTGAGAGGGTATACGGGCCTTCGCGGCTGTCTGGGGATTGTTACCCGAATGGCCATCAAGACGCTTCCCTTTCAGCCGGAACGGCTGGAACCCACCGGCATTTCTCCCAACACGGCCCTGGCATTGCCTGAAAAGCGGGTCAAATGGATCAACTTCACCGTCCCCTCCAAAGAGGCCCAGGTACAGGCCATGCGGGAAATCGGACACGCCGAGATCGGCGGGGCCGTCACCAAGGTGCCCCTGTTCTGGCGTGCCATCGCCAAGGCGGAGTGTAAAGAAGAGTTCTGGGATATCTGGGGCAAGGAAACCGAGGAGTCCATTGCCAATTTCTTTATTGTCAGGGTCCTGCTCATCGGTTTCACCTCGGAAGAACAGATGGATTACGACGAGAAGGTGCTCATGGACATCATGGAGCCATTAGGGGGTATTGCACGCCGTACCAAACCGTCCGACGAGTCCTGGATCAAGAATGCCGATTCCGCCGGCATGTGGCTCATGTGCGGCGGGTACGTGTCCGTGGACTACGTCATTGAGACCCTCACCCAGTCCATTCAGCATGGGCCGGAATACGCTGAAGTGAAAAAGAAATACACCCCGCCGCTCATGCCCGATTACGGGGATCCCGGATGGTTCCAGAGTTTTGAAATGGGCCATCAGGGCTATTCGGAATTTCTGGTATACTGGGATCCGGATGACAACACCGACGGGGTGGACCAGTTCTACCTGGATACTTCCAAAATGAACATCCGGAACCGAACCTATACCTCGCTCTTGGGACCCCATCAGCCCCTCTACCTCACCGGGCCCAAATACGGTCCCAATTACCACGAATTTCTATTGAAGGTAAAAGACGCGTTCGATCCCAAATGGATGAGCCATCCGCCGGTCCCCCTGGCCCACGATGTTTTCGTGGAACGGGCCCCCTGGATGCATCACATGAAAGACTGGGAGTCTCCCGAGGATCTGCCGGAATAGCACGACAATTAAATATGGAAACGGGGTTCATGGGGTCAGGGTGAATAGAAATGCGACCCTGAGCCCCATAATCCCCATAAAACGTTCAACACCAGGAGAAAGGAGAATGTCCCATGCCTATGGGCGACATGGTCCGGAGAAGCGCGGAGAGGTTTCCGGATAAGACGGCCATTATCTTTCAGGACAAACGGATCACCTATGGGGAATTGAACCGGCGGGTGAACCGGTTGGCCAACCGGCTTCTGGATATGGGCGGGAAAAAGGGGGATCGGTTGGCCGTTGTGCTGCACAATTGCCCGGAATATATCGAAACCTACTTTGCCTGCGCCAAATCGGGTTTGATATTTGTTCCCATCAACAACCTGCTCAAGAAGGGGGAACTGACACAGATCATCGAATACATCAAGCCCCGGTTCCTGCTGGTGGATTCTGATTTTGAGGATCTCATCCGGGAAGCAACGGGTGGGATGGATTTTGTGGAATTCCATATAAGTTTGGGCAAAGCCCCGTCACCTCCATTTACTGCCTATGAAAATACCCTGGGCCTTGGAGATAACAAAGAACCGGAATCGGACATATCAAAAGACGATATCATGAGCATATTTCTCACTTCCGGCACCACGGGCCTTCCCAAAGGGGCCATGCGGACCCATCACCAGGATTATCAGAACGCCCTTACTTGCGCTCTCGAAATGAAGCTGGACGTAAATGATCGGACCGTGCTCCTGTTTCCCCTGTACCACGTCACCTTCGAGGACCATACCCGCCATTTCCTCATGGGGAACACGGTTTACATTCGAAAAGAGGGGGCTTTCGACCCCAAGGAAGTATTGGACATCCTCTCCCGTGAAAAGATCACCACCTGTCAGTTTGTGCCCACCATGATCAACGCCATGCTTCAGGAGAAAAGCATCGAGGATTATGATTTGAGCCACCTCCGACTCATTCCCTATGCGGCTTCTCCCATGCCCGTTGAGCTGTTGAAGCGGGCCATGGCGCGATTCCAATGTCGCTTTATCCAATTCTACGGGCAGACCGAGACCGGTCCGCTGGTCACGGTCCTGCCGCCGGAGGCTCATGTGCTTGAAGGAACGGAGGCTCAACTGGAGAAGCTGGCGTCGGCCGGCCGTGCCGCCTTGAACTGCGATGTGCGGATCGTGGACGATGAGGGGAATGACCTGCCGGTGGGAACCATTGGCGAAATTGCGGTGCGCAGTGAAACGTTGGCTGCGGGCTATTGGAATCTTCCTGAGAAGACGGCGGAAAGCATGAAGGACGGATTGCGTCTCACCGGAGATTTTGGAAGGTTCGATGCCGATAAATACGTCTACATCGTGGATCGCAAAAACGACATGATCATCAGCGGCGGAAAGAACATCTACCCGAGGGAGGTGGAAGAGGTCATTTACAGCCACGAAGCGGTGCTGGACGTGGCGGTGGTGGGGATTCCCGACGATTACTGGGGAGAGGCGGTCAAGGCCCTGATCGTATTGAAAGAGGGCATGACCGCCACCGAGGATGAGGTGATCGCCCTTTGCCGGGAGCGCCTGGCCAGCTACAAGAAACCCAAAAGCGTGGAATTCAGGGACGAACTCCCCAGAAGCCCCACCGGGAAGATATTGAAACGAGAAATTAGAGATGAATACTGGAAATCGAAGGACCGTCGGGTCTAAGGCAACCAAAAGGGGGTGATCACGAAAGAGGCCAAACCAGATGATAAGATGGGTGGATGGTGTGTTTTATCAGGAAAATTTGGTGTTTCACAAACAAGTTCAATGAAGGAGATTAGACATGAAAAAGGCATTATGGTTGATATTGGCTGTTTTCTTTGTTTTTGGTTTGCTGACGGGCAGTGCAAATGCCGGCCCCATTGTCATCAAAGCGTTAACGGCGTTTCCAAAGAACCATCTGAACAATGATCCGGTTCCCATTTTCATCCAAAAAGTCAACGAAAAAGCCAAAGGGCGCCTCAAAATCGACTGGATCGGCGGTCCCGAGGTCATAAAGACATTTGACCAGGTCCATGCCCTCAAGGCAGGCACCATTGACATGCTGCTGTACTATCCCTTCGGCTACATGAAGCCGGTGATGCCCGAGGCATGGGCCAAGGGACTGACCCTTCTGGCGGAATGGGAAGAACGGAAAACAGGCCTCTACGACCTGTGGTGCGAGATATTCGCCAAGAGAGTAAACGCCAAGTACCTGGGCCGGCTTCACAGTCTGATCCCTTTTACGGTCTTTACCAACAAAAAGATCACCAAGGTGGAAGATTTCAAAGGTCTGAAAATGCGGGTCATGCCCCTCTATATCCCGGCGCTCAAAGCATTGGGCGCAACGCCGGTCACCATTCCGCCCACGGAGATCTATACCGCCATGGAGCGGGGGGTGGTGGATGGGTTTATGTGGCCCAATGTGGGCATGATCAGCTGGGGGCTTCAGGAAGTGACCAAGTACCAACTGAAACCGGGGGTTTTCGCCATGGAACCGGCCACCATGATCAACCTGAAAAAGTGGAACAAGATCCCCAAGGACCTGCAGGAAATGATGATGGAGGTGATGAAGGACACGGAATATATCGCCACCATGCGCTGCATCATGATCGAACAGAAGGAGGAGGCGGTGAGAAAGGCGGCCGGTATGGAAACGATTACACTCCCCCCCGAAGAGGCCAAGAAATTCCTGGAAATCTGTTATGACAAGACCTGGGAATTCGTGACCGGGATGGCACCTGATTATGCCCCGCAATTGAGAAAACTCTCTTCACCCGAAGCCCTGCCCAAGGGAGCATTCCCCTGGCGGAAGTAGGACCTTTGTCCTTGAAGGATTAGGCAGTATTGGGGGATGTCCCTGCGGTTCGTCGGGACGTCCCCCCTTGAGAAATAATGCATTGTCTGGGATATGGGGATGGAAAAAAAAGGGTTTTTCGACTGGTTGATTGACACGATGGCCTTTGTTGCGGGCATTCTTCTTGTTTTAGCGGTGCTGATCGTCTCCTTTGAGATCTGCATGCGCTATTTCTTTCAACAGCCGCAGGTATGGACGGTGGAGGTATGTGAATTCATACTCTTTATTCTGGCCTTTCTGGGCGCGCCGTGGCTCTTAAAAAAGGGAGGACACGCCAGCGTCGATATTGTGGTGGAGAGAATGGGTCCGGGGCTCAAGCGATATGCCAGTCTTTTCGCCAGCGCCGTGGGAATACTGGTCTCTCTGGTGCTGGTCTGGTTCAGCCTCATGACCAGTTGGCAATGCTACACCGACGGCGTGGTGCTGACCAAGACGCTTACGGTTTCCAAATACTACTTTCTGCTCTTTATCGCTCTAGGGTATTTCTGCCTGATGATTGAATTTGGGAGGCAATTCATTCGAAAGATGAAGAAAGACAAGGGGGTGTCCTGATGGAGTGGTGGATCCTTCTTCTGTTGATCGTCGGGGTTTTCTTGTTGCTCCTGGCGGTGGGACTTCCCGTATTCTTGGCCTTTACCGTGGTGGATGTGCTGGGCATCTATTTCCTCTGGGGAGGGAGCGCAGGCCTAAGCCAGCTCGTTCATTCTGTTTTTAGCGCCATCAGCAGTTTTGTCCTGTTGCCGGTACCCCTCTTTGTGTTGATGGGAGAATTGCTGTTTCAATCGGGCGTCTTTGTGCAAGCCCTGGACACCCTGGACAAATGGATGGGGCGTTTGCCGGGCAGGTTGTGTATTCTCAGCGTGGGCGGTGGAACGCTCTTTTCAACGCTCAGCGGCTCCAGCATGGGAACCTCCGCCATGTTGGGCTCCCTGCTGCTGCCCGAGATGGAAAAGAGGGGATATCACAAGACCATGGCCATTGGGAGTTGCATGAGCGGGGCCCTGGCCATGATCATTCCCCCCAGCGCCCTGGCGGTGATCATGGGAAGCCTCATGGAGGTCTCCATCGGGAAGCTGCTCATATCCGGGGTGGTGCCGGGCCTTTTGATGGCGGCATTGTACGTGACCTACATCGTGGGGCGATGCGCCCTACAGCCTTCGCTGGCACCAGACTATGTGCCGGAAAAAGTTGCCTGGTCCGTGAAAATCAGCGCTTTCGTAAAACACGTCCTCCCTTTTGGCACCATTATCTTCGTGGTGACGGGTCTGATTTTCGCGGGCCTGGCAACACCCACCGAAGCTGCCGGGTTGGGGGTTGTGGCAACCGCGGTGGTGGTGGCCGCCTATAGAAAGCTAACCCTTGGCATCATTCGAAAATCGGTGGAATCGACCCTGCGTATTACGGTGATGATGTTCATGATACTGACGGGAAGCACCGCTTTCAGCCAGATTCTGGCCTTTACCGGCGCAAGCCGTGGCCTGGTGGAACTGGTGGTCAGTTTTCCCTTTCCGGATATCCTGATCGTTGGTGTCATGCAGTTTCTGATGATTGTTTTGGGAACCTTCATGGAGCCGGTTTCCATCATGATGATCACCTTTCCCGTGTACATGCCCATCGTGAATGCCTTCGAGTTTGATCCCGTATGGTTTGGCCTCTTAACCCTGATCAATATGGAAATCGGGATGAAAACGCCGCCCTTTGGAATGGTTCTCTTCGTGATGAAGGGCGTGGTGCCGCCAAAAACCACCATGATGGACATTTATCGATCGGTCACCCCTTTTGTTACCATCGACATGGTGGCCATGCTCCTGATTATGATTTTTCCAATCATCGCAACGCTTCTGCCGAGCCTGATGAAGTATTAGGAGAACTGGGAACATGAAACCGGAAGAAAAATCAGCCGCCGAAAAATCCCTTTTGCACTTAACCGTCAATCAAAAGCCCTATGACCTTGCAATGGGACTTGCGCAGGGGGCGGTCTCCCCCACGGATACCCTTGCCCAAACGCTCAGGGAAACGCTGGGGCTTACGGGAACCAAGATCGGCTGTGACCAGGGATCCTGCGGATCCTGCACGGTGCTGATGAACGGGAATCCGATACTTTCCTGCATGACCCTGACCATCGAATGCGACGGCGCCCACATCACCACCATTGAGGGTCTGGAGGATCAAGAGACCGGCCGGCTTCATCCGCTGCAGCAATCCTTTGTGGATCATACCGCCTTTCAGTGCGGTTTCTGCACACCTGGGATCCTCATGAGCGCCAAGGCATTGCTGGACAGGGACCCTGCCCCGGGTGTTGATGCCGTAAAGAACGCCCTGTCGGGACATTACTGTCGCTGCATCTCCAATTATGAGGTGGTTGAAGCGGTGCTGGATGCGGCTAAAAAGGCGGAACATGACTGAACCCTACAGATATATCGGAAAGGAAACGCCCCGCAAGGATGCCCGGGACATTGTTACGGGCAGGGCCAATTATATCGACGATATCAAGGTTCCGGGAACCCTTTATGGAAAGATTTTGAGAAGCCCCCATGCCCATGCCGAGATTGTAGATATCGATTGCAGCCGCGCCAAAGCCCTCGGGGGGGTGAGGGCGGTCCTTACCCATGAGGATATTCCGGCCTGGGAATGGGGGATTCCCAAGCACATCAGGGTATTGGACAAAAAGGTCCGCTATGTGGGGGATGCGGTGGCCATGGTGGCAGCCGACACCCTGGAAATTGCCGAGGAAGCCCTTGAATTGATCTCGGTGGAATACAAACCGCTGCCGGCCGTCTATGATGTTTTGGCATCCATGCATACGGATGCGCCGCCCCTCTATGATCAATATCCTCACAACACATACCCGGAGGAGCCACCCGCCTATGAGCCGGGGCTGCTCAACGGTCTTCATATGGGCGATGTGGATCAGGGGTTTTCTGATGCGGATGTCATTTCGGAAGGAACCTGCGCCTACGAGATTTTCCCAAACCCCATGCCCCCTGAACCACCGGGGGTCATTGCCGTCTGGGAGACAAGCGATCGCCTGACCATCTATACCCCCAGCCAGTCCATCGCCTTTAACCGGCTTATCGGCATCCCCTTTATCGGCATGGCCGATATGCGGGCCATCAGCACCCATTGCGGCGGCAGCTACGGCACCAAAAACGCCAATCTGACGCCGGTGGGGTATGCGGCCCTGCTCTCAAAAGCCACGGGACGACCGGTAAAAGTCTATTACACCAAGGAAGAGCATTTTCACGCCTATTCCTTGCGCCTGGGCTCACGGATTCATGCCAGAGTGGGGATGAAGGAAGACGGCACCCTCACCGCCATTTCCGGTGAATGGCTTGTGAACAGCGGTTCGGCGTCGGAATCGGGTCCCTTCCAGATCGCCGTGGGTTGCGGCGAACTGCAACTCCTTTTGCGGTGCCCCAACTGGGATTTGAGCTCAAAACTGGTCTGCACCAACCGATCCCCTTCAGGCATCGTCCGGGGGTATGGGGGCCAGGAACTTGAGAGTTCCATCCTGCCGGTGATATCCCTGGCCATGGAAAAGGCCGGTCTCGATCCGGTGGATTTCTTCAAGAAAAACATCGTCAAAGGGGGAGACGGCTATTTCTGGCGGGAAGGGAACTGGTGGACCTATCGGGGTATCGATTTTGTGAAAGCCATTGAAAAAGGTGCCGAAGCCTTTGGCTGGAAAAATAAATGGCGGGGATGGGGAAAACCCGCATCCGTAAAGGGCGTCAAACAAAAGGGTGTGGGCGTTGGGGTCCACGGCAACGCCGACGTGGGAGAAGACGCCAGCGAGGCCCTGGTCAGGGTGACCCCGGACGGCCGGGCCACGGTCCACTGCTGTGTGTCCGAATCCGGACCCGGTCAACGGAGCAGCCTGTGCAAGATGGCCGCGGAAGTGCTGAAGCTCCCCTTGGAAAAAGTCACCATGTCGCCCCCCGATACCCAGGTGAATCCTTTTGAATTCGGGCTCATGGGGTCCCGGGGTACCTATGCGGTGGGGTCCGCCGTGATCGCGGCGGCTGAGGATGCCCGGAGGAAACTGCTGGAAATGGCGGCCCTGGTTCTGGATGCCACGCCCCAACAACTGGATACGGAAGCAGCAAAGATCTATGTGATCGGCAGGCCCGAACAGAAAATCCCCTGGCGCCGCGTCACCGGAATCACCCGTACCGTGACAGGCGAAGGACGCTTTGATCCCGACTACTCCCTGTGCAATTTTCTGATGACCTTTGTTGAAGTGGAAGTGGATACGGAGACGGGGAGGGTGGATCTGATTCATGTGCTCAATGCCACCGATTGCGGCCGGATCATTTCTCCAAAGGCCCTTCAAGGACAGCTTCACGGCGCTTTGGGTTCGGCAGGAATGGATACCGCCATTTTCGAGGAGACGATCCTGGACAAAAACACGGGGCGCATGCTGAACGGCAATATGATTGACTACAAATGGCGCACCTTTCTTGATATGCCCGATTTTAAGAACGTGATTTTGGAAACACCGGCCCCTTCACACCGCTTCGGTGCCCTGGGAGTGGGTGAAATCGCCACTTCCCCGGGCCCAAGCGCCGTGCTGATGGCCGTATATAATGCCATCGGCACAAGGATTATGAACTATCCCTTGACAGCCGACAAAATTCTGAAAGCCCTGGGCAAGGTGTCGGAGGGAAAAACCGCATGAAGCTTTTTCAACACATTTATGCCACATCCGTATCCCATGTGACACGACTCCTTACAGAACATGGTGACAACGCCCGCTTGCTGGCGGGGGGCACCGATCTGTTGGGGCTCCTAAAGACAAGGGCGCCCGCAACTTACCCGGAACTGATCATCAACATCAAAAGCATACCCGGACTGGATGTTATTAAAGCGGATGAAGCAGGGCTCACAATCGGGGCAATGGCCAAACTGGCGGATATTGCCGGTTCTCCGGCCATCAAGGAACGGTATCACATGTTGGCCGAGGCCGCCGCTTCCATCGCCATGCCGCAAATCCGGACCATGGGCACCATGGGCGGGAACCTGGCCCAGGAGACCCGCTGCTGGTATTATCGCTACTCCCATGACATGGGGGGCCGCATCATGTGCAAGCGCAAGGGTGAAGGTAAATGCCTGGCGGTTACGGGGGACAATCGATACCATGCCATCTTTCCCGGCAAAGGCTGTTTTGCCGTCTGCCCGTCGGATATGGCCGTTGCCCTTGCGGCCTTTGATGCGCAAATCCATATGGTTGGAAAGGACGGAGAAAGGTCTCTGGGTGTGGTGGATTTCTACCACGCCATGAGGAATGCGCTGGCGCCGAATGAAATCATCACGGAGATCCGCATTCCCAGACCACCGTCGGAGAACCGGCAGGTGTTTATCAAACACCGGGTGCGGGAGTCCATCGATTTTGCCATTGTGAGCGTGGGGCTGGTCGCGGTCTTCGAAGAAGGACTCTCCGCCGTAAGAATGGCATTGGGCGCCGTGGCACCTGGACCTTACAGGGCTCCAACATCCGAAGCATTTCTCGCGGGAAAAGCCGTCAATCATGAGACCGCAAAAACCGCCGCGGAACTGGCTGTGGCCGATGCCGTCCCTCTCAGCAAAAACGCCTACAAGATAGAAATCGCAAAGACGCTCATCAAAAGGGCGCTTCTGACCTGTGCCAAGCAGGAACAAAGGTTCTAAGGTATCTTTCCTTACTGCGCGATCAAAAAGGTCAGGCTGCACGATCCATGTGAATAAACTTCATTGTCGGATTATCCTGTCGCCATCATCTAGAAACTAATCACACTCCCTTTGGCAGCCATTTCGATCAGTTTTGGGGCCCCTGCCAGGATCATGTTGGAATAGAAGTTTTCCTCGCCCACCTGGCGAGCTTCAGCGCAGGGGGGTCAGACGTAGATGGGAACTTCGTTTTCCACCAGATAGGGTAGAAATTCGCCTGCCGTGTCGTTGGTTCCGGTCTTTTCGTCCAGGCTCCGGTTTTTGTCCGCCCAATACACGCCGTCGTCGGACATGAACAGGCTTGTCTGATGTCCCTGGGAATGCGCCACCTTGGCCATTTGAAACGCCCGGGTGGCAGACTCCACATCCCCGCTTTTCAGGTAAACGGTTATTGTCGCCATTTTTCGCCCCTTTCATTTATCTGTCTGAATATTTTAAATCTTTTCTCTTTTCTCGTAACGATAATGCGTGGCGACCGACCCGTCAAGTCAATTCTACCACAGAGTTCATGACTTTCACCCAGGCATGGCTATGGCTAATCACACTCATGTTCTGGGAGACCGTCCGATTCCTCTCTCTTTATAAAAGGCGGCAAAACCATAGCCGCCTTATCCGGTATTTTGAGCATGTACCTTTTAAGCAGCGGCCCCTCCTTCCGGGACCGCCGCCTTTGCTTTTTCGCCGGCTTTTTGTTCATGGATATCAGATAGAAAGCCCATGGTCTTGGCCCGTTTCATCCATTGCTCCCGCGCCAGAACCCGCATGTCTTCAACACTGTCCGTTTCATCCATGATTTCCATACCTATGAGGGTTTCAATCAAATCTTCCAACGTCACGAGCCCTTCCGTCCCCCCATGCTCATCAACGACGATGGCAATGTGGTTACGCTCCTTAAGAAAATGTTCCAGTAAGGCGGTCAAGGATACCGACTCCGGAACCGAAAGCATCTCGCGTTTCAGTGTTTTCAATTGACGATCTCCTTGCTTCTGAGCGGTCAGGATTAAAACATCGTCTTTGAGAACAAAGCCTTCTATGTCGTCGATATTCGTCTTGTATACGGGGAAGCGCGAGAATGGCTTTTGAGCGACTTGCTTCAACGAATCGGTTATTTTCATCTCCTCCGGAAGCGCTGAAATTACAGTGCGTGGCGTCATGACATCAGTTACTTTCAGTGAATCGAATCGAAACAGGTTTTGGATAATCCTTGATTCCTTGCTGCCGATTTGCCCGGTTCTTACGCCCACCGATGCCATGGCAACGAATTCATCTCTGCTGAAAATGTGCAGGTCCTTTCCACGGGAAATAGACTTGGTTATTCTTTCGGAAATCCAGACGATGGGATAAAGAATCACAATCAGAGTGTTTATAAAGAGCGAAGTTGGTCTTACGAGTTTGGGCCAGTAGACGGCGCCGATGGTTTTCGGAACGATCTCGGAAAAAAAAAGGATCATCAGGGTCATGACAGCCGAGAATAGGCCAAACCAGGCGCTCCCAAATACAACTGTCGCTTTGGCCCCGGCACCAATCGCTCCAACCGTGTGCGCAATGGTGTTGAGTGTCAAAATGGCCGAAAGTGATTGATCTATGTTATCTTGTTTCAAACGTTTCAAACGAGCGGCAAGATTCGGCCGTTTTTCCTTCTGTCCTTCGATATAGGAAGGCGTGATGCTCAAAATTACCGCTTCCGCCACTGAACAGAGGAACGAAAAACCCAATGCCAGCAGTATATAGAGTACCAACAGCATGACATCAGAATTGGAATCTTCAGTAATTGATACATCCCCGTGGTCAATGCCGAAAGCCACAGTCGACGCAACCAGCATCAATGACAATACAAAACCTGATACCCAATAGGATCTTCTAATTGACGGCTTCATGTAAATGGATGTTTCTCCTTCCTGGCCGAATACTGCAAATAACCGGTGCAAATGGAGCGCAGCCAGATTTTCACCCGAGTTCGTCTGCCTTGTTCGGCGTTGTCTTATGTAATGGATCCCCTTGAAGTGTTTCTTGGGGATTCTTAAAACTTTTTGACAATAGTAACAGCTGGTTACGTTGTTTTGCCCGGTCCGATCCCGATATCACGTTATCATTGCGGTGTCAATTTTTTTTCTTGACCTGGAAGCGAATTATTCTGAAACTATGGGCATGAAATCATTTAAGACCCTCAGCGATGAAGAAACGGACCGCATCAATCACCTACAGGCAGAATATTTCACCAGGGTCAAGCACTTCTTTGATCCGCCGTATCCGGAAGGCGTACCCGAGCGACTGGAACAGATCGTCGCCGCCGCATCCATCCGGGAAACGGATATGGTTATGGATATCGGGACCGGGACCGGTGTGTTAATCCCCCTGATCCGGCAGTATGCACCCGAGGCCATCTATGCCAATGATTTGTCCGAAAGCATGCTGGCATCAGTGAAGGAGCGGTACCCGGAAGTGAAAATTCTTCTGGGAGGCGTCAGAAAACTGAGCCTGCCCGATGCCAGTGTGGATGTGTTTTTTATCAATGCATGCTATCCGAATCTGGTAGACAAACATACCACCTTCACCAACCTGAGGAGGATGATCCGCCCCGGCGGCCGCATCATCATCAGTCACCCCATGGGAAAGGCATTTACACGGTTTCTGAAGCAAAAGATGCCGTTTCCCATTGATGATTTTCCCCAATCCAAAGCCCAAGCTGAAGATGTCTTCTCTTTTTACGGGTTCAGGCTGGCCGGTTTTACCGATGAACCGCTTCTCTATATCCTTGTGATTCAAGCAGGTTGAGAGGTTGGTGTGGGCAGGGCACGTTGTTTCTTTGTTGACTTGTTCCGGCTGGACAATTTCTCCCTGTGTGATTCGTGGAAGGACAATTCGGCGCCTTAATAAAGAAAGGAAACAACATTGACAACGCCCGTCAGGGACTTTCATATGCATTCCAATTGCTCAGACGGCCTTTTTGATCCGACCGAATTGGTGAGGTATGCATGGCGATCCGGGGTTGAGGAGATCAGTCTTACGGACCATGACACCATCGCCGGGCTCGACGAGGCACAGGTGGCGGCGGACGAAGTCGGGGTCCGATTCGTGCCCGGCATCGAACTCACCTGCAAACATGGCAACATTACGGTTCATATACTCGGTTATGGTTTCAGGACGTCCGTGGCTTCAGCCGATAGATGGCTTACGGATTATCTCACGGGACTGAAAGAAAGAGACCTCGCGTATGCTCGCAAAATGTGCGCGATGACCTGTGAGAACCCGCTCATCGTCAAAACACCCGACGGCGGCAAGCACCATGTATGCGTCAAGCCGGAGGAGATCGGACCGGGACGCGGATCAATGACAAGCCCCATACACATTGCCATGGTGCTGGCGGCCAAGCTCGGAAAGATCTCCCCCGGGCTACAAATTCCTCCGCGCCACTGCATGTATCTCTTTACGGGACGACCCGAACCGGAGCGACGGGGCGAATCCTACTGGCCGGAACTTCGACAACGGTATGTGGACCAACTCAAACCTTTCGCCATTTCTCCGGGAACGCGATGGTGGATACAAAGAGAAAAAGATGACTTGCTTTCCGCGGATCAAGCAATCGCGGCAATCACGGGCATGGGTGGTCTGCCGGTGCTGGCACACCCCGGGGAACAGCGGTTGAGTGCGGAATACATCAGATCGATAGCCGCTTTGGGTGTAAAAGGGATTGAAGTCTATACCTTCAAGCACGGTCCTGGTCTGATTTCCCAACTGGAGGACCTCGCATCCGAACTGGGGCTATTCACCACGGCGGGAACCGATTTCCACGATCCGCACCATAGGGCACAAGTTGCGCCCGGACAAGACAGAGAGGGAAGATACCTTCGGGATGGCGTCTCTGCCGATGATCTTGTAGGGATTCCTTGAATGAAAAGGCGAAAAAACCATGGGAAAGTCTTCCGTGCCCCTCTTGTTGGGGAGGATGTCTGATTTCAGGGTGTAGTATGGAAAGCTGGTTCCTCGGAACCAGAACGCCTCCTCCGTATCAATTTTCTCATAACATTCCCGCAGTCCACAGCCGGTTCACGATTGTGGATCCGCTCGCGGATTCACTGCAGTGGCGTCGGGATCTGATTTTATAGATTTGATTCAGGCAAAAGCCCAGTGGAGGAATTTTTTGATTGGAGATTGCCACTGCCGAAAAACGGAAAAAGCGCCATTTCGACAAAAGGGTGTTACGATGAGCGATCTACAAGAATACAAGAAAAAGAACATGGAACGAGATCTCGAATTCCGGTTTGGATACGAAGAAAGGCTTGAAACGCATATCTCAAGGGCATTTACAGGAGAAATAATCTGGGTTACAATTTGAACAACGATGCAAAAACCCGTAAACAGAACGGTTTTCTTTAGATATGAGCCCCCTCAAAGCGGCCATTGTGCACATCAACACATCTCTTCCAGTAGAGATCGACGAAGATACCTGTGTTGCCTGCATTCAGGGGACGTGCGCGGACCAGAAGTGGAGGCCGCATATCCTGAGTTTTTTCCTGGAAACCCCAGCAGGCTTGATTCACGAAATCGTGTTGTCAGGGGCTTTCACGTTCAAAGCCCTTATGGACGCTCAGCGTCGATGGAAAGCCGAGGAATATGCCGATGAAGAGACCACCCGATGGATTCAAGAAATGGCCTACCTCTCAATGGAAAGGGCTGTTGAGCTTGGCATTACCCGTTTTGTCTGACCTAAAAATGGCTTGGACCTTGGGTGGTGGCACGGGTTTGTCCCTGAGTCTCCGCCATAGAATCAGCTATGATATCGACATTTTTATGGAAGATCCGCAGGCATTGAAGCAGATCGCCGGTGATCCCCGGACCAGGCAGATTTCAGATAACTGGCAGTTTCCGGGCAACTATTTGAAGTTGATAAGGCAAGAAGGGGAGATCGATTTCATTCTCGCTGGAAACATTACCGACAACGGGTTTTTTGTCTACAATTTCAAAGGAATGCCAATCCATGTGGAGACCCCCGCGGAAATTATTGCCAAAAAGATCCGCCATCGGGGGCATACATTTACCATTCGAGACCTATTTGATTTTGCCTCTGCCCTAAAGCATGATCCTGGCTTGATCGAAAAACTGCGAAGCGCCATGTATCGAAGTGATTTCGAGAAAACCCATGATCGCGTGAAACTCCTGAAACGGAATTTTCAAGCAAGTCCTCTATCCCAACTCATTAATGTTATGGACACGGAAGACGACATGCCTGCCATATGCGACACTGTCACAAAGGCCTTGAAAAACGCCATACCCCAGGCGCGCTGACACTGTGCCATTTCTTGCACTCAGGGTGATCAGCATATCTCAAGTTGAGTTCGAATTTGGGAACTTCTCGGAATTCGTTAATAATAATGTCGATACGAAATCGCATGAAATATCCCTTTGACAGGCAGAGCTTAATGCAGCAAACTGGGCAAGAAAAACAGCGCGACCAATGCTAATTGACCTTTTGTGAAAAGATGGATTGATGAAATAATATTGGTGAAGGGTAATGGTTATGGGACTGTCAAAGGGATGGGTGAAGACGGTTTTAGGTGACATTTGCTTGCCTGTCAAAACTGTCCAGCCGCAGACCTCACCCGATGTCGGGTTTACGTACTTTGATATCGGCGGTATCGACAACAAAAGAAACCGAATCGCTAAAACGAAAATAGTAAATGGACGAAATGCGCCAGGTCGGGCTCGACAAGTTGTGCGCAAGGATGACATACTTTTTTCAAATGTACGAACATATTTGCGAAAGATAGCCAGAGTAGAACGCGACTACCCGAACCCAGTCGCTTCGTCTGATTTCACGGTTATCCGCCCTGCTCAAAACCGGTGATCTTCATGTTCTAAGAAGGTATCCGGCAGCCGACATTATTTCTATGATTTTAGGCTCTGATGTGATAGAAATATCCCACTGCCATACTGTCGTCGTTTACAAGCATTGAAAAAAGGAGCTGCAGAAGTGAAGACGGATTAAAGCGGAATTTGTTCATGCCACGACGGTGCCATGAAGGTGGCTTAAAACCGACGCCGTTTTACGGGGCCGGGGCGGCCGCCTGCGCCGGGGGGATATGAAGGATTCCGTTTTATTGTTTCCCCGTCGCAGCCACAATTTGAAAGTAACTATCGAGCCACGGGGAGTCTTAGTCTTCCCCGTGGCTTTTTTGTTGTCCCACAGGACGGTTTGGGAGATGAACATGACGCTATCCATCGAATTCAATAAAATAGAGTTTGCGTATGACGCTTCGGAGGAACCGTTGTTTCAAAATCTAACGCTCCATATCCCCACCGGCTGGACCGGGGTTGTCGGGGCAAACGGAGCCGGTAAAACAACTTTTCTGAAACTGGCCACAGGACTTCTGGCGCCCCTGGCGGGACGCGTTGCCTCGCCGCCAAGGGTGCTGTACTGCTCCCAACGGATGGAGGCGCCGCCGGAAGAGCTTCCGGCATTCATGGAAAGTTTTGAGAAATCCGCAATGGTATTGAAGGGCCGGCTCAGGGTCGAGGCCGACTGGCCCGGGCGCTGGTCCACCCTGTCCCATGGGGAGCGCAAACGGGCACAGATCGGGGTTGCGGTCTGGGCGGCGCCGGATGTGCTGGCGGTGGATGAGCCAACCAACCATGTGGATGCGGAGGCAAGGGATTTATTGGTTGCAGCGCTCCGCTCCTTTACGGGGATCGGACTTCTGGTGAGCCACGATCGGTCACTTCTGGATCTCCTGTGCACCCGGACAATTTTCATTGATTCGCCGGAGGTCATTATGCGGAAAGGGGGATATTCCAAAGGGCAGCGGATAGCCGAAGGGGAGTGCGCGGCGATTCGAAAAAAACGGGAATCGGCGAAACGGAAGTTTAACCGGTTGCGGCGGGAGGCCGGAAAACGTCGGGATTTGGCCAACCGGAGCGACAAAAGGCGTTCCAAGGGCTCCATTTCGAAAAAGGATCACGATGCCAAACAGAAAATCGATGCTTCCCGCTTGACCGGAAAAGACGGTGTGGGCGGAAAACTACTTCGCCAGCTGGAGGGACGCCTCGACCTGGCCCGTAAGGAGATGGAAACAACCCGGGTTAAAAGGGAAAACCGAATGGGAATCCGGCTTCCGGGAGGAAGGTCCCACCGGGATCTACTTCTGAATATGCCGGAGGGATTTCTTTCCCTGGGTTGCGAAATGCGGCTTTCGTATCCCGCGTTGTATATCAAACCCGATGACCGGATCGGCATTACGGGGCGGAACGGATCGGGGAAAAGCACCCTGGTGCGGAACCTGTTGCCGTATTTCAATGCTCCGGAATCGCGTATCACCTTCGTCCCACAGGAGATCGAACTGGCCCGGTCCCGGGAGATCCTGGCCCAGGTCCGAGCCCAATCTCCGGAGCAGAAGGGGAAGCTCATGACCATCATCAGCCGCCTGGGCTCCAGGCCGGATCGTCTCCTTATGAGTACCACTCCGAGCCCCGGGGAGATCCGAAAACTTCTCCTGGCCCTGGGGATGAGCCGGGAACCGTACATCATCGTCATGGACGAGCCAACCAACCACATGGACCTGCCCTCCATAGAATGTCTGGAGGCGGCGCTATCCCAGTGCCCCAGTGCTTTGCTGCTCATAAGTCATGATCAGCGGTTCCTGGAGCGCCTGACCCGTCAGGCATGGCATATTTCCAGCAAGGCAGCCGGTGGTTTCAGGCTCGAGATCGGTGAATAACCTCTTGATTCGCCGAAGCAGGGATCATTTGCATTTTTCATATGCAATGCGCATCGTGTACGAAATTCGTGGCGTTCGATCCTGTTCGGGCGGGATTGAGCCGAAGAGCGGGGTGACACTTTGTTTTCTGAAAGGGTAGGAAGCGTTTCATTGGAGCCGTTCAAAACCAGGGGATTTTGACGCAACGTTATTTTTCCAATTCCGTTTTGAGGGCCATGCCCAGTTTTTTGAGCGTTAATGGTTTTCTCAGGAATTGACCCGCACCCAATGCTTGTGCTTTCATCACCTCATCCGTTTCTGCAAATCCACTCAGAATAATCGCTTTTTGCCGGGGATGAATTTTTATGATCCTTTCGTATGTTTCGCGGCCGTTTATCCCGGGATCCATTATCATGTCAAGAAGAACGATATCCATGGAATGGTCTTTCAAATATTCGACCGCTTCTTCTCCCCCTGAAACGGCGGTGGATTGATAGCCCAATAAATCCAACATATTGCAGGTTATTTCTCTCTGATTTTCCATATCATCCACGACCAACACCATTTCTCCCTTTCCCTTGCAGTCATCCAGGGAAACGAACAAACCATTCTTTGCCATTTCATTTCGGGATATTGGAAAGTACAGTCTGAAATCGGTACCCTTATCACCGCTGGAAATGTCAACGTACCCGTCATGGTCTTGAACAATGTTCCATACCACGGATAACCCCAGCCCCGTACCGCTTCTGCCCATGATTTTTTTGGTGAAAAAGGGTTCGAATATTCTCTCCAGATGATCGGGAGATATGCCCAGTCCGTCATCATGAACACCGAGTACGACGTATTCACCTATCTTAACATCTTCATATCCCTTTATGGGTCTATCGACATAGCGGTTTGCGGTTGTTATCGTAATGACGCCCTTATCCTCAATTGCTTCCAGAGCGTTTACGACCAGATTCATAACGACTTTTCTGATGTGAATGGGAGAGCCTTTAATATTCATTAGGCCCTTATCCAGAAGGGTTCTGACTTTTGTGCCGGAATGAAATCGTTCGGCTTTCTCAAACTCAGGCGAGGCCAGGTATTCTTTGACAATGTCATTCAGGTTCAGGGTTTCCTTGGGCGATGCAACCCCACGCGCGATGGTTAAAAGATCCTGAACAATGGCCACGGCCCTGTTCCCTGACGCCTGTATGGTCTGGATAGGCTTTCTAAGTTTGCTGTCTTCAGGGAGATTTATCAGGAGTAGGTCGGGGTAACTGACAATCCCGGATAGCACGTTATTCAAATCGTGTGCAACTCCACCCGCCAGGAGTCCCAGAGATTCCATTTTCCTTGATCTTGCAAGCTTCTCTTCGCTTTCCCGCAACTTGTATAGCGCAAGCTTGTGATCCGTAATGTCCTGATTCGCCCCAATCACTCTGGTTGTCTTACCGTCAACATCCTTTACAACAAAAAACCGGACAGTGATATATCCGACGGATCCGTCGGGATACAGTATCCGGTGTTCCAGTTTTCGGCTATAATGGGGATCATCTGTTTCAACGGCTTTCCTGGTTTCCTCCCTTATAATGCTCCTGTCTTCGGGATGTACAAAGCGTTGGGTATATTCCTCCGATGACATTTTGTACCCGCCGACCTCGTTGGCGCTGGTTCTGAAAATGTTGTAAAAATAGTCATTAAACAGAAAGAGATCCTTGGACACATCATATTCCCAAGGGCCGAGATAGGCCATTTCCACGGCATTGGCCAGTTGACCCTGCAATTTCTTCTGCTTTTCCGTATCACGCTTACGATTCGTAATATCCCGAATAATAACCGACAGATTCCCTTGGTTTGACCTGGGATTGAATAGAGATCCGGTCAGCTCGCCATAAAACCGGGATCCGTCTTTTCGTTTCATGAGAAGTTCAAGATTTTTTGCATGATGTCCCTCCTTAACGGCTTTTCCGAACTTCTGTATGGCAATGGGTACGGAGGATTCGTCCAAGAATTCAATGAAATGATGGCCAACCATTTGGTCGGGTTGAAATCCGAATAGCTGCTCGGATGATGGCGACACATAGCTGATAACGCCATTGACCCCGGTCAGCGCGATCACATCGGATGATTGTTCGGCAATGGAACGAAACTTCTGTTCACTGTCCCGAAGCGCCTCTTCCGTCAGTTTGTGCTCCGTGATTTCCAGGATTATGCCATTCCATCTTGTGTCACTGTTCGATTGTAATTCCGGGCGGGATATGCAGTCGTACCAGCGAATCTCTCCATCCACAACAAGGCGGAGTACTTCTCTACAAGGCTTCAGCGTCTCCGCCGATCGTTTAACCGAGGACTCGAATCTCTCTCGATCACCCGGATGGATCTTCTCTATTATCAGGTTTGAATCGCCCATGAGATCTTCCGGTGAAATACCGAACAGCTCTTTTGAAGCGGCGTTCACATATGGAAAAGAAAAAGTCCCGTCCGGATGCATTGCGAACTGGTATATCATGCCGGGAATATTCTCTTCCAGACGGCGATATTTTTCTTCGCTGTTATTAAACGCGGTTTCGGTCTCCTTTTTTGAATCGATATGTGCATTCAGAACCTCAACCATCCGGTTGATTGAATGGATGAGCTTGTCAATCGCATCATTTTTACCGGAAGGATTTAATCTTTCGGAAGTATCACCGCCGATGGCTTTTTGAAGGATTTCATCTATTCTTTTAATCCGATTCATTTTCTCACCCTGCTACCGGGAAAGGACACTATTCAATTCAATTCCTTTATCCAATTTGGCGCGTGCTTTGGCCCTATTGATCGGTAACACCCGCATATTCAATATGGTTATCGTTCCGGGCTTTGAGGGCGGGGTTTGCTCCTATTTTTCAGCATCGGTCATTGCGCCTCTCTTCTTTTATACACCCAAAGTGAAAAAATACACGTTCTTTTTCGCGACATTCACCGTGATACCGGCACTCATGAACCAATTTTTCTGATGGAAACCATCACCATGATGAACCGCTACGATCTGGAACCGTTGAAAAGCATCGCCAAATATCTTGCCGGTTTCGAGGGGGTAAAAATGCCCCGTTATGAGCGTCCCACGGCCACACCCAGAGCCATGCTTGAAAAATTTGAAAAAGCCGGGTAAAGCAAAGAATAAACAGCGGAGCTGACCACCTAAAATAGAGAAGAGGAGAGCGTGGATGGATAGAATATATACTGAGGAGCATCAACTTTTTCGAGATACATTCAGAAAGTTTGTGGCCAAAGAGGTGACACCCTATGTTCCAAAATGGGAAGAGGAAAGGGCCGTTCCGCGAGATCTTTGGCTCAAAATGGGTGAATACGGTTTCTTGTGTCCCTGGCTCCCCGAAAAATACGGAGGACTTGACCTGGGGTTTGAGTATTCGGTGATCATCAACGAAGAATTGATTCGGGGAGACGGTTTTGGGGTAGGTGTTCCCCTTCACAGCGATGTGGCGGTCCCCTATATCTCCAGTTACGGAAACGATGCCGTAAAAGAGCGCTGGCTCCCCGGTTGCGCCTCGGGAGAGGTCATTACGGCCATCGGGCTCACCGAACCCAATGCCGGTTCTGATCTGGCGGCCATACGCACCAGGGCGGTCCGGAATGGAGATTCCTACGTGATCAACGGCCAGAAAACCTTTATCACCAACGGCTTTTTTGCGGATCTGATCGTTTTGGCCGTCAAAACCAGCCCCGAAGCCGGTCATCGCGGTATCAGTCTGATCCTGGTGGACAAGGATGCTCCTGGCTTTACCCGCGGCAGAAAGCTGGAAAAAATGGGGTACCACATGCAGGACACGGCGGAACTCTTTTTTGAGGATTGCCGGGTTCCCGCATCCAATCTTCTGGGGGAAGAAAACAAAGGCTTTAAATACATGATGGAAAAGCTCCAGAGGGAGCGGCTGGAAGTCTGCATCAAATGTCAGGTGAACGCGGAGGAAGCGCTAAAAGAGGGGCTGGAATACGCCAAAATCCGTGAAGCCTTTGGCCGGCCCATCGGGAATTTTCAGAATACCGCCTTTACCTTGGCGGAAATGGCCACCGAAGTCAAAATGGGCCGGGTCTTTCTGGATAAACTCATTTTGGACCACATAGAGGGAAAAGACATCGTACAGGAAGTATCCATGGCCAAATACTGGCTCGGCGAGATGGTGAACCGGATCGCGTACCGGGCGGTTCAGATTCACGGCGGCTACGGCTACATGGAGGAGTACCGCATCTGTCGGATTTACCGTGATGTGCGGGCTCTGTCTATTTTTGCGGGCACCAGTGAGATCATGAAACTGATCATCAGCCGGAACTTGGGACTTCATCCCCAATAGCGGTAGACCGTTATCACCAAGGCCGAACCGCCACCTGGTACGGACAACATGGTTCTTCATGTTGGCGTGCTTTGCGGCTCTCACGGCCGAAAGCACGACGGTGCCTTGCCGGAATGTACTGACCTCAGTCTGCGCTAACTGTTCAGGCAGAAACGGAAATCCCAATTGCCATAATAGTCGCACGTCGTCTCATTCCAGGTTCCGTTCAGCGCTTGGGTGTGTTGAACAACGGTGACTTTGGCCTCGCTGGTATCGACATTAAAATCAAAATCGTAAGAATAGTAAAGAAACATCCCGGACGAAGTGCCTGTCAAGTTGAAAGACTTTATAGTGCCGTCCGTTTCCAGATCGCCGCCACCGGTGAGGGCGACCGGTTGGCAACCGTCGCATAATGGCAGCAGCGCCGCCTCCATATTAACGGACCCACCTGTATTTTGAAATTTTATGAACAGGTTGAAAGGCGTTGCTTCTCCCGTACAATCGCTATATCCCGTGAAGGTCACGTACACGTATTCCCATTCAGCACTCTGGGCGGGTACTGCCGCTAAAGCCATAACCATCACCGACAGCACTGCAAAAAAAGCCTTTTTCATCATCCTCTCTCCTTTATCTTCATGGGTGTAAGAATGTTCCCGGCCGCGTTTTGGGTTCCTTCATAAAGGATCAAAATTACGGTAACATTTCAGAGACGTTACGGTTTTGTAATACTATACGAAAAAAGTAGGAAAGGTCAACATCCCGAAGTGCGTTGCGCGAGGGGGTCGCCGACAAAGCAATTTGCCTTATGGGAGGATCCACGCTCGAAACCGTCATCCAAATACCCAGCCGGAAGTACCTGTCTGAGTATGGACACTAACTGTTCAGGCAGAAACGGAAATCCCACGTGCCATGAAAGACGTACGTACTCTTATCCCAACCTCCGGAAATGGATTGGACATATGAAACGATGGTAACTTTGGACTCGCTGGTAACGACATTAAAGTCAAAATCGTAAGTGGCGTAACGAAGAGCACCGGATGAAGTACCGGTCAAGTTGAACGACTTTATGGAGCCGTCCGTTTCAAGATCGCCGCCACCTGTGAGACCTACCGGTTGGAAATCTTCCTTTGCCAAAAGCGTCCCCTGCATATTAACGGACGTGCCCGTCGTCTGGAACTCAATGAACAGGCCGAAAGGGACTTCTCCCACATCCTCGTTATATCCCGTAAAGGTCACATAGGCATATTCCCATTCAGCACACTGGGCGGGCACTACTGCTAACGCCATAACCATCACCGAAAATAGGACAAAAAGAACCTTTTTTATCATCATCTCTCCTTTTTATTCATGGGTCTAAAACATGTTCCCAGCCGCTTTGCCGCTACCTCGCACGAATGTCTTCACACTGTAAACGGTTACCGTATGCCAGCCAAAGGGCTTTGACGGTTCCATCGGTTCCGGCATCACACCGCCAAGGCGTGGTCATCCATATGTGTGCCGATCCATGCCAGCCATCCTCGATCAGGATATTGGTCGTGAGCTCGGTTTTGGGCGGCATACCGTTACACAAACGGGGCGAGGCGATCGCGGCCCTTTCCACTTGAAGTTCCAATCTCAGGATGTTGTTTTCCTTTATGGTGACGTTCACACGCACTTCAGGATCCCCTTGCTCGGTCTTAAACACGGCCCTGTTCATGGTCGAACCGGGTTCCGGTTCGAGCTCAAGACCGGCCGTTTCCGGTACCAGCCTGGTCCTCATTTCTTCAAGCAGGGTCCGTATGGTCAACCGGGCCGTGCTCAAATCGAGGGGCTCAATCAGCTGAAACTCGCCAGTGAGACGCACCATGCCATTGTCCCATTCTGAAGCCATGCCCGTGACCGTACCCGTCAGGCAAATTGGCACTAGGGGCGGACAGACAACGACATCCACCGTACCGAGGGTCTCCGTGGCACCGTCCATGGGATGGGCCTGCACGAAGATCGGTCGCAGTCCACACGCCTTGGGCTGAAACGGCACGGCAAACGAGTACGATTCCTCGGCCCCTATGTGAGAGATGATCTCCTGGTCGAAGGCTTTGCCGCCGTCATCCGGATCGCCATCGTAGAAAAAGAGGGTGATATTGTTCACACTTCCGCCATATGCTTTCAGAACGCCCCGTACTTCCACACGGCCATATCTCTCTGCCACTTCCGGCGTGGCGATCAGATCTTCAAGCACCAGCTCCGATATTCCCGATGCCTTTTCGGGATTCTCTTTGGGGGCAACGAAAAGGGCCTGCTTGTAAAGGCCCACATTGTTGCTGTAGTGTTCGATGGGCGCCTGCCCGATGTCGATCAATCTTCCCGGAATCTCCGTTAACCCGTGACCGGGCATCTCTTTAACCAGGTCTCCGATCTGGTCCTCCATCCACACAACCACCCAGAATACCAGGTACCTGCCCGTTTCAGCCGCCGTTGGCGTGAAGGTCGTCTTGGCAATTGTCCAATTGGGCTTGCCGATGCTCCCCGGGTTCGGATCGTTGAATGCGGGAATCGGGTACAGAACCACTTCATCGATCAGGAAGGCATCCGCCAGCGGGTCGACACCATGCCATTCTTGGCCATAAAAACGCACGTGCACCCGGGTTCCTTCCGGCATCTCCGTAAGGCTGTAGTTGTATACGCGCACCCGGAGATCGACTTCCTCCTCCTCGCGGAGCCGCATCAACTGAGGCCCCGCCCCTTTTGAATCGGAGGGCGTGATCAAAAGCCCTTTCATCCAGTAGAATTGGCTGGTCCAGGGTTCGCTCGGATCGGGCTTGTTGTAGACGGTACACTGCTCCGCCACGGCTCCCGCCACGGGCAGGCAGTTGGAAGGAAGCTTTTCATATTGTCTGTTTCTTCCCTCGAAACCCCACCGGGCCGGGTGGTTTAAAGCCACGTCCGGCTTCGGGTACCCCGTTTCCCACCACGCTCCGCCGTTCATCGTCGGATCGGCGGTAAACGCGGTCTGCAGTTGCCCCGGCCCCTGGAAATCGGTCCCCAGCGAGATCTCCTGCAGGGTCCCAACGGGTGCACTTTGCCCGAAAACGAAGGTCTGGGCTGAATACTGGTACAGATTGGGCGTCTTGAAATCTGCCTTCTTTGTCACCCCCACGCCGGTCGATGCGCCCAAATCCTGGGACTCTGAGTTCAGCGTGCTGAGAGATTTGCTGGTGTGCAGTGACAACGTGGCTTTACCGCCCGCGCTGCCGCCCTCGAAAGTGGCCTCGCCCGAGGCCGAGACCGAGGTGTCAAAGGCGTATGTGGATGTCTGCCCCACAGTCTTATTCTCGCCCTGTCCCTTGGTCCAGTTGGCATGCTCCACCCGGATCGAGGAATCGGTTGCCCACTCGGTCGGGTTTTCGCTCGTGTAGGGAGAAAAGCTTGGCTGCCTCAGCTTGAGCTGCGCCAGATCCCACGGGTACGAAAGCACGTTGCCCGGCTCGTGCACCGGCTGGAACCACTCCAGGGTCGCGCCGTTGATCTCCGTCCGCACAATCCGGTCCGGTCCCGAGAACTGTACATAGAGGGGGAGTTCCTGGTCAGCTTCGCATTCCGGGTTCCCTTGCGGGCAGGCCGTTTCCCCGAGCACCCGATAGTAGTAGACGTTGAACGTGGAGCTGGTATACCACACTTGGTCACCGTAGAGGGTCTCTACCGATACATCGAATTCCTCGGTTTCGTAGGTGTCGTACTTCTTGTCCACGAATCCCTTGCTCGACTGCTCGGCGGAGAACTTGAAGCTCTCCGAAACCGAGTCAATGTGAGGAATGCCGAAGGTCACAGAACCCTCAACGGTTTCTTTGGTGGAGAATGCGTAGCTGGTGGTTCCCTTGCGCGACGACTGATCCTGTTGTGTCACTTTGGTCTCGTAGGATGCGAAATACTCCGCCGGAACGACTGAGAAGTTGAACTCCTCGGGACTGGATGTTCCGGCCGGTGTGATCCAATCCACGTGTGAAGGGGGCATGCCCAGAATGACCGACGGCTGGCTGTGACTGCTCACCCGGACGATCTCCGGTTTGCCCAGCGACAGGGATTTGCCCTGCAGATCCCCCACCGCCAGTCCGTATGGGAGCGCCGTGTCCAAGGCTCCCACGTCGGTCACCGACGCTTTGGAAATTTTAAAGTTGTCCGGGTCCACGGAAACGATCATGACTCTGGCGGAGCCCCCGTCGGCATAGAGCGCCGCAATCTGCGGATCGAAACCCCGGGGCCCTTCCAAGGACGTCGGGTTGAAGCGGCCGATCTTCGCTGCCAAGACCTCCCAGTTTCCCTGGGGGATCTGAACATCCCAATAATACTTCGGATAATTTATGGTGAGATCGGTGCCAAAGGTCAGCGTGCCCACGGTAAGTTGATAGGGAATCGTGGTGACCATGACGACGTTATCGGCGTTTTCAAACCAGTTCAGCCGGCCGCTGTCCACGCTACCCCAGCTTCCCATATTCGTATTGGCGATGATCAGCTTGGGATCCTTGTTCTTGCTCCAGTCGTTGCTGGGCGAAGGCTTGGCGTTCATATCCTGGTCAAAGTCGTAGACCAGGGGAATCAGGGTGTCCCGCTGTGGGGGATCCATACCGGTGGTGGCGTTTACCTTGGGAATCAACGCGACGAAAAGCTCCTCGTCCAATCGTCCGCTAACCGGCACTTTGCCATCGTAGTTCCCGGCGGTGAGAAGAATCTTCTTGATGGCGAGGAAACGATCGAAAGCCATGGGGACCGTGCCCACGTCAACCTCAAGGGTCGGCGCCTCGATTACCGTATAAAGAGACTTCCCCGAGCAGACACCGCCGCTGGCGGACAGATTACCACCGCAGACCGTCACGATCCGGATGGTGATCGTGATATTTTCAGAATTCATATTGGTCAGCCCATTATCGACCCAGGCGACCTCCAGGTTGCCGTCCCCGTTCAGGTCGGCCACGAGCGGCTCCGAATAGGGGATGGAGGCAGTCACCGGTTCCGACTCCCATTTTCCCTTTTTTTCAAAGGGTTGGCTCAGGTCAGTGAGGTCCTTGGGTTCGAACACTCTCAAGGTTAAGGGAAGGGGGTTGAGAACGAGCACCTCGTCATAGCCGTCGCCGTCGAAATCGCCCAGCGCCATCCAGGCCGTCTCATCCGGCGTCGAAAAAGGGATTCTGGTCATCCCGGTTTGGCCCCCAGGGTCTTTGGCGTACAACCCGTAATAGTACGGAGGCGAGCAGTCCCGGGGCAGCGGCCCAAGCGATACCGTGACGTCATTGGGGAGGTTGAAGACCCGTCCGATCTTTGTGAAAAAGATAGGAGGGCTATCAGAGCAAAATGGGGGGGCTACCACATCCTCGACGGTGTTGCTGCTCACTTTCAGATCGGAGGTCAGCAACACCCTGTTGGTCCATGGCTCGTGTTGAAAGGCGCTCCAGACAACCATATCGTCCGCTGCCAGGAGCTTGCCGCGGCCGCCGAGGATGTCCTCCACCTCGCCGAAGTCGGGCCCTTCGGCCCACGCCGGGCTCAGGAACAAAACTCCCGCTGATACGATAACGAGAGCCACGAAAAAAAGCAATCTGACCATCGGGCGAACAGAATACATACGATTTCCTTTCATTGGTATCTAAACTCCGGGCTTAAGGCATGTGAATTTCATATTAATTAACTAGAGTACTTTTGGGGTTTCAATTTGTCAAGTGAGGTAAGGGGGACGTGTGATGGGGCCTATTCGACTGATGGGCGGTCAACACCGCGGTCCCTTAAAGGGGTTCCTTATCCTTTTCATGGAAATTTTCAAAAAAATGCCTTGACAAAAAGCCAAGGGCCTTTACAATGTGTACCAAAATACAGAACAGTGTTTCACATTGCGGAACATATTATGAAATCACTTCAAAAAGCCCTGGATGCAATTGATGCCATTGGCAAAGCTGGCAGCGTGGGGGTTCGAGAGCTCTCCGCCCGGCTAGGCTTTCCGCCCGCCACCACCCATCGCATCATGGCGACGTTAATGAACCGCCATTACGTGAGGCAGGATCCGGTCACCAAGAAATATGCCCTTTCCGTGAAGTTTCTGGAGCTGGGAAGCCGGGTCCAGGAGCAGTTCGATCTCACATCCGTGGCACGGCCCCACATGATGAAACTCATGACAGCGAGCCGGGAGAGCGTCAATCTGGCGATGCGGGACGGCGACCACGTGGTCTATCTGGATCACGTGAGAAGCGAGCACACCATGCTGCAGCTCTTCACCAAGGTGGGTGCCCGGGTGCCCCTTTACTGTACTGGGGTGGGCAAGATGTTCTTGAGCCTTTGGCCAGGGGCTTTGGTGGAGGATTATCTTTCACGGGTGCGGCGGCGGAAGCATACGGATCGTACGCTGGTGACGGAAAAAGAGATCAAGGCAGCCCTCACTAGAATCCGCAAGGTCGGTTATGCCCGGGACGATGAAGAGATGGAGCAGGGGGTCCAATGCGTGGCGGCCCTCATCCGGAACCACGAAAACCAGCCTGCCGGCGCCATCTCCATCTCCGGGGCCGCGACGCGAATGCCTGAAGAGCGGATTGAGGCCCTGGGGGAAATGGTTCGCAACTGCGCTCAGGATATTTCCAGGGATCTGGGGTGGCGGGAGGTGGGCCACAAGGGCTGAACATCCAAGTACAACAGGAGAGGTTACAAATGACAACGATGAAAACCATGGAAGCGGCCGTGAAAATCCTTCAGGATGAAGGGGTCAGACAGATTTTCGGAATTCCCGGTGCCGGCATACTGCCCTTTTACAAGGCCCTCAAGAACCTGGGGACCATTTCACACATGGTGACGCGACACGAAGAAAGCGCCATTCACATGGCGGACGGATACGCCAGGGCCATCGGGACCGAGGGGGTTTGCGCCGCCACATCGGGGCCCGGGGCCAGCAATTTTGTGACGGGGCTTTATACGGCCCAGGTGGATTCCATTCCCATACTGGCGCTGACGGGACAGAACGTGCGGGCCCAACTGGACCGGGAAGCCTTTCAGGCGGTGGATATTGCCGCCATCGTCAAACCGGTCACCAAGAAAGCCTGGTGCGTCAAGGACCCGGCCAATGTGCCCTGGGTGTTTCGTGAGGCCTTTAAAGTAATGAGGGAAGGCCGGCCCGGTCCGGTACTGATCGACCTGCCGCTGGATGTGCAGAACGCGGAAATCGCCTATGACGCGGCATCGGATGTCTCCCTTTCCATCGCCAAGGCGGGGCCCACAAAAAACCAGGTGTCGCGTATCCTGGACATGCTGCTGGAGGCGGAAAAACCGGTGATGCTGCTGGGGGGAGGGGTGATCCTGGCCGATGCCTGTGACGCCTTCATCAAGGTGGCTGAAGCCCTTCAAATCCCGGTGGTCACCACCTATATGGGAAAAAGCGGCATCCCCTGGAACCATCCCCTCATGGCCGGCCATGTGGGCATCCAGTGCAACACCCGGTCCGGGAATCAGGCGTTTCTCGATTCATCCCTGGTCTTTGCGGTGGGGGCCCGGTTCAACGACCGTCACACCGGTGCCATCGACGTGTATACCGGAGAGCGGAAATTCA
>JANQDY010000155.1 GCA_028278625.1 Thermodesulfobacteriota bacterium
TTTCTATAGCAAAATGTAAGTCGAAAATCAAGGCAAAAGCGATTTTCTTCGCAAGTATTTCAAATGGTTAAATTGGTTTTACTTTTTACAGGACCATCACGGTTGGACGGGAAAACGTTTTACGGACAATCGCGATGGTACTGTGACTGATAATTTGACGGGGCTTGTATGGCTGAAGAATGCAAATTTGTGGGGGATAAGTGGTCCTTGGTGGGAGGCCGTAAAGTCGCCAATAAAACTGCGTCACGGAGAAGCCGGCCTAACTGATAGCTCCGTGCCAGGGGAATGGAGGTTACCGAATATTAATGAATTACATAGCCTTGCTGACTCCTCAAAAAAATGCCCAGCCCTGCCCGACGGTTATGAATCATATTTCGATAATGTCCAGTTTGATCGCGCTTGTTATTGGAGTAGTACCACTGTTTTTTATAACCCTCATTATGGAAACATGGAAGATGATTTCGCATTTATTGTGGATTTCTCAAATTACGGTAGTGTATATACTGGTTACAAGAAAGGTGCTGATTGGGGCGACGGTTGTTACCTGTGGGCGGTTCGTTCTAGCGTGCCAGAGATCTCTCAGGCCGGCCAACAAGAGGTCTCAGTCGAGATATCGACAGATCTCCGGGGTCTCTGGTCGGATTAAGGCAACTAATGATGGGTCTGCCGGGTCTGGGTCGAACCAGACTAACATGTTGTAATGTGATTATAAATTCATCGAAACAGCCATATTTTCGACCTTAAGAGATATTTCTTGATGGCAAGATGGCCATCCTAAGAGCACAAGGAAAGTGCCCAGAGCAAACCGACGTTTTTTAACCGTGGGAATAGGGAGGGTGGTAAAAAAGCAAGTTGCCTGGGAATTCAGAGATGATGAAATATTGATCCTTGCCGGGACACGCCCGCCAGAACATCGAGGATGCCGATGTTGCCATTCGGAAGGTGGACTACCGCAAACTGCCGGAGAACGAGGTTTGATGCCGTAGTTTACCTCACAAATTCAGGCAATGAACTCCTTCAGGACGCCGAGACCCTCAGGGCTTCAGCGCAGTACATAAGCGGTGCTCCGCACCGTCGGGATTCTCGTATCCGATCAAGGCTTGACGGACGCCCTAATGTGGAATCCTCCGGCTCAAAATAGTGGCGATTAAAAAAAGTACGCTTTAGTCGGATGAGCCCCATTTCTCAAATCGAATATTGTCAAAATTCTATTTTTCGTCGCAGCTTTCCGATTCGCAAACTGTTTGAAAGATCCTGTGAACTCAGCTTTTTTTCAATGACCGCCGATAAAATATCCAACATGTTTGGATGGTATATCAATCGAAGGTTCAAAGGAAAATTACAAACCGTATTTGAACGTCTGGACCAGTCCCATCACACCTTTCGAGCGTATTTCAAGAATTCCTTTGTAAAGCAATATGAGAAGTACCGTACATTTCTTCGTATGGAAATCTGCAGCAATCACCTCCCTGATTTGCGCATCAAAAAATCGCTCGAACATCTGGATACCGTTCGAAAGACGTCTAAAGAAATCCTGGACCGTTTTGCACAAATCCAATCCTGCACTTTAAATGCACACTTTGATTTTCCCTTATTGCAAAGACTTGCATTAGCGATAACCCATAAAAACACACGCATCGCCGGCATAAAAATTCAAGACAACCGGATGATCCGTTTGATGGAAACGATTATGCACGCGGGAACCTGTCTCAACGGCTGGTCTTCGGCAGCCATTCATAAAGCGGTCGTTGAAGCCTTTGAATTACCAGATTATACAATCAATCAAACGCGTTACGATCTGCGAAAAATGAAAGCCCACGGTCTTGTTGAACGAAATGGCCGCCAATATTCATACTTTCTTACCGAAAAAGCAATCAAAGTCGCGACCATGTTTATACTTTTTCATAAACGACTATTCGGCCCCTTGGCCAACAGCCTTTTTCATCACCGGCCCAGCAATTTGGTCATCGCGAATAGCAAACTCGAAAAGGCTTACCATCAAGCAGACGACTATATTGAAAAAATAACTGAATTATTAGGAGCTTAAACGTTCTGACAGATGGACTCTCAGACTTAATTCGTAAGAATCTAAAATTAACTTCATGTACCCGGAATTCTTCTTACATCCGACTAGGTTGGGCTTTTATTCTTCCTTTTCCCCACCAAATCATTTTCCTCTTCCTTTTGCCAACGGACAGTTTACTGAATCGAAGGATTAAACCACTTGCATGCCAGTTGTTTGTTCTTCCGAATTAGGTATGGTGTCCCCCGAATTCCCCAATGACATATCCTCTCTGCCGTATATTTCATCAATTAATGAGCTAAGCCGCCACACATTGGTCTATGGCAGAGAAACCTGTTTCCACACGTGCATGGGTATGGAATTCACGGAATTCAACAATTGGCTATGGTATTGCCAGAATTGCGGAATTGCTTGTTAACCATACCTTTTCATGGCGCTTTTTAGAAATTGAAGTGCCTTGTCTCTATTTCTGAAAACTCGAATAACTACTGGATGCTCAGCGAATTCAACGTGTGTTTGAAACATTCTGGCCATGCCAAATTGAAAGTCATTTACCACATAATAAGCGATATGTGGATGTGGATAAGTACTCCCTGACTTCTCTAAATAATGCGCTATTCTTTCCATATCATTGATGCTGAGATGTATCCCCGTTACATTTGTGAAATCGCTGAATTCATAATGGTTTTTCATCTTGTTCTTCAAAGACGCTATGAAATCAATTTGTTGACATATAATATCATATTTGATTTCACCAATTATCTCGGTATAAACTATTCCGTCATTTAGCATTGATTTGATACTCATAACAAATCCTTATCCTAAGTGACTGGCAACACGCTAAGAACCGGGATTCATATCCTATCAATTGATTCTTGAAAGGGTACAAGAACGGTGGAAAATGAGTCAAGAGAAATTCAAAAGCTGCTGAATAAGGTTCATACTATCTGACGCTCTTTCGGACCGGCTACGGGGTATTTAAGAAGGGCGTCGGCCTAACGGCCGGGATTTGTCGGTTGTCTCTGGAGCATCTGGTCGATGGATTCTATGGCTTTTGAAGCGCTTATGGCGGTTTGGCTCTTGGCATCGGCCTTTTCCAGGGCCGACTCAAAAGCGGTTCTGGCGGACGCCAGCTGATCCAGCTTCATGGCGGCGTACCCGGCTCTCAGACTGTTGGTTCCGCCGTTATCGTCCAATTCCGCCGCCTTTTGAAAGGCTTCTTTCCCTTTCTGGAATTCCTCTTTGGACATATAGAGCTGTCCCAGACGGGAAAACCGTTTGGCGGTGGGGCCGCGTTTGGCGGCGAGGGCCGCGGCTGCCAATGCTTTTTCCATCTGATGGGATTCCGCATAGGTGCTGGCCAGAAGATCCAGGTCATTGGCGGTGGCAGGGTTGGCAAATGCCTTTTCGTAGGCAAGTGCTGCCTTTTTGGGTACTCCTGCCAGTCTATAGAGGTTCCCGAGGCGCTTCCAGTCCCGCTGTTTGGGAGGATCCAGCCGAAAGGCCACTTCAAGGGCCGCGGCGGCCTTTGCATAGTCTTCAAGCTCGATGGCGACCCATGCCTGCAACTGCCAGATTCTCTTATCCTCGGGATACCGGTCGAGGAGTTGTTTCAAAAAAACACTGGCCCCTTTGGGGTTTCCCGTTCGCACCAATGCTTCGATATAGGCCATGCCGCACGCTTTTGAGGCTCTTGGCTCTTTTGCGAGGCTGTTCAAAAGGGGCAGGGCCCGCTTTGCTTGATCGTGATTCAGCCAAAAGATGGCCATCTGCAGTTTCAGCTTTGAGGAAAGCGGCGCGCTACAAGCATCCGCCTTTGACATGGCCTCGCAGGCGGCATGGGGTTTTTCAAGCTGGTCCAGGGTCATGGCGAGCGCCATGAGCCACTGGGGATCGGGATTGTCCGTGTTTGAAAGCTCCTTTAGAATGGGAAGCGCTTTTTGGGGATGTCCCTCCTTAAGATACAAAAGCGCGGACCTGTAGGATTCAGCCGTCGATTTTTTTCCGGCTTTGCCATCCGCAAGTAATTTGGCGGCCTCTTCGTTCTTCCCCAGCTTTTCAAGGACATGGGCCAGGGTGGTGCGGCACTCCGAAGGGGCATCGGGCTTTTCACAGAGGGTCTTGAGGAGCGGCAGGGCCTTCTCCGGTTTATCCGCCTGGATCCATAGACGGGCCGCCCGGTATTGATGGTCCGGATGCGGTTTCACCCGGTTGGCTTTTTCCATGGCAAGTGCCGCCTTGGCCGGTTTTTTTAGGGACACATAAACCTGGGACAAGGCCAGCACCCATTCGGATCTGACCTTCTTCTGCTTTGCGAGGCCCTCAAGAAGGGGTAGGGCGGTCTCCGGTTTTCCCGCATGTATGAAAATAATGGCCGCCTGGTATGTGAGTTCGGGGGCCTTAAATCGTTTTCCCGCCGTTTGAAGCACTTTGGCCGCATCGATATCTCTTTTTTCTTTTTGGAGCGTTTGGGCCAGTAGCATGAACCAGGCGCGTTTGGCGCGTGGTTGCCGGGCCAGTTTTTGAAGCAGTGGAATGGCTTTTTTGGGTTCCTTGGACGTCAGTCGCAAAAGCGCCGCTTCATAGAGCAATTCAGGATCTTGTCTTTTGCGGTACGCTTTTTCTAGGGTTGCGGCCGCTTTTCGGGTCTGCCCCGACGCTTTTTGAGCCCTTGATAGGGCGATGAGCCAATCCGTGGGTGGGTTCTTTCTTTTTGTCAATTCCCTTAAGGTCTTAAGGGCTTTTTGAGGTTCATTGGCCATGAGCCGAAACAGGGCAGACTGGTATTTGAGGTCCGGGTTTTCAGGTTTTATGAAAGAAAAGGCTTTCTCCATGGCGTTGGCCGCCTGGGCCGGCTTCTTTTGCCCGTGATAGACCACCGCCAGATTTTGCCACGCTTCACCGAAACAGGGGTTTTGTTCCAGTGCCCCCCTAAACAGCGTCTCCGCATTTTTAAACCGCTTCAATCGATATTGGATCAACCCTTTAAGAAATGGGACCTGGGGATGCACGGTTCCAGGATTTTTGCGAGAAAAACCGGTCAGAGTGTTGAGAGCCTCTTGATACCGCCCTTTTCCCATCTCTTTTTTGGCCCTTGCCAGAACTCCGTGCAGTTCCGGTGTCACCGGCATTGGCTCTTTGGGGCAGTCCTTTGCTGAAACGGTGTTGGCCGTCAAAAGGAAAACGATGCTCAAAAGAATGGTTTTCGTAATTCCCATTACCGATCCAGTTTGAAATTGATGGTCTGTTCCACCCAGAGATCAACGGGCTGCCCGTTCTTCTTGGCCGGCTTGAACCGCCAGTTGGGTACTGTTTTCAAAACCGTTTTATGAAATACCCCTTTAGGGGATTCAGAAAGCACCGACAGATTGCGCACCCTGCCTTTTTTTGTGATAACGAATCGCACTTTTACCCACCCTTCAATACCCCTCCGACGGGCCCTTCGGGGATAGGGGGGCAGGGCCTGCCCAAGAGCCGTTGGGCCGGCATCGACCTCGCCGATGCCGTATTCACGATTTTCAATAACGGCCGGTGCGGTAGCTGCGGTGGGTGTGGCGGGCGTTGGGTGCTTTATTTGGGGATTTTTGGCCATTGCAGGACTCACATTCACGGCAATGGGCACCGATGCGGCAGGAAGGGATTTCATATCAATTTCCAGGACGGGCATTTCAGGGGCCGTCTGTTCCAGGAGTGGCGTGGGCGGCGTTACGGGGGATACTTCCATTTCCGGTATTTCAAGTTCCGGCGGTGCGATTTCAGGGGAGGGCGGCGGCTCCGTTTCCACCTCCATGGGCAGCAATTCCAGTTTGGGCAATTCTACCGGGACCTCTGGTTCCTCCACCTCGGGCTCCGGCGGTTTGGGCCGTAACGGCATCATGAGGTTTAAAAGGGCGTGTGGGGACAGCAATGGTGATATCCCACGGTCCAGCAGGAGCGGTGCAACGGCAAAGATGGCGCCGTTGACCATGAGGGAAAGAAGCAGGGCCGCGGTCACCCGGTATGCGGACCGACGTCTTCCCAGAATGTTCCTGGCCGTACTCACGAATCGCTCCGGACCGTTGATACGGCAATATTCTCGGCCCCGGCCAGGCGGCACTGATCCAGCACCTGGACCATGCGGCCCGTAATGCTGTTACGATCCGCTTCAATCATGACGGCCCCTGAAGGGTTTTCCAGAAGGAACTGTTCCACCATGCCCCTGACGCTCCTTAGGTCAATCCGGTCCTTGTCCACAAAGATATCCCCGTCCTTGGTAACGGCGATGAAGAGGCCTGCGGTGTCCTTTGACTCGGCGGATGCGGCTTCCGGCCGTTGAACTTCAACGCCCGATTCCCTCACAAATGTGGCGGTTACCAGGAAGAAAATGAGGAGAATGAATATCATATCGATGAGGGGCGCCATGTTGATTTCGGCGTCACCGCTGTCCTGCTTGTGCATGCTGCTAAGGCTGCTGCCGACTCTGAACATTGTTCTGACTCCTTTCAAGCCATTGATCCACGGCGCGATAGAAGACCATGAGGTCCCCTTGAATGTTCTTGATCTGTTTGCGAAGGGTCTGTCCCACCAGCAGTCCCGGAATGGCAATTAAAAGCCCGGTCTGGGTGGTGATGAGTGCTTCTTCGATGCCTGAAGCCAGGGCCTGGGGGTTTCCGGTACCTGCCATGCCGATAACCCTGAAAGTATCCACCATCCCCGTGACCGTCCCCAAAAGCCCCAGGAGCGGGGCCACGGCCGCCAGAACGATGATGGCGCTCATGTGCTGGCTCAAGGGAAACACCTGCCGGTGAACGGCCGCCTCCCACACCAGGTGGTCAGATTTGGAATCAAAACGGCGGTTTTGGATAAAGTACCGAATGGCTTTTCCTTTGGGCCCTCGATCATTTAAATCCGTGGCATCTTCGTCGGTCATGCAATGAATCGCCTGGGTCATGCCAAGCTGGTTTCGCCGCACGCGGAAGACCCACAGAAGTTTGAGTGCAATCAAATGCCACATCCACACGGACACCACGATCA
Organism: Thermodesulfobacteriota bacterium; assembly: GCA_028278625.1. Next base: position 7,037 of record JANQDY010000155.1, read on the forward strand.
GCGGGATCATGACCGGTCCGCCCTTTTGAACCAGAACCCCTATGCTTTCAATGGTTTCCATTGGGAAGCGTTCGATCCCTCAACAATGCCGCAATCAGGGCCATGGCTTTTTCCTCCATGTCCGAGGCGATGCGGCTGGCCTTTCGGCCCAATAATGCGGTAATGACCAGTATGGGAATGGCAACCGCCAGACCCAACTGGGTGGTGATCAGTGCTTCGCTGATGCCTCCGGCCATCAATCTGGGGTCCCCGGTGCCATGGACGGTGATCACGTGAAAGGTGTTGATCATGCCGGTGACGGTTCCCAGGAGTCCCAAAAGCGGCGCAATGGCCGCCAGCACTTTGAGGGCCGGAAGAAATCTCTCAAGGCGCGGGGTTTCCTTCAGGATCGCCTCCGCAAGGCTGCTTTCGACGATGTCCCGGGGTTGTCCCTGTTGGGCGAGGCCCGCTTTCAGAACGTTGCTGGTAGGGCGGCCGGACCGGGAAGCGGTCTTTGAAACGGCCTCGCCGTACTTCCCTTCTTCCACCAGTTTTGTTACCTGGGTCATGAGCCGGTCCGTATTCTGACTCACCCGGCCCAGGAAAAAGAGCCGTTCCAGTACCAGTACCGCCGCCACAAGGCCCACCAGCAAAATGGGCCAGATGAGGAGACCGCCGCTTTCGATTTGTTCCCACAGGGTCTTTTTCCGTGACAACTGTTTTATGGCCACGCCGCCGGAAATATCCATGTAGACCGCGTCCGTATCACCATCAAAATACTGCTTGAGGTTCCTTCGTACACGCCAGCCAGGGGCGTCGGCCGCCAGAAGCCTCCCTGAAGCGGGGCTCATGTTGAGGTAGCCCACTTTTTCTCCTTCCCGGTAGAGGGCGGTTAAGTCACCCAGGCGGATAATATGGGCCGTTACTTCACGGCCTTGGCGGTCAACGATGGTTCCCTGCCGTCTGCTGATTTCAGATGATGCCGTTATATCCTGAAATGCCAGTTCCATCAATGTGCGGATGTCGTCAATGCCAAGGACCTTTTCTTCATTTAGGAAGTCTTTGAGGGTATTTAACCGTTCGGGATCTTCCGAGGAATAGGGAGACCGCTCCGCGAGACCTGAAAAATCCCGGGCAAAGTCACCCACAACCGCGTCCAGTTCTTTCATGTGGCTGGTGTGGGCCCGAATACGATGCTCCATTTCAAGACGGTCCTTGCGCATGGTTTCAAGGCGCTCTTCGTCTTTCTCTAGCGCCAAGCGTTCATGTTGGATTTGCTCCTTTAATCGCTTGATGTCACCTTTTAGTTTCTTGCGCTGCTCCTGGATTTCAGCCCGGGTCAGCGCCTTTTCCTCATGGGCCGCCGCCAAATCCGTCCGGATTTCTCTGACCACGGTTTTCAGTTTGCCATCCTGGGCCGAGAGCCCTGTGGGCGCCAGGAACAACGGTATCAAAAAAATGAGGTATTTCAATTCGTTTCCTCCGGTACCGGTTCCTGTGGCGGGCCAACGGGGAGTTTGACCAATGAGACCAGCCGTGTGCGTTGGGTCATTTGTATGACTTCCTGGATCGATCTGGCAAAATGGGAAATCGGTTCATAACGACCCGTATCCTTCTCCCATTTCCAGGCATCCCTGCCGTCGCTGCTCAGCGCGAAAAGTCCCAAACGACCGACACAGAGACGCTGAACACGGATTCGCCGGCCTTGAATGTCGATTTCACTTTCATCCACCTGCGGAAAATATCCGTATTCAAGGGCCTGGGTGGTGGTTTCAAGAAGCCGTCGCGTTTTATGGACCATGTTGGCATCGGCGTTGTTCAAGGTCGTCATGGTTGCCCGAAGGGCCGGCGCCTGCAGTTGGGCCAGCATGGGGAGATCCTTTTCTGAGAAGTCCCGCAGCTCCTCCAGGGCCTGATCCAGAAACGGCTCCAGTTCATTGCGAATTTCAGCGGCTGACTGCTCCTGCTTTTCAAGGGCGGCCATTTTGCCTTCGAGGTCTTTGATATAGACGGCGATTTTTTCCCGTCGCCAATTGAGGGTTTCCAACTCGGCTTCGAGGGCTTCCATTTCCGAACGGAGATCCGCCGTTTCAACGGCCCACTGATCCGCCAGTTTCTGGCTTTGCTGTCGTACGGACACGGCTTCTTCGGCCGTCTTCTGCAGGACGGTGCCCGGTGATGGCTTCGGTTCTTGGGCACCGGCAAAGGCCCCTGACAGGAGGAGCAAAAGGATTAATCCAAAAGAGAGAGGAAAACGGATAGAAGATGTCATCAGAGGTACTCCTTTTTTAACCGGACCCGCCCGAAAGAGAAGGCCCTGATAGGTTAGGCTAAACCATATTCATTCTATGGCGCATTTCGAAAAGAGATCCCGTTTAATATGGCATTCAGCGACATTTTAAGAGGCAATGGTATCTGATCCATCTGAACCAGGTCCCTGGGCTCTGGAATTTCCCGTCCGGCGAGTTCCTGAGCCACGGCATTGCACCAGTCCTGGTAACTGCCAAGATCCTGTATCAGACCGCGTCGATAGTCGTTTGAGAGGGCAAATGCCGTTTCCAGGAAGCCGGCGTACCGGGGATCCATGAGAATCTCCTCGAGGGCCGCCGTTGCCTCTCCCTTTTTGACCATGCAATCGCACTGGGCTTCTGAAACCAATTCGTAAAGACTGACTTGTCGCTCATGAAGCCGCTGAAAGATGCTGCGATCGGGTACCAGAGCGTTTTGCCCGTAGACTGCTTCCAGAACTCCCTGATAGACGGCCCGGGCCATGAGTTCCCCCATTTTGGAGTGACCGCCTGCGTTATCAATGGAAATTCCCGCTCCCTGTACCACCAGGATATTGTCGGTCCCGGTTCCCGTTGCCTGATAGGTCGCTGGCGTGGGCGTGCTTCTGACATCCAGGTCCATTAACGCAGCGGTTTTGGCCTCGGTGGCACTGATGATGGCCCGGGTCATGGCTCGCGGAGAGAGCTTCATATTGGCCATAAGAACGATATTGATGGTTCCCGGTTCATAATACTTCCCCTCATCTTTCCCCATCCTGAGCGCATTTGATTTGACGCCCGCTGTGACCAGGGCATAGACCTCCATCTCTTTGAACCGTTTCTGAACAACGGCCAGATAATCCATATCCGCGCCGGTAAAGAGGAAGGAGGCGGTCTTCGTGGATACACCCAAGACATCGTAGACCCGTGCACGTGAACGGGCCAGTCCCTTTTGGTGCTCGATGGCCCAGCAGGGTGGGGGAGAGTAATGGTTCCCAACGGTTTCGATTCCCGTTCGCTCACCTTCGAGGGTTGAAACGATCTTCATGGGCTCGGTGAAGTCAACCCGAAGACTTTTGTTCACAAAGTCATTGATGGTACTATAAACGATCCGCGCACTTTTTATGTATTTGAGATGAATGTCCAGTTTTCTCGATTTCAGGATTTTCTCATCCAAAACATGAGCGGCATCCTCTGAAAACGCTTTGGAATAGATCCTGGCCGAGAGCCAGCCCACGAATTCGCCGGTGTGGGTGGCTGCCCGGCAGGTGAGTTCACATGGGAAGTAGAAGATCCTGCCGTTCTTAACGGCTTCCACGTCTTTCCATCCGGGTCGGTCAAAAAAGGCTTCCGCGGTTCTTCGATCACCGCCGCACCCGTAAATGACCTGGGGATTGAATTTCATCCATTCTTCCTTTGTGATCGGCGTAACCGCCCCTTTTCGCCCCAGTTTCGGGGGAATGCCGCCGGCCGCTCTAATCATCTCATTCTGGAAGGCGTCGTCTCCCGGTGTCATGACCCTGTCACGGCCCATAAGACGGATGACCCGCTGACGGTCTTTCATGGGGATTCTTGCCACTTTTTCCGTGATCAATTGCAGCAGTTCATCGGTGGATTCAACCACCTTTCGGGCTTCCGGTTCCTTTTGAAAGATCTTTCCCAAGAGCAGGATTTTTTCGCGGCTGTCCCGGATGGATTCGGTTTCCAATTGCACCAGTTGAACAGGGCTGTCCTTGAAGTGTTGGATTACCTCCTTTTGGAGCCCTGAATGGAAGATCACATCAGGATTCAAAGATTCGATGATATCCAGCGACGGTGCAAAAAAGCCGCCGACAATCTGCTTTTTGCTGTTTTCAATTGGGTACACGTCATGGTAGGTGACACCGGTGACCGCATCGCCCGCGCCGATCGCGTTTAGGATTTCGGCCACCGAAGGGACCAGGGATATCACGCGCTTGGGCGGATGGGGAATGATGACGGAATTGTTCCCGTCATCCATGAACTGAACAGAAAAAGCTGTTGCCGGAAATACCAGCAGAAGGAGCAGGGTGAAGAGAATGTGGAACAGTCGTTGTTTAAAGTTTCTTCGTACGCCATCAGGGCCTTTCATTGATATTTCTCCAGAGAAACGGCTTTTGGGACCGGTCTTCAAAAAAAAACCCCGAGCCGATTTAAGCGACCCGAGGATTCCCGTTTTTATCCATTAGGTTGACGGGATTTGCCGCCGGTCCGTGCGGGCAAATCCTTCAGTGTTCAGGCAGGTCTTCTGACTTCCGGATCCCTCTAATAACCGCTCCTTCCCATCTCAACCATTAAGACAGTGGCGTTTTGCGGTGTTCGTCCCCGGTTACAGCGGCGGGCCCGTCCCGTATGATTCGGTGTTCCCTATTAAGCCTTGGGCGGCACCTGAACAATCAAAGTTTATCAAAACAGACAATAAAGTCAAATGGAATGTTGCCATTGAATCAGCGATTCAGCGGTGGTTCGGAAGTGTCGGTTATTCAAGCAGGATAATGGCGTAATAATCGAAGGTATCGGAGGTGCGGGTTGCCACATTCGCGGACGTGCCTAAGTTGTTGAGGGTGCCGATGACGTCGATGGAGAAAGATTCCACGGAGGGTCTTTTTTCCTGGGGGAAACGACAGGTGTCTGGATATGCGCACTCCTTGCATAGGGCGCAACATTCCCCCACAAGGCTGAAGGCTTTGTAATATCCCTTCAGAAAGAGCATCCGTTCGAGGCTGATGGTCCCCTTCCAGCACCGAACCTGATTCGCCCGTTTCTTTCCGTTGTTGAGGTAGAAGTCCTTGCAGGTGTTGTTGCCCACCAGAAGGACGGCCTTGGTGTATTCCTCCACGATGGAACGTACTTTGTCGGGAGATGGTGTCGCGGGCGGACAGCACCAGTTGGTGCTGTATTGGCTGCAGCCGTAGCGGCATTTCAGATGAACCCATTCCGCAACAACGATCTTTTGGGTATCAAAGGGCAATACTTGCGTCAGACCGTATTCCTTCCCCTTTTGCAGCAGTTCCTGAAGCAAATTCTGGGAAATCCCCGTGCCGTTCCGAAACGGGGTGACTTTGCCGTTTTCAACGATTTTCCTTGCAATCTTCATCAATGGAGACCTCGATTTTGACGTCTTTGGGCAGCGCCATTTCCATTGCCACTTCCACCGTTTTCAATACGGCCACCGGAATGGTGCAGGAAGTATGGCACCCGGCACTTTTTGCCGACACCATCACTGGATTATGGGTTATGGGTTTGAAGAGATCGTGCATTGACATTTCATTAAGGCGCCCGGACAGTTTCTGGATTTGTTTACACTCCGAACCTGAGATTTCAATTGAAACGGTCCGGGCGCCGGTTTTTTTCGCTTTGATGATGCAGGGAAACCCACATATCCCCGGATCTACCTTTGTGCAAGCCGCGAGGGCTTCCCTGTCAGCCATTTGTCCGTCCTACTGGTTCAAGATTTCGTCACGCACAACGCCCACAAGATGCGGAAATTCATCGGTCATGTGGGGCATTTGCATGGCTTCCATGAATTCCTGCTCAAAGTTGGCTTCAACAGTCAACTCAATATACTCCACGTTTCTGGAACACCAGTTGGCTTCCACCCGTTTCTTGACATCCAGGAGGGCGCACCGGCAACCGTCACCGGCGGCATTTCCGACCCCAAGAATTTTCTCGATTTCACAATCGGGAAACAGGCCCATGGTCAAAGCCTTGGTACGGTCCACATGGGTCCCGAAAGCACCGGCGATTTTCACCGTATCCACCTGGTCCAGGCCCATCCGTTGCACCATGAGCTTGCAGCCGGCATAGAGGGCACCCTTGGCCAGCTGGATCTGGCGGATGTCTTTCTGGGTGATGACGATGTCTTTGTCGATGCTCGATTCATCGGACCACGCCAATACGTATTCAGGCTGATTCGTGTCCGGGTTCTTGCGGAAACGCGGATTGTCCTTGAGCGCCTTCTTGTTAAAAATACCGCTCTTTTTGATGACGCCGGAACTGTAAAGCTCCGCCAGAACATCCAGAATACCGGACCCGCAGATACCTTTGGCCTTCATGTCCTTGGGTTCCGAGAATTTTCGCCAGGCGTCACGGCCGATGACCTTGTAGTCAACCTCATGGGTATCGGGGTCAATGTTGATGCGCTCGATGGCACCCGGTGCGGCCCTCATGCCAAAGGCCAGCTGGGCCCCTTCCAGGGCGGGACCCGTGGCGCAGGAAGAGGAAATAAGCTTGTGCCGGTTTCCCAACACCAACTCGCCGTTCGTGCCGATGTCGATAATGAGCTGGTTTTCGTCTCCCTTGTAGGGTTCCTCGGCAATGAGCACGCCCACGTTGTCGGCACCTACAAAGCCCGCTTCGATGGGAAGGACAAACATGTAGGCGGAAGGCGCGACATTGACACCCAGATCACGGGCTTTGATGTCCATGCTGTGGTGAATGACCGGCGGAAAAGGTGCCAATCCCACAAATTCCGGATTGAGGTTCAACAGAATGTGGTGCATGGCCGTATTAAAACCGATGGTGATATCCTCAACATCCTCTCTTTCGAGGCGAAGGTAGGTTTTGCCTTCTTCCGGGACTTCCTCATACTCGTCGGGCCCTTTTTCCCCTTTCTTCTTCTTGATCTTCTTCTTAGGCGGGTGGGTGCCGGCAATGGCCTTGTCGATGAGGTCGTTTAAGCCTTCGATGATGTCGTCGCTCATACGCTGAAGGCCGTCGAGTGTGGTCATGTGAAAGGTAATCCGCGCCATGACGTCTTCGCCGTATTTGCACTGGGGATTCATCATGGAAACCGTGTCCAGCACTTCCATTGTGGTCAGATCGCAGAAATATCCGGCCACTGTGGTGGTCCCCACGTCAATGGCGATACCATAAGCCTTATCGGCCTTGCCCGGGCGGAAGCGAATAACTTCCTTGTCATTCCAGACACTGCAAGTGACCGACCACTTGCCGTCCCGAAGGGCAGTGGGAAGCTGCCGCAGGGCAAAGATGTCCACGGTCAGATCTTTGAGGCCATACTCCCTTTCAAGGGCTCGGCACACGCGCTCGAAGTCGCCGGTGGGCTCTTCAAAGGTGGGTGGGTCCACCTGAACATAGTAAACCTTGACAGCGGGGTTGTGGTTGATGTGGATGTCGCGGGCAGCCTTGCTGACCACCTGCTTGCCGGCCCTGGATTCCTCGGGCACAAATATCAAAAGGTCGCCCTCGACCTTGGCGACACAACCGAGACGAAGCCCCTTTTCCTTGTTGGCTGCGTTAATGAATTTGTCTTCTTCCTCCTGCCATGGGCTGCAGTTGTCCTTGCTGGATGTAACGCCATACTTTTCATAATGGCCTTCTTCCACGCGGACAATGCATTTTCCGCAGACTTTCTTCTCGCCGCAGAGCGCCTCGATATCCACCCCCAGAAGCCTTGATGCTTCAATGAGGTTGATGCCTTTGGGAACTTCGCCCCGCCGGCCTGAAGGTTGGAATATCACCATTGCCTTGTCGTCGTCCATTCGTTGCTATCCTCCCCAGATCTATTGATTTTTGGTTTAGTTAAAGGGTTTTCTCGTTTTTCCATAAAACTAAAGGCATGTGAGTGGTGAAAAGCTCCCATGCCCCTAGTTTCACATGTACTGCCACCCGAGATCCAGCGGTGATTACTTTCGCATTTCTCTGAGCCTGCCGATCATTTTGATACCTTCGGTAACGGCGTTACCCGCGGATTCCGCATAACCATCGGCACCGAACAGATTGGCCACATCTTTGGTCACGGGAGCGCCACCCAGCATGATACCCACATCCGGATTCTTCTCCTTGATCATGGCAATCACCTTTTTCATGCCCAGCATGGTGGTGGTCATCATGGCGCTCATGGCAACCACTTCGGAGTCGGTGCGAAGCTGTTCCTCAACGAAGTTTTCCAGGGGCACATCGCGTCCCAGGTCATGCACTTCCCATCCGGCCACATCAAACATCATTTTCACCAGGTTCTTGCCGATATCGTGCACATCACCCTGAATACTGCCGATAACCACCTGAGCGTTCACGCCGTCTTGATCTTTCGGTACATGGGGCCGCAGAATGTCAAGGCCCTTGTACAGGGCGTCAGCACACATGAGTACTTCCGGTACGAAGTATTCATTCTTCTCATAGAGATCACCCACCACCTGCATGCCGGCGGCAAGTCCGTCCATAATGGCTTCCAGCGGATCATACCCTTCGTCCAGAACCGCCTGGGATGCCTCCACCACGGTATCTTCTTCATACTCGATTACGCCTTCCTTCAGTTGTGCCAACAACTCTTCTTTTGTCGCCATGTGCTCTCTCCTTTTTTTTTATGGTTTTGGTTTTTTATAAGATATCGCATGAGGCCCACCCCAATTGTGTTGTGGTCTCAAAATGCCCTGGTTAAATCCTTCCCACAGCCGGGGTCGGTCCAGCGTTGTATTCCCGCACGGTCTGTTCCATGGCTCGGAAGTTTTCTTCCTTAATGTCCGGCCAAAGGTCGCATCCCGGCCACACCGCGTCAACGAGTCCATCGATGTTCTGTTTGATGCCGTCCACGGCCATTTCAACGGTGGTCTCTTCCGCACAGGGCAATGCAAATACATCGTAATTGCCTAAGATGATGGCGTCATCGCCCAGTTTTTTCCGTGATTCCAGAAGGTTGTTCTTTATGTCAAAGCTGACGGCCTGGCCTCCGGTATCAGTCACGATCTCCCACATCATTTCGGTCAGCGGGTCCGTGGAGCCGCAGATATGAAGCACCTTGGGCGCTTCCCATGCGGCCATGATACGGGTGAGTCGCGGCTTGATCACGTCCTTAAAGGTCTTGGGGCTCAAAAGGTCGGCTGCCACGCCCGGCTCACGAAGGGTGATGAAATCGGCGCCGGCCGCCTGCAATCCCTTGCCGATTTCGATGATCATATCCGTGAAGCTGTCGAGAATTTCTGCGACCTTGTCCTTCTGTTTGAAGACGCCTTTCAGCACCTTATCGAGTTCGATGGTCTGGCCACACTGGGTAAAGGGGCCCAGTTGCCACGCGCCCACGGGGAGTTCCGGCGCTTCAGCTTTGCAGATCTTAATGGCTTCGGGAATCAGTGTCATGGGATAGGTATCCATGATATTGTCGATCTGCTCTTGTGCGATTTCAACCTGATCCAGTTCAGTCCAGTTTTTCTCCGGAATGGTGGGATAGAGAATATCCTCTGAATCCTCGTAAAGACTGATTTTATTGCCGAGGGCTTCGGATTCCCAGCACATGTCAAAGGGGATTACAATGGAATCCAGGTTGAACATTCTCGCTGATTCAATGCCGGCCCACGCCAGTTTTTCGGCTGATTCTCTGTGGATGGACGGGAAATTGTAGCCAAGCTTCTTGATGGCAGGGGCGAGAACCATGCCCATACCGGTAAAAAAGGGCATTTTGTCAATGGGTTCTCGGTTGAAAAAACGTGTCACTCTTTCGATGGGGCTTAAATCGGCCATAAATACCTCCCTTTCTTTAGGAAATTGGTCTGTGCAACCGACAGGTGGAAAAACGCTGAAGTACCGCTTTAGGATCCATATCCAAAAAGCGGTTTTTTATATATACAGGATGGCGGTATCTTGAAAATCGTCTAAAAGATGATTTTAAAGAAAAAAGCAGATGATTTTGCGGGCTTTAAGCGTGGAAATCATTAATGTGCTGATCTCAGGTGAAAAACGGCATGTGGGATCACCCGTTTAGCAGCGGTTTGGGAAGGATTCTGCTGCCTCATTAAGTGTGCTGAGAAGGGTCGGTCCCTCCAAAACGCCGTAGGCCGCCACGGCGATGCGGCTTTCTTTTGTTTCCGCGACCAGTGACCGGATTCGGTCCAATCCCTCCCGGGTCAGGTGGTATTTTTTGTTTCGATCTCTGCGGGTCCAGCCCTTTGAGATGGTGATCTGAGCCACTTCATCAAAGCTTCTGGAGAGTGTAAACGCGTAACCAAAATTGCCGTGGCTGTTTCTCAGATACTTGGGAACCTGGCCGGCGGTCGCCTTTCTCGCGAGCAGAGCGAGAATCTCATTTTTGCGCAAACCCTTGCCATGGTTTTCAAGAAAGAGTATCAGCATGATCCAGAAGCACTTGATGGGATGCGTTTTTTTGACTTTTGAACACCAGTCTCTCACCCGATGAAGAACCGTTTTGAGTCTGTTTCCGTCAACTTCATCGCCCGGATAGGTTTTGACGAAAAAGGATGCGGATATATCCAGAAGACGAAAGGTTTTCTGTTTGATCTCTTCAAGATCCGGGTCATAGAGCGAATAGTCATAGGCCAACGGGTACGCCTTAAACCCTTTTCCGATGTGGGGTTTCAGCAACGGGGTTGGAATCTCTTTCAGGTTCCCTCTGGCCTTTAAAAGGGCATGGATGTCGGATCCGAAAAGTGGGAACGTATAGAGATGAACGTGTGCGGTCGATTCGCCGTTCCGGATACATGAAAGGGCCAGTGCCGCCGTAATCCCGGTGTCATCTACCGATGATTCCGGTGAAAAAAGCTGAACGCTTAAACGGGGAAGGATTCGGCCTTTTTGCAGCAGTTTTAGGGAACGGTTCATTTCAGAGACGGTGCAACCCCTCCGCATGCGCTTGCTCAATTCTTCGGTCAGTGCATCCGCTCCCAAAAAAGCCACTTTCATGTGTGTTTCACCCATTTTTCGGGTCAGTCTTTCCGTGAGCCCTTTGGGTCTTAAAAAGCATGAGTAGGTGATTTGACGGTTTGCTTTTCGGGTGACGGTTTGAAAGAAATCGCAGATTCTGAGGGCCCAGGTTTCGTTGATATTGAAAGTGTCGTCCCAGACATCCACAAATTCAACGGCCGGATTGTCTATGAGAATCTGGGCCAATTCATTTACAAAGTCATCGCCTTGAACGGCGCAGTGAAAATTCTTTCCGAATTGGCTCGCAATGGCACAGAAGAGACATCCGCCTTTGGATTTCTTCGCCCAAATACACGCCCTTTGTAGGGTAATGGCGATGGTCTTTTCCCCAAGCCGGACAAAAGTGAAGATGTCCTTTTCTTTCAGAGGTACGGATAAAAACGGGGTGGATACAAGTGCCGCTCTTTTAGGAAGCCAAAAGGCCAGATTGGGAATGGAGAGGAGTTTACTTAAATAGACGCGATCCCATTTGCGCGTCATGACCGTCTTATCCAGAACGGGCAGAAGTTCATAAAGGGTGTTCTCCGCTGCGCCCCGCACAATGAAATCAGGGGCGATATCCAACACTTGGTTGGCAAAGGTGACGTAGCGGTGTTCGAGGATATTCTTGTAGTTGTTGGAAGCTTCATTCCCGCCTAAAATAATGGGGGCCGGGCAGATGTTCCTGAGACACCCGATCACTCTTGGCAGAGAATAGAGATTAACGGAGTAAGGAGCTGAAATGAGAATGATATCCGATTCAGAGAACCCGATTTCAAGGAAGAAAGCGTTTAGAAAATCATACCCCTTTGTGGCCAACTCTTGAAGGGACATGTAAACACTTTCGGCCCCAATGGCCTCCCCGCAAATGGCCTCATAACCGGCAATCGAAACGATCTTCTTGAGACTTGAGCAGGCCAGGCTGTCCTGCCGGGTAAGGGTGATGATTCCGATTTTTTTCATTGTGGTGTTCACGGGAATGTTTTTTAGCAATTGGGTGTGCGCCATTCGCTTATGTTCAGAGATCCGGATCGACCAGCCCGAGTTGTATGGCAAAGTGAATCAGCTTGATTGATGATTCGGTCCCCAGTTTTTCCATGATTTTGGCCTTGTGGGATTTTATGGTGCTTACGCTGACACACAGCATTTCAGCAATCTGTCTCGTGGGATGACCTTCCGCAATGAGCTGAAAAACTTCTCTTTCCCGGTTGGAAAGCTGTTTGTAGAGTTCCGCTTTTGAAGACGTCTTGGCAGGGGAGAGGTATGCGGCGACCACTTTCTTTGAGATTGAGGGGCTCAGGAAGGTCTCGTTGTTGAGAGCCGCCCGGATCGCTTTGATAATGTCCCGGCCCCCGGCATCTTTCAGCAAATATCCGGACACGCCGCATTCCAGGAGTTCATGAATGTAGTGCTCATGGGAATACATGGAGAGGATGATGATTTTTGTTTCAGGGACCGTCTTTCTGATCCGTTTTGCTGCCTCGATACCGTTCATGCGCGGCATGGCAATGTCCATGATGAGGATATCCGGTTTCAATCTTTCGGCCTTTTCAATGGCGATTTGCCCATTTGTCGCTTCTCCAACGATTTTGAGATCCCGTTGCTCCTCCAGTAGACGGGCCAGCCCCTGTCGAACGATGGTATGGTCGTCCGCAAGCAAAATTCGAATGGGTTTAGACATCCTCTGCCTCCTCTCTGTGGGGTATTTTTATTCGAATGCGGGTGCCTTTGCCAGGCGTTGTGGTCAATTGAAAGCTGCCGCCCAGAAAGGAACAGCGTTCCCGAATTCCCAGTAGGCCCAGACTTCTTTTGTTTTTAGCGATGACCTCGTCATCGAACCCCCTGCCGTTATCTTCCGCCGCGAAGACGATCCATGGGTAACTTCGAATGATGGAAAGCCTGAATTTGCTGGCGCCCGAATGCTTCAATGTGTTGGTGAGGGTTTCCTGGCTGAACCGGTATAAAATGGTTTCCATTTCCGGATCCAGCCGTTTGTCAAAACCGACCATGCTGAATTTGATCTTGAGGTTCGATTTATTCTCAATGTCCTTGAAATAGAGTTTCAGGGCCGGTTCGAGACCCAGATCGATGAGCAGGGTGGGATGAAGATTGTAGGACAGGCGCCTTATTTCCGAAGAGGTGCGGGTAATCATTTTTCGAATCTCATCGATTTCGGACCGTATCCGCTGTTCATCGTCACGAAAGCTCTCCTCCAATCTGTCCAGTCCCAGTTTGACCGCCATCAGGGATTGGCCCGCTTCATCGTGCAGTTCCTGGGCGATGCGGCGGCGTTCCTCTTCCTGGGTTTCGAAAAGCCGTTCAGTGAGTCGCCTCAATTCACGCCGGTGAAGGCGGATGGTTTGCATCAACCGTGCAATTTCAATGGGTCCTCCCAGAAAGTTGCCCAAAGACCCCAAGAGATGGATCTCATGCTGATTCAATTTCCGGGAATCGGAAATGTGAAATGCAAAAAAGCCGACGGCCCTCCCTTTAAAGGTAATGAGGAAACAGGAGAGCCATGGCACGGTAGCGCCGCCCACCGCATTGTATCGCATTTTAAAAGAGGGGAAAGTGGGTTCCGGTTTCAGTGGAGAACTCTTTTCCATGAGGTATTGTCCCAGTTTGGCATCTCTGAAGATCCCTGCCATGGGCTCGTCCGTCAACTGATCAGGAAGTCCTGATTTCGCTTGAAGCCTTATTTTCTGGGAGCTCTGGTCAATGAGGAAAAGTCCCCCGGATTTTAACTCCAATGTCTTCAGCACATCTTGAAGTGTCACTTTAAGGACATGATCCAAGTCGAGCGTATTGTTCAAGGCGACGGCGGTTCGGTTTAGAATGGAGAGTTCCCGGTTTCGCTCTTTGATGGTCCGTTCATAGTGTTTGCGGTGGGTGATATCCTTGACGATCCCTTCGTACTCCACTTCACGGGTTACAAAACTCTCATACCGTCTGCTTGAGATCAACGTATGAATGATCTTTCCGTCTCTTCTCTTGAAGTCCACTTCGTAATCTTTTGTGAAACCGTCCCGGTTGATGGTTTTAACAAATCTGTCACGGTCTTTTGGATTCTTGTAGAGGTTTTTGATGTTCACCCGTTGGACCAGTTCCCTTATGTCCGAATACCCCATCAATTCGACGCCGGCCTGGTTCATGTCCAGAATATCGCCCCGCGGATTGGTGGTGTAGATCATGTCGTGGCTTCCCTCGAAAATGCGGCGGTATTTCCGTTCCCGGCGCAAAAGTTCCTTTTGCAGTTTTTTATGCTCAGTGATGTCTTTAAATATTTCAAGTCCGCCGGTGACCTGGCCGGAGGCATCTCTAAATGCCGAAGTGGAACAAATGATCGGTATTTCCTGGCCGTCGATATTGGTGATGGCATATTCCCGGTTGTGGATATCCTGATTCTCTTCAACGGCACGCTTTAAGGCACAGTCGGATTCACAGATGGAGTTTTTGAAAACGTCTTTGCAGAACATGCCCACAGCGTCATCTGCGGGAAATCCCGTGATTTTCTCGGCAGCGGGATTGAAATAGGTGATCCGCCATTCCCGGTCAGTGGTGAAAAGACCATCGGGAATGCGATTTAAGATTTCAATGAAACTCTCTTCCTTCTGGTAGAGCCTTTCAAGGGCCTTGATGTTGTATGCATGAATTTGATCCGCCAGAAATTGATTCCACCCTCCCGGGTAGAGTTCTCCTTTGGCTTTAAAATAGGAACAGTTCAGGCAATGGGGCAGTTTCCTGAAAAAATCCTCTTCCATGAAGCTGCCACAGTGGGTGTCGGGAATCAGCCAGCAGTCAGTGCGCTGTCGATCATGGGCAGGGCACAGGACGTTGTGACAGGATAGCAGTTTCCAACAAGGTGAATTGCTGAAATCGGTCTCTTCAAGGGGCGAGAGTTGGATGAGGTGACTTTCGAGCAACGAATTCACAATAGGAATCTCCTTTTGCACGGCAAAATGGCTCTTCGGCCAGAAAGGTAAAACATCCGTCCGGATAGTCCTCTCCATATAGCAGATCCATAAAGGCACCGGTAACGCCTCGGAGCATATAACACTTTCCTGAGGTGCTCTTACCGTATCGTTCCATATAGCCACCTGCCTCGTAAGAATCGTTCACGCGGATAACCAGCTTTTCATGGGGCATGAGTTCCGTGACTTTCAAATCGCCCCACCCAAAGGCAACGGCCACGGCTGTAAAACCCTCAATTTGATCGTCCGTTTCTTCAATCATGGGTGCCACCAGTTCGTCCCATTCCCAGGAATTGCGGATTCCCTGGAAAGTGGCATATCCGCATTCCTGTGCGGCTTTGATGAGGAGGTCTTCCGATTCGTTGGCCCTCTCTTTTCCCAACAGTTTTTCAAAATCGAAGCAGAGTCTATTATAGTAGTGGATTGAAAAGAGGGAAAGATAGACGCCAAAAAGGGGAATGATGCCTTTTGATTCCCTGATGATGCTTCCTTCCATTACCGCATGGATGATCTTATTGCCGTCGATTGTCACGGGAACCTCCCAGAATGCCTTCCAACTGCCATTGACAACCGACCCCGGGCAAGGGGCGCAGGAATCCGGCGCACGAAAGGGATAGGTTCATGGTACACTGGCGGTTGCATCGAAAATACAATCGCCTTTTTGTACCATTTTGCACTGTACTTCTTCGACCTGATAATGGCCGATGGGTCTGTTGAAAAGAACTTCCAGAACGCCGGCAATCCAGCCTCTGGTAAAATGACAACCGGGCGTCTTGCGACGTCCGTGTTTTGCAAGCCAGCCCGTCACATGATGGCTGGCGCTGCTGATAATTCTTCCACCAATGGGTCCCACGTTTTGAAAATGAATAATGCCCAGGCCGGAATTCTGGTAAAGAACGGAGACCATTTCCAGCCTTGATTTCAGGGTTTTGATTTGGCTGTAATGCTTGAGAATCGGTTTGAAACCGTCGTATACAGCTTCTTCGGCGGAACGGTAAAGGAGTTGAACCCCTTTTTCACCCAGGACGTCTTCCAGCGTTTTTTGAAGATTGATGTTGTAATGATGGCAGTGCATGGTGACCGGTTGGCCGGAAAGCACCATCCGGTGTCCCTTGCGCCCCAGTTCATTTCTCCAATCAAGCTGGACAGTCATTGCTCTGCGCCGTATTTTTCAATGATATTGACAGATTAACTCTCAATTATAGCGGAACAACGGCAATCCGTCAAATGAAAAAGAACGCCCGTGATGAAACCGTGCGGGTGGCGCCTCCTCTTGCGATTCAGTTGCCGAGGCATGTATGATGGTTCAGCCCATTAAGGCAGCGCTTGCCCATTATGGATATCGTCCAAAGGACGATTTTTTTGTGAATTGAGACGGTTTTTCAGAATGATCGGTCCATGGTGCCCGTTTGTTCCCTATTCCGTTGACACATCCTGAACCTAGGGAATATAAATTCCCCTGAAAAAGCCTGGATGACATCATCCTTTGTTACTTGTAACCCCTTATTTTTCTAAGGAGCTACCCGAAATGAAAGAGAAACCCCATAAAAAGTCGAATCAGAAGGCTAGTATTGTACTGCTTGCCGGATTCCTGGGATCCGGCAAGACCACGCTGCTCAAGCGGATTCTGTCTTGGGAGACGGATCTGTCAGACACCGTTGTGCTGGTAAATGAATTCGGGGACATCGGTATTGATGGCGCTTTGTTAAAGGACTCAGCGTCGGATGTGATTGAATTGACCAGTGGATGCATCTGCTGTACGCTCAGTGCCGACCTGAGACGCTCCCTTGAAAAGATTTGGAAGCGGTTTCACCCCCAGCGCATTTTCATAGAGTCTTCCGGCGTTGCCGACCCTGCCGCCGTGGTGTCGGCGTTGACTGACCCGCTTCTGACGCGTTCTATGCGCATTGACAAGATTTTAACGGTTTTGGACGCGGATTTCTGGGAAGCCAGGGAGGCGTTCGGACCGCTCTTCTTCAACCAACTGGAAAAGGCGGATCTGATTCTCCTAAACAAAATCGACACCCAGGAAAAAGAGAAGATTGCGGTTTACCTTAAAGAGATGCATGAAGTTTTATCTGGTACTCAAATTGTCCCCACCATCCAGTGCAATATTGATCCTGCAACGCTATGGGCCGAGAAAGCGCGCAAAGACCGCTTTGAGCGTGCGCCTGTTCATCTGTTTAAGGAGACTCTGCCCGAGATGGGAGATTCACATACATCCGGCCAGCATGATCATCATCAGCACCTTGATGAGATGCACAGGGAAGAGGAGCATGGGGAAGAAGGGCATGGGGATCACAATGGGCACCATACCAGTCATTTTGTGACGTTTTCCTTTGCCAGCGACAAAGTGGTGAAAGAGTCCTGTTTCAGGAAATTTGTGGATGGACTTCCCTTTGAACTCTTCAGGCTTAAAGGGCCGGTCAAGTTTGAAGATCGAAGTGTGCTCATCAACTTTGTCGGGGGCAAAAGTGAGTGGACACCTTGGGAAGGTGAGCCTGACACGCGGTTGGCATTCATCGGGTGGACGGTGGATGAGGCAGCTATTTTGAACCAATTGAAAGAATGTATCATTGATTAGATTGCAGGATCATGATGACAAAGGATCAATTTCTGAAAAACCTGGAAAAGGCGCTTCTGCGCTTGATAGTGGAGCGCCTGTTCAATGACTTGGATGAAGCGAAGAAAGCGGCACTCAAGTTGGACGTGAAGGAGTTCATTCGCGAGCGTGCGGAAACCTACAGCCTTCCGGAGTTGAAAGAGACCTTTGTTTCCGCACAGGTGGCTATCGGTCTTTTTCTGGAATATCAGAGTGCTAAGGCCATTTGTGAAAGTGATGGAGAAAAACCGCAAAACCTTGAGCAGGAGATTAAAAGCCTCTTGAACACCGGAGAGTGCGTTTCCCGGAGACCGGTTTTTCCGGCGGACAACTGGCGGGAGCCTTTAACCGGAATGGCATTTGTCTGGGTCCCGGGCGGTGCTTTTCAAATGGGCAGTGGACCCTGGGATGACCAGGGTCTTGGGGATGAAAAGCCGGTGCATGAGGCTTGGCTGGACGGATTCTGGATCGGCAAGTATCCGGTAACGGTATCCCAGTATCTGGTATTCGTGACGGAAGCGGCAAAATATGAACCGGCCTGGCTTGAACAGGGGAGTCCCTACAATATCCATACCGGGGAAGATGATACCTTTAGATCCCTGGAAGAGAGCATCACAGGGGATTCCTATCCCATTGTCGGCATCAGCTGGGCCGATGCAGTGGCCTATTGCGATTGGATCTCAGAAAAGACCGGCCATTTTTTTCGTCTGCCCACAGAGGCGGAGTGGGAATATGCGGCCAGAAGCGGGGGCCGGGAAGAGAAATACGCCGGCGGCGGCGCTGTTGACACAGTGGCGTGGTATGGAGACAACAGCAATGGTTCGGCCCATCCGGTGGGTACCAAAGCAGCCAATGGCCTGGGGATTTTTGACATGTGCGGCAATGTGTCCGAGTGGTGCCTCGATTTCTACCATAAGGCGGCATATGGCAGCCATCAACCGTACAACCCTCAAGCCACGGAAAAGAGCAGGGCCCGGGTGGCCAGAGGGGGCAGCTGGAACTACGGTGCCAGGGATGTGCGCTGCGCCGACAGGGGACTTTTCAACCCTGATTACCGAGGTTGTGACCTCGGGTTTCGCCTGATTCGAACCCCTTGAGCGAGCCCTTAGACCGTAAGGCGCTTATAGATGGCCGGCAGCATGGTGGGGAGCAGTTCCACTTTGGAAAGGATGATACTCTGGGTTTGAGGGGCGATGTGCTTTAAATACTCGGATCCCTTTTTGTCGCTGGTGATGATAAAGGGGTGAATCCGTTTCTGTCGGGCTTCTTGAATGGCCTTTTTGGTATCCATGATGGCGTAGTTGAGGTTGCCGTACTCAAAATCGTATGGTCTTCCGTCGGTTAAGATGACCATCAATTTGACGGCGCTGGGTATCGTTTCCATCTTATAGGTGGCATGACGGATCACCGCTCCCATTCTCGTCAGTTCATGGGGTTCCAGATTGCCTAGCCGGTGCTGTACCGTTTTGTTGTAAGGCTCTCCGAATTCTTTGACACTGAACATGTCCACCCGAAAACGTCCTTCCGAGCTGAAACCGTAAATGGCATAAGGATCATCAAGGGCGTCCAGGGCTTCGGCCATAAGGACCATGGCCTCCTTTTGGATGTCGATGACCCTTTTTCCATGAATCCGGTCTTCGGTGGATCGGCTCATGTCCAGTAGAAAAATGACCCCCACATCCCGGGTCCGCTTGTCCCTTCTGGTGTAGATATTCTCGGAAAGAAAGCTGCCCGAGCGTTTGTCCAGAAGGGCCTGAACCAGGGCATCGATGTCCAGGGCATCGCCATAGGGCTGGGCGCGAAACTTCTTGAACCGTTCCGGTTTAAGCCGCATGAATTGGCGCCTGATGAGACCGATGATGCCGTGAAGCCGTTCACGGATGTCCTGAACGAACAGGTTGGGCTCGTCCTTGGCAAACCGTTGGCGGATCAGGCACCAGTCCTGTTTGTAATCGGCGATGTTCTGGTCCCACTCCCGGTAAAAAAAGGTTTTGACGGTTTCCTCCAGTTCTTCGGCGTCGGGGGAGACAAACTCCACCTGATCAAACATCTCCCTCAGGAGTCTGAAAAGAGCGTCTTTTTCCCGGTTTCCTTCTGCCATCATGGAGGATAGGAGCCCGTCCAGAACGTCCGGCTTCAAGTCCACCTGGAAAGCCGATGAATTGATGAGTTTTGAGATGACGTCTTCCGTTTCCCATATCAGTTCCGGCAAAATATCTCCCCACCAGGGCATTGGCGAAATGAACTCATGTTTATGGGGCCGGGGATAATTCTCCGGCAGGCCGTTTTCCGCGTGCCGGGCCATTTCCTTGATCAGTCCCGGCATGGTTGTAAGGATCCGCTCATCGGCCTCCAGATGGAGTGCCCGGGTATCGATGGCTTGAACATTTTTGGGGCTGCGCCATATCTCATGGTTCAACAGCATGGCCTGATGAAGGGCCATCAGTTTGAATGTCTTGAAACCGGGCGCCGACTCGGGCAGATAAATGGTCCGTCCGTCAGTAGCAGGGCCGCCGGTAAATCCCTTGATGGAATAGAGGGTCTGGTTGGAGGCGATTTTCATCCGTTTTCCAAGGACCGCTTCGCACATTAACGCCAGGGTGTTAACACGATCTTTGAGCAGGACACCCCCCACCAGGTCGTCCCGGCGGGTGAGGCCGCTCACGGAAATGCCGCTGAAATAGCTGATCAGTTCCTCTTCGCCCTGACAGACCATCTGATCGGCGGTCACCTTTCGCCTGAAATTGCGGTTTTCCACATAGGGTTGCAGACTGCACCCTTCAAGGCCCCGGTCAATCCACTTCCGTGTGTCTTCTTCGCTCAAGACAAGACACATTTTGACCCCTTCCTGAACAAAGGCCTCGGCGCCTTCGGAAGAGAATTTGGAAATTCGAACGGCCTGCCGAAGATAAAAGGGCCACTGGGGCAGGGGGATGGAGCCTTCCTGGTGGGACGAAATGGAATTCCTGAGAAAGGCGCGGGTGGCCTTATACATCTTTCTTCCGGCTTGAATGGCGCCACCGGCCAACTGCCCCCATTGGAATAAACCTTCAGCGCCGAAGGCTTCGAGAGCCGAAGGGGTCTCTTCCATAAAGGTGACGGCCACGTCCACATCCAGCGCATAGAGCTTGTGGATCAGTTGAATCCAACGCTCTATGATCGCTTCATCCCGCCCAAGACACGCCACGGCAGTGAAATAGTGTTGCACCAATGCCCAGTGGGCCGCGCTCAGGGAGACGGCTCCCTCAAGCATCAGATCTTTTAACGGATGGTTTTCCAGTCCCTTTAAGTCATGATACCGTTCAAGAAAAAAGGACCGGGCTTTCTTGGACCGCCAGTGGGAAACCGACCTGCAGATTTTCTTGTAGGTCTCAACGGTGCCAGGGTCCATACCTTTTAGAAGGTTTGGATTGTCTTCCAGAAAGGTCTCCAGCGCGGTTTTCTGATCCCGAACAATGTTTTTGAGACGGGCGGGTAGTTCCATTGAAACCCTAAAAAACCCCTTCCACGATTTCCTTGATGGCTTCCTGCATTTCCGGATCATCGCTCATGGCTCGGGTAATGGCGATTTCGCAAGCGGTATCCGGCACCAAACCTTCACACATCATTTTCGCCGCATAAACCAACAGACGTGTGCTGACCCCTTCTTCCAGCCCATGCTGCCTGAGATTGCGAACCATTTCCCCTAAATGAACCAGCTTGTCGGCGGTATTTGCATCCACACCCCCTTCTTTCATGAGAATGGTCCGCTCAGTT
The DNA here is from genome assembly GCA_028278625.1 of Thermodesulfobacteriota bacterium. The sequence goes on from JANQDY010000155.1 coordinate 28,282, forward strand.
TCGGAAACGGGATAGTTGAATTCCAGGGCCACGAACCGCTGACGGGTGGAATGCTTGAGATCCTTCATGACGCTCTGATAGCCTGGGTTATAGGAAATGGTCAAAAGGAAGTCAGGATGGGATTCCAGAAGAAGGCCCCTTTTTTCCTGAAGCAGGATTCGCCGGTCATCGGTCAGGGGATGGATGACCACCGTGGTATCTTTTCGGGCCTCCACCACCTCGTCCAGATAGCAGATAGCCCCGTGTTTGACGGCCAGGGACAACGGACCGTCGGACCACACGGTTTCCTCACCTGCCAAAAGATACCGGCCCACCAGGTCGGAAGCCGTCAGGTCTTCGTGGCATGCAATGGTGACCAGCGGCCGTTTCAATTTCCAGGCCATGTATTCAATGAATCGGGTCTTACCGCACCCCGTGGGCCCTTTGAGCATCACCGGAAGCCTGAGCCGGTAGGCGGTTTCAAAGGATTCAATCTCGTCTTTTACCGGAAGATAATACGGCTCTTCGGTAATATGGTAGTTCTCAATGGCAATGCCGTTGGTGTCCTGTGCCTTTCTTTGATGGGATGCTGTGGTCATTTCCAAATTGCCTTTCCGAAGCGGGTGTTTTCAAAAGTTATGTGTCAAGGGCCGTGGAGGCGTATACACATTAATCGACTATGATGTCTCTATTCTCCTTCTGCCAATTGTTGTTCGGCGGCTTCCGGTCCCCCCATCTGCTTGACCCGGGCCATATGTTCTTTGATCTTCGGGATGGCTTCGTGGGGATTTTTGAGAGTGGGCGGGGGTGTTTTCACCTTGTCCACCACAGCAACTTCGGTGGTCAAAAGGGTTGCCGCGACGGAAGCCGCATTCTGAAGGGCATGGCGCGTCACCAGGGCCGGGTCAATGACCCCCTCATCCAGGAGGTCTTGAAACCGGCCGGTCAATGCATTGAATCCGGTGCCGTTTTCGGATTCTCTGATACGGCGCACAACCGCGTCCCCTTCGAAACCGGCATTATGGGCAATGAGACGTGCCGGTTCTTCCAATGCCCGTTTGGTAATCGCAACACCCAACGCTTCATCACCTTTAAGTCTCAGGCTGTCCAGTGTTTTGGCGCAGCGAATGAGAGCCGTCCCTCCGCCCGGAAGAATCCCCTCTTTGAGTGCGGCGCCGGTGGCACTGAGCGCATTGTCCACGCGGGCCTTTTTTTCCGTTAGAGCGGTTTCCGTGGCCGCGCCCACATGGACGACGGCGATGCTGCCGGCGATTCGCGCCAGTCGTTTCTCGGTCTGTTCTCTGTCGTAATCCCACGAAGAGCGCTCAATCTGGCCCTTTATTTCGCGGATGCGCTGCCCAACGGCTTCCTTGCTGCCCCAGCCACCTACAATAAAAGTATTGTCTTTATCGACAATAACACGATTGCACCGTCCCAAGTGTTCAAGGGTTACGCTTTTGATTTTCAACCCCACCTCTTTGGAAATCACCTGGCCCCCGGTGATGGCGGCAATATCGGCAAGGTTAAGACGCCTTCTGTCCCCGAATCCCGGCGGTTTGGTGATCACCACCTCCAGATTGCCGTTGGTCTTGTTCTGTATCAGGGTTGAAAGGGCTTCTCCGGTAACATCATCGGCGATGATCATCAAGGGGCCGTCGGCTTTGATGATCTGCTTGAGCAAGACCAAAAGGTCCTTGACCGTCTCGATTTTATCATCGTAGATGAGGATAAAGGGATTTTCCAGAACAGTGCGCATGGTGGGTTTGTCGGTGACGAAATAGGGGGAAATATATCCCCGGTCGTAGTGCATGCCGGGCAAAACCTCCGTATTGGTGTGAATGCCGTTTCCCTTTTCGGAGATCACTTTGCCGTGCTTGCCTGCTTTTTCAATGGCATCGGATACGATTTCCCCGATTTCAGTGTCGTTGTTGGCACTGATGGCGGCAATACGGGCGATGTCTTCTTTTGATGTCACCGGGCGGGAAATGTGTTTCAGTTCCTCTGTGACCCGTTCTACGGCCTTATCGATACCTCGCTTCAGGGAGACCAGGTTTGCCCCCGCGGCGGCCAGTTTGCAGCCTTCCCGAAAAATGGCCTGGGTCAAAACGGCCACGGTGGTGGTACCGTCTCCCACCATATTGGACGTTTTCTTGCAGGCGGCGTAAACCAGTTGGGCGCCCATGTCTTCCAAGGGATCCGGCAGCATGTCGATGAATCGCGCCACTTTGACCCCGTCCTTGGTGATGTGGGGATAGCCGATTTTCCATTCGAGCATGACATTCTGGCCCCCGGGGCCCAGGGTGATTTTGACCGCATCGGCCATGGTATCCAACCCTTTCTTAAGTTTGTCACGCGCATTTCCGCTATATCTTATTGTTCTGGGTGCCATACGAAGATTCCTTCCTAGGGTCCAAGAGAACTTCCTCAATGAGTGGTTTTTGGCGCATCATTTCCATGAATTTTTCCACGGCCCTGGCTCCTTCGTGAGGGGAAACGTCATAATGTTCCCGGACAATGTCGATGACACCGCTTACATCTCTTTTTCCGTTCAGGGCAGCCGCTATGATGGCACTGCTTTTGCCGAGACTATAGAAGGAGAGATCTGAAATATCAATAACAAATGAGCCGTCGTCGAAATTATAGAACCGCGCCTTCTCCTTGAAACGAAACACTCTTTTTAGATCCATGATTTCAAGCTTTTATTGGTCTCTGCCGTTTATCTGATCCCAGAAGAACCGGTCCTTGTTCAACAGCGCTAATTCAAAAAGGGTCATGAGTTCTCCGTTTGAAAGACCCTCCGGGAAAAGGGGTTGAGGGGACCCGAGTCTTTGAAAAAAATCTTCGGGAATTTCCTTGACCATGGGGCTTCGCATGGAGCCGAGATACCGTCCCCCCAGAAATTCAAACAGAATCATGCCACTGACATCAATTGGCCGGTCCGGGTGTTTCAGAACCGATTGAACGGCTTGCCGACAATCCCTCTGAATGAAATGGTCGGCGGCTGCCGCGTAAGCCCGCTCCACCAAGCCAAGTTCTTTGTCGGTTAGTGTTATGGAAAAGGGGATGTTGTCCACCCGAATGGCCTTTCGGGTACTTCTTGAATCTATCCGAATGCCGTATGTTTCAAGATCTTTCCCCAGGGCCGATTTCCTGGTGATTTCCAATCGGAAAAAGGCGATGTTCCCGATGGTTTTTCGAAACCTGGAGATGAACGAAATGTTCTCCAGCTCCTCTTCCAGGGTGGCCATCGGCGCGCCGTACATGAAATTGCATTGAAAAAAACGGTAATTGGCCTTTTCCGCTTCCTCAAAGAAGGCGTAGACGCTTTTTGCGCCGTAGCCTTTATTAAAAAAGTCAAGTATCCGGTTGTTCACGGATTCAACACCGACCGCTGAAAAAACACAGCCGGAGCGTTTCAATAAATCAAAGAGGTGTGCATCAAAACCGCTATCCACCCTGAAAAAGGAACCCCAGGTGATCCTGATTTTCCTGTCAAGGATCCCTTGGGAGATCATTCGAGCATCTCTTGGGGTCAGCGCTTCGGTAATCAGGGAGATGCGAACCGGCTTGCCTGAAAATTGCGCCAGTTCATCTAGAAGGACTTCGAGGTCTTTTCGCGTAAACCTGCCTGAATCAAGGTAGATGTAGGTGCAGTAGGTGCATTTGCCCCAGTAGCATCCCCGCGAGTAGAGTATGGGAACGGACGTATGGTCAAATTCCCCTTTGTAAGAAACGGTCTGCCGGTTGATGTCCACATAGGTTTTTTGAGACAATGCCGTCTGATGGGCTGGGGCTTGTCTCCGGATAAATTCCAGAAGTCCTTTCAGTTTATTCTCGCCGGAATATTTTACATAGTAGTCAAAGTATCCGTTTTTCACATGATCCAACAGGATCTCATCCTCCATGAGGGTGATGGCGCTGCCACCGAAGATGGTTTTTGCGGCGCTGCCGGCCTTTTTCAGGTGTTTTCCCAATAACAGTCCCGGCAGTAACTGATCCACATGGGGCACGGAGACCAAAATGGCCTGATAATGGTCTTTTACCAGTTGGTTGGCCGTATCCTCCAGAAATTGGTTCAACAGGGGCAGGGTGTCAGGGAGTCCTTCGTAAACTGTTTCGAAGGACTGCCGTCCGAAAACATCAAGGCGTAGGTTTGCAAGGACGGAACTTCGGAAAAAATGGTCATACAGGCCTTCTTTTTTCAGGCTTTTGGCGGTTTTCGCTTTGTGAAGATGGTCCCGGTACATTTGGAAATATGTCAAATAGGGTGAACCGGCGTTTTCAGCCTGGGCCATGGGGGTGGAGAAGAGGGTGTCAAGGTGCTTGGCGTCAGAAAGTAGGAAATCAATCAGGCATTCGTTCTGGTCTATGGCATGGACGTCATGCATCTCCTTTAAAAGGAAATCCAAGATGAGATTGATTCCCAAATAGTCTCTCAAGGCATGTTCGCTGAATAACGGCAAAATCACGGCAATTTTCATGGAAGGCACCTGAATGCTCTTTCTATTGGCCAGTCTTTCCAGTATCTTAAGCGATTAAGGAGCGGGTGGGAAGATTCCTGGAAATCAAAAGGGGGGATATCCCCAAAAAACCTCAAAATGGGCAACACCGATGGTTCCGAAGTGTCAAAGACCGCTTCGGAACCATCTCTTCTCGAATTAGTATTTGCCGTGGAGTTCGGCACCTTCCATCATGGTAACCGCCATGTTTAGGTTGCCGTTGGGCGGGAATTCGCATCCCGGAGCCAGAATATAACGGCCGCCCGCCTTCAGTTCATCGCATTCCACCTTGATTTCATCGAGCAGTTCCTGTTTGGTGCCCAGGAAGAGCCGCTCCGCCGGATGGATGTAGCCGAACATGGTGATTTTGTCGCCGTATTTCTGCTTGGCTTCCACATGGGTCTCGCAGTCATCCGGTACATAGGCATAGGAGATGCCGATGGGGTCCATGGCCTCGATCTGGGCATCGAAGTAGACGTTATTACCACAGTTGTGGACCCAGACCGTGGTCTTTTCCCGAATTTTGTCCGCCAGTTTCGCGGCCGTCGGTGCTTCCACTTTTCTCCACAGTTTCTTGCTCATGATGCCGCCGGAAGCGTAGAGGGTATCCAGGCATACACCGTGGACCCCGGTATCCGTCACTTTGGGGATGTAGTCCAGCAGCACGTCCTGAATGACCAACTGGGCTTCCATCTGTGGCTTAAAATTTTTGACGCAGTCAAAGAAGAGTTTCTCTGCGCCGCGCATCATGCCCAAAAGACCTAAGGTTCCGAAGACAAAGGCCACAACTGCCGTGTCTTTTCCCACCTCGTTCATCATGATATCAAGGGCCTTGACATATTCGGCCATACGGCTCATGCCGCCGGGTCCTTTGGTGACGCACGGCTCAATGGGCTGCACCTTGCCGTAATCGTCGGGGCTGGTGACCAGAGGGTTATCATAGTTGGGCCGGGTGGTGTCATTGAGCAGGAACTGAGTATCCTGACCGAAGTCATGGGCTTCCAGGGTGAGGTCCCACAAAAGGACATGGGCATCAAAACCGATCAGTTCCTGGGCTGCAATACATGATTTGGCAAAAAGTTCCCCTTCCTTTGAAAACTCATCGAATCGGCAGCCATAAACATTATGGGACACGCCGAGCATGAGCGGGCAGACCGGAACGCGATCCGCCTCTTTCCCTTCAATTGCCGTTACGACTCTCTCCAAGCTGTTCATTTTTTCCCTCCATTCATTTTTTCCAACGGTCCGGTGCGGAGCCGTCAGCGTCCCCCGGCGCGAGGACCTGGTTGGTTTTTACAGGTGACAACCGATTCAGGAAATATCGGCGATCACCTCATCAACACCCTTCCCGTCAGGGATGCTTACGGATAGCACATGATCCACATGTGCCTCCTTTCTCAGAACTTCCCTGATATGTTGAAGTTTTTGTTTGTCTACGCGGTCTGCACGGGTGATGGCGGTCCTGAGACTCTTGTTAATATGGTTCATGACCGTTTGTCTCCGCTCCTGCCATAGAAAACCAAATTCCGGGGCATCCACAAGAGCGAACACAGGGCCTATTTCGTAATCCACGTCCCTTGTGCCCATTCGAAGGGCCGTCAGCATTTCAGCCGTCACCACCAGTTCAAAGGGCTCAACAAATAGATAATCGGGATTCACACGTCTTCTGATATCTTTGATCATGATCGTCAGGCTGCCAGCCAACGTGCACCCCACTCAGCCGCCGCGAAGGTACTCCACATGGATACCGTTTGTTTGAACAAAACCCGCGTCAAAATCGGCTTCGCCCCTTTCGTTCACAATAACGGCGGAATTCCTTCCCCTTTTCCTGAGACGATGGATAACCTCACGGATGAGGGTTGTTTTGCCGCTGTTCTGAACACCACAAAAAGTAACGGTTTTCATAGACTATCCTGAACGCCGGTTCGATTTATGAAGCCTGGTTTTCTTCATGGGCTCTGAACTGATCTTCAAGCTGTTGTTGATGCTCCTCCTTGCTCATGAGAAAATCAAATTCATCAAAATAGGTGTGTTCCTTTTCCTTCACCACCACGATGTTATTGCCATCGGCAATTTCATGCATTCCTTCCAACGTGGCCGCTTTGACCGCATCTTCGGGGATCCCCTGCACAATGCTGTTGATGGCCACATAAAGGTCTTTCACCGGGTGGGAGAGATGGCCGCTGGAGTAACTCCCGTGGCTGGTTCCGATGGTATCCGCCTTGACGGCGCCGCTATCGGTGCGAATGTGGCTTTTGATGTGACCGATGGCCCGGGCCCCCAGGTCCATGCATTTTTCGGCGATGGACATCATCATGGATTCAGCCATTTCCCGAACCTGCATTTCCGCCATGGCCCGTTTGGCGGTTAACCGGGCCGCGACGCCGTAACCGCTGACGCCGTGATCGGTGTAGCATCCCTTTTCGGTATTTCCCCTTTGGGTGGCATCCGTCACGGTCCTACTCCTTTCCTTTCAGAATGATGTCAACCAGACGTTCAAGTCCCTCGCCGGTAAAAGCGGAGATGTAAATATATTCCGCGGTTTCATTGAACGGTTTTACCCGTTCAGCGATATTCTCCAATTCGCCGGCATCCACCGCGTCAATCTTGCTGATGGCGATATAATCGGCATCCTTCACCTGATTGACCACCAGATTACCGAGCATATCCATGTCCAGAAGTTCAGCGGGGCGTGTGGCGTCAAACAAAACGATGGCGGGACCCACCGTCAGTTTCGCATCCCGCATGCCCATTTTGGCCGCTGATTTCACCTGATGAGGGATGGCAACGCCCGTGGGTTCAACGAGCACAAAGTCCGGTTTGAATTGCTTGTAGAGGGCCACGAGGGTTTTGCCGAATGACACGGCGACTTCGCAGCAGATACACCCGCCGCCGATGTCCTTGACGGTCATTCCCCCTTCTTCAATGATCTTTCCATCAACGGGGATTTCACCGATTTCGTTGACAATGAGTGCCACCTTGCGCTTACCGCCGTTGGCGATCATGGCGGCCAGTTTCAGAATAAGTGTCGTTTTCCCACATCCGAGAAACCCCGCAATTTGCGTTATTTCCATTTTCTTCTCCTTTTTATGGAAGAGAGAACCGCAATTGTGCCAGAGCAATACTTCCCGGAATGAGAGAGCGGTTCCGATTTCTGCAGTCTGTAATTTTTTAGCGCGCTGCTTCTGGAAACAAAAGGATTTAAAAAAGGTAATAAATGGGTATTATTGAATACCCATTATCGGTCTATTGGGAAGATGTCGGGTGGAAGAGAAGGATTATCGTGATGTAATATTCTGCAGAAACGGTTTTGAACTCAAAAAAGAGTAGAGGTTGATCCGGCGCCGCCTAAGCCCCAGTTTTTTTCGAATATTGCGCCGGTGCGTCAGAATCGTTTCCAGGCTGATGTTCATTCTGTCAGCGATTTCCTTACTTGAGAGTCCCGACTGGATATGGCTGCAGATGACCATCTCCGAGCGGGTGAGGTTAAGGAAACGGCCGTCCATTTCCCTTGAAAATCCCCGTGTCAAATCGATGAGTTGATGTTGCAGAAGTTCAAGATAGCTGTTACGAATGTCTCTGGCGTTTTCATTTTTGATTTTTTCAAGGGCAGGCATGAGCAGGGTCTCGATTTTGTGGCTGACCCCCATTTCGATCCCGCTTCTCTCCCGCTCAAAGGCCTTCATCATGTTTCGCATGGTAATATACATTTCTCTTCTGTTGGCCTTTTCATGCCGCAGTTCTTCCTTAAGGGCCTCAAAGGAGGAAAGATCCCGAATGACAATGGTGAAAAAGGGCATCTTTAGAATGGGAAACCGTTTAACCGTCAATCGAATGGGAAACTGGTGTTCATTGCGATACCCTTTCAGGTCCGAGGTCCAGGTGATATGATCTCCAATGTTTTTGAGTGCGCGATCTAGCGCTTTCCGGTGGCGTGTAATCACGAGGCTTCGACAGTCACGGTTCAGGAGACCTTGATACGACGTTTTGTAAATCTGGCACAGACGGTCGTTGGCGTTCACGATTTTCAGCTCGGAATCCGCAAAGAGAACCCCTTCGCCCGTATCCGGATAGAGCGTATGGAAAATGGAGGTGATCGATTCAACGGTTTGACTTTTATTTGCCATCTGTTTGCTCGTGCTGCGTCCGCCGGCTTCAGGCGGTGTTCACTCTTCTGGCACCAATGACGACCAGGCCGAGTATCAAGAGAATAAAAAGAGAGGCAAACCATTGTATTCCGGAAGAAGATAAATCCGTGGTTTTCTCCGTTTGAGCAACCTCCTCCATTTTATAACCTTCAACGGTTTTGTCTGTCACATTTTCCGTGCTGGGCCGGTGTTCATTGGAGGATGTTTTTTGCGGCTTTTGGGCAAATCCTTCCTGCAGCTGTTTTTGGAGCGCTTTCCTGTCAAGGACTTGTTGTTCAAGGCTTTTCTTCATGGCCTGCTCAATGGCGATTCTGAATTTGTCCACCATCTCCGGTGACATGACGCCCGGCATGCTGATGATGTTTACGACCATTTGGTTGAGAAACGGATTGTTGCAGGTATGATCGCAGCAGGCCACCCCTTTTTCAATGACATTCAGCGCATACTCAACAGCCAGTTTCTTTTTAACCGAATCCTCCGCCTTCCAATAGCCCTTTCGAATGGATTCCGCCATGCGGGCCGTAATGGACTGATAGGCCCAGGGGTTTTCCCGGTTGAGAAACTTCTTGATATCAAGCCCGTATTTGTCCAGCACATAGACTTCATAAGTTTGTTCCCATTTGGCGTGATCGATGGCAGAGGGGACCGTCACCTGCCAACCCCACATGTATTCCACGTAGTCCGACATTTCCCTGGCCCCGGCATACCCTTCTTTTTTCATTCCCTCGATCCATTTGGGATTGAGGTATCGGGTGCGAATTTCCCGGCCAAAGGTTTTGGAGGCATTTTCCACCTGGACCCGGCCCCGGGCGCGTTGCATGGTGATCAAGGTGTCGGGGGACTTGCCGCTTTCATGTTTTACAGCCAGGGACAAGCCGCCAAGATATTGAAACATGTCGTCATTGTCCATGGTTCCGAAAATGTTGGAGGAGAGGGAATGGACCGTTGTGTTGACCTTTTTGAGATTTTCCTTGAACAGCTTCTTGGCGGGAACGCCCCATTTTCCCATGCCGAAGGCATGCCCTTCTCTGTTTTCAAAAACTTCAGCCACTTCACCGGATGATTCCCAGAGTCCGGAGTTGGATGTCATGGTATCGACACCCGTACCATAATCGCCCGGTTTTTCTGTGAAAATACGAATCCGTGAAAGGAGTTCCGCCTGCTGTTCGTCCATGCCGTCCCGAACCAGGCGGTCTTTGATGTGACGGCTGTGTTCACGGATCAGATTCCGGATATCGGTCTGGACCGATGCCTTTTGAACGGCCTTGTCAATGAAGCGCATGAAGGTTGGGAAGAGATCACGGTAAAGGCCGGACGGGTTTACCAGCACATCGATTCTGGGGCGCCCCAGCAGTTTCCCCGGAATCACTTCAACCCCCACGACCCGTTTTGCGGCATCCCATACGGGCTTGAGCCCCAAAAGATATAAAATGGTGCTTTCATTTAGACCTTCGTTTCGAATGGTTTCCGTGGACCACAAAATCACGCCCACCTTTTCCGGGTATTTGCCGTTTTCGTTCAGGCTTTTTTGGACCAACTGTTGGGCGGCCCGTTTTCCCAAGATCCAGGCGGTGGGCGATGGGATCTTGTTAGGATCAAAACCGTAGAAGTTTTTGCCCGTCGGTATGGCCGAAGGGTTTCGAATAGGATCGTTCCCGGGTCCCGAAGGGATATAGCCGGCATTGAGCCCTTTGATGAAATGATCCATCTCCCGGGGACCGGAGTCCGAAAGGGCTTTTTGAATGGCGGCGGCTTTTGATGCCGTATTCTGGTCCAAAATGGCCTGAACCGTGTCCGCCAATGCATCGCCCATAGGTGAGCGCCCAAAGGTGTGAAGGCCGTATGGCATCAGGTTTTCTTTCAGTTCCATAAGATATTGTTCAATCCGGCGCAGGCTGTTTTCATTGACTGACGAAACTTTCAGGTCTTTGTCGAGTCCGGTTTTTTGTACGATTTCCTGAATGGCTTGAAGCTTAACCGCATCGGTTCGGCTTCCCATGGCAGTGGCCTGCCAGTAATTGTTGATCATGTCACAGAGGTCACTGTATTCGTGATGGAGACCTCCCTTCTTGACCGGCGGTGTCAGATGGTCCAGGATAACGGCCCGGCCTCTTCGTTTTGCCTGAATCCCTTCCCCCACCACGTCCACGTTGTAGGGATAAAGATTGGGGATGTCCGTTATGAGCACATCAGGAGGGCAGGAGGGCGAAAGACCCGCCTGTTTGCCGGGGAGCCATTCGTGGGTGCCGTGGGTTCCCAGATGGATCATGGCATTGGCGTTGAAACCGTATTTCAACCAAAGATAAGCCGCGATGTATTGATGATGGGGATAAAGGGTGGTGTCATGGTAAAGCTTCATGGGATCATCGCTCCATCCCCGGGCCGGTTCGGGCATGATGAGCACGTTTCCCAGAATGATGGACGGTATGATCAGATGATCGTTCTTGATCATGATGGTTGAGGATGAAACGTCTCCCCACTGCCGGATGACGTTTTCTCTGAATTTCGGGGGCAGTTTTTCAAACCATTTCCGGTAGGTATGAACGGGTATCAAAACGGCCTTGTTTTCTTCCAACAGCCGGTCCAGTTCTCCCGGTGCCCAGCTGCCGATGTTCCGGCCGTATTTCAGAACCAGTTCCTTTAAGGATTCCTTTTCCGTGCGCGCATCATTCTGGAACTGATACCCTTCCAATTTCATGCGGTTCAACATTAATTCGAGACTGGCGAACACATTCAGGTAGGTGGCGCCCACGTTCTGCTTTCCGCGGCTGTTGTTATAGTAGAGGATGGCAACGCGCTTCTTATTGTTTGGGCGTCTTTTAAGCGCGATCCACTTCTTCAGGCGGGGCAGAAGCAGTGCCAGATTCTCATTTATGGCATTTTGGACAAAGATCTTTTTGCCTGCTGTATCGCTCACAAGCCGGACCTTTCCGGTCAACAGGGAGGGTTCCGCCATACCCGAAATCTCCGGGTTTGCCACGCTCCAGACAAGGTCGGTGATGGGGATGCCCACGGGATCTTTGCGCCATTGGTCAATGGTGATGCCATGAAGGCTGATGATGTTGAAAATAGGGACGTTGAGGTTGTTGATGGCTTTGTGTATGGTTTCATCCAGTGAAGAATAGAATTTGAGGGAAAGGGCCAGGATCAGGTCGACGCGCGATTTTCCAGGCCCACTGGCAAACAAATCCGTGAGAATCCGTCTTTCAGATCCGAAGCAGGCCAGCACGTTAAACCCTTCCGTTTCAAGGGCCCTGATGATGTGGTTAACGGCCTGGACCTGTCCTTCTCCCAGGTTGGACGCGTAAAGCATGAGGCCCACCCATGGGCGCCCCTGCTCGTACTGCGGTCTTTTCTCATACCATCCAAGATATGCTTCATAATCCGTAAAGGGTCCTTTGGCCCCGGTGTGGTAGATTCCCGTGCGGGGCATTTTCTCCACTTCCTCGTAGGAAATGCGCTTGTCAAAGCATTCATGGACGACGCGGTATACCATGTTTTGAATATTGGGGATGGACAAATGATCGTAATACGCCTTTATCCGGGCGTCAAAGACGATGCCTTTTCTTTTGAGACCCTCATCGTCCCTTGACTGCCGCAGCGCAATGATCTTCTTTCCCCTAAGCGTTACGTTTTTGAGGAGATAATCGGTCAATTCGGGGGACATCACATCCAGTACGACAACGTCGGACGTCTCAAGGAAATCCCTTGCGGATGCATCTTCCGTCAATTCAGACAGGGTAAAGGATTTAACATCAATCTCTTTTGGAAGGGCTAAACCATGGATGGATTTGTCCAGAAGATAGCTCTCTTCATCGATGGATAGAAGTGTTAGTTGTTTTGATAGAGCAATGGCGGGAAAAAGTAACAGGATACAAAAAAGGACCGCTTTAAACCCTCTTTTCATGGCAGTATTTAAAATCACTCTTCCGGTACATAAACCATAGAGCCATCTTCCAGCTTATAGGCGACACCCAGCCGCTGTCCACGGCCTTTGGCTTTTTGTTTTGATACTTTCATGGCTTTGATCTTGTTTCCCTTTTTCGTGATGATCTCCATCTCCTGGTTTTTGCTCATCTTGAGGAGCGTCACATTCGATTTTTCGCTCAGAAGATCCTGCAGGTTGTATGCGGAAAAGATGGTGACAATCAGTCCCACGATAAAGACCAGTCCGATGTCAAAAAGATTGGCGATGCCTGACAGGGGGTCGCTTTCAGGCGCTGTCTGATGGTTGCCATTGCGGGCGAAAAGGCGGCTTCTTCTTTTGTTCATGTATTTCATCTTACGCCTTTTGTTTGCCCGAGAAATGATCCGTTAACAACTCCGTGGCCAGTTCGATGTTTTTGATGTCTTCTTCCATCCATCTCTTCTTGATGGTGTGAAAGAAAAATGCGGTCATTCCCAAAGCCAGGCCCACCACCGTGGTCGTGAAAGCAATGACCAGGTCGGAAGAGAGCTTTGTCATATCGCCCTGACCCAGGGCGGCAAGGCCCGTTCCCATGGGGATCAGGGTACCGATGAGGCCGAGACCCGGACCGATGCGTATGACCATGGCGGTTTTTTCAAGGGATCTGTTTAAACTGAGCATTTTCTCCTGCAGCACGTTCTCCGTTTCAATCTCCGAATTCGCCTTGCCATCAGCGAACATGGATCGCAATCCTGCCACATACTCTTCAACGCGGTTGGGAAAGATCCTTCGATTGTCGGGTTGTTTGATAACGCCGGGGAGTTCTTTGGGATCGCACCGGTCGAGCCGGATTCTTTCCAGCCATTCGGCGAAAAAGCCGCCGGTGCAGATAAGCATCCAGAGCGTCAGCAATACCAGTAAAAACATGACCGGGTAGAGCAGAGACGAGGCAATCAGATAGATAAATAACTTCAGCAGGGCGGCTATATCCATTTCCACCTCATTTTGAGCTTCTTTTTCTTTCGAAGAAACCCCAGCATCAGAAAAAGACTGATGATGCTCAAAAATGCCCAAATATCATCCGCTTCTATGATCCGTGTATCTCCCTCATGGGCGGCGAGCCGGTAGATCTCATCGACGCTTCCAAACTGGGGCAGGATGATGATGGACAGGAGAAAATAGACGGCAATGAGGATCATGGCGGTCCCGAGGGATAACTCGGGCGTTTGGCGAGTGTGCTTCAGCCAGAGAGCCATCACCATGACCGTAACGGAGACAATGGCCATAAACGCGCCATAGGCTGAGATGGCGGCCAAGTGAACCGCGTCGGGGAAGTAGGAAATCAAGAAGGAGAGACTCAAAAAGATGACGGTCAGACAGACGGGGCAGGGGATGATAAGGGCCAGCCAGGCGGTATTGCTTTTGCCGCTCTTTCCCGCACGCCTTAGCAGCAGTAGCCCCCAGATCAGCAAACCGCCGGCCATCAGGACGTGCAATCCCATGCCGTATTGCAGGAATTTCTGAAACGCTTCAAAATGGGAAATAAGGTCAATCCGATCAATGATATGCCCGCATAGCAGAAAGAGAAGAAGGTACAAAAGCCCGTACAGGCCGATGTGCGTGCATTTGCCAAAAACGCCTTCCTTCCTCGCCAGGAGATAATGAATGCCGACACCGCTTTTCACGGCAAAGACACCCATGGCAAAAACGATACCGATAAATAGAGTTTTAAGCTCCATGAAGGTCCTCTCCCGGGTTCCGAATCAACCGCAGAGAATCACAATTTGATTTCCACCACTTGACGAATCAATTCCGCGTCGTGTTCCTTGTTTCTGATGGCCCCTGCCACGCATCCGTTTAAGTGCTCTTCCAGGATCACAATGCCCAGGGACCGCATGGCACCGATGGTCGCGGAAATCTGTTTTAAAACATCCATGCAATCCCTGTCTTCACCGACCATTTTCTTGATGCCGCGCACCTGACCTTCTATCCGGCTCAGCCGGTTAACGTACTTCAATTTGTCGCTGCCGCATAGTGTCATTTTCTGATCTCCTATACCCATGGGGGGTATTAGTATGTGTCTTGGCGGAGGATGTGTCCATCATCCAAAGGTTGATCATCGACCCTTTCGAGGTTGATATTTTTGAGCAGAAAGGCTGATTTTCAATGCATTGTAAAACAAAAGGTGGTCTATGCGCAACTACCTTTTTTCACTCAGGTAAATGGATCAATGCAGGTTGGGTGCCGAAGGTGTTGGTTTGGAAGCGTTTTTAGGGGAGACCAGGTAATGGGATTTAACGATCTTAAATAGATGTGTGACGATTTCAGAATAGGAAGAACCGTCATACCGGTGGGGTATGCTCCCAAGCTCACAGAGAAACCGCTTGTCCGTGGGTATCAGGAAGTCATTCGCTTTCCACCAATAGGCGAGAAGATCCCGGGAGAATTCCACGTCATTTTCCGCCAGCCATGAAATGGGCATGAATTCCTTGAATTTGCGGCACAAGAAGAGGGATTTGGTCCAAAGGTGCGGCAGGGTCTCCCGGTAGTTCCGTTGGTCTTCGACCATTGGGCCTATGGTGAAGAAATAGAAATGGGCCTGTTGAAGCCCCCGGCCCCCGGAAACAAGCGCTCTAGTGGCATTGTATTTCTTGAGGCCCAGTTCAAGGGATCGAATCAGTTGGAGCATATGATTCTCCGCCAGGCCGGTGACCGGCATCAAAGGGAAGATGTTCTTTCTGTAATTGAATTGGCTGTAATCACCATTCTGATCATGAATACAGCGCATGGTTTCATGCTCCATCCAACCCTGTAGGGCCAGGGAAGTGATATTCCTCAGGTTCTCTTCACAGACATGAATGGTGAAACCATTTCCCTGATTCTCCGCATAAACGGGTCCAACAAATGCGTGGCCCGTTTCCGTTTCATAGGCGGCCCGGTTCGGGTAGAAGGAAAGCGCTATATCAAAGGGCGGTTTGCCATTTGTCTCTTTTATGAGTTCCTCAACAAAATAGCGTGAGTAGGTTTCCAGCTTTTCCAAGGGAATGATCTGTGGGATAGCTTGCTCCATGGTATACGTTAAGGCAACACGGCCATTGCTCTGGTAAGAGGAGCGGCCGCGGAATTTCTTAAGAGTGTTAAGTTTCACAAAACGATAGCAAAATACGCGCTTCAGGGCAAGCGGTTTGTTCTGTGGGAATCCGGTGGTTCCAAGTGAGGATCACGCGTTTGTGACAAAGAAACCGATTCATTTGACTCGGTCCCAATGTCACTTTTCATTTTAAGCCTGCCCAGCATCGCAAGTGACTTTTTCAGATCCGAGGGACTGAAGACTTCGATATTGAGAATTCCCGTGTATCCCTTTTCCATCAGACATTGAATCCAGGATTTCATCCTTTGAAAAGGCAGGACATCCAAAGAAAGATGCTCATCCCATCCATTGACACCATGGATGTGTATTTCCTTTATGGCCGGCAAATATCGATTCAAGGTTTTCCGAACGGATTCCCCTCCCAGAAGGAGGTGGCCGATATCGAGGCAGAAATCACAGCACCCTTCCTGTCTTATGGTTTCGAGCAATTGGGGGCTGTAATTGATGTTTTCCAGCAACAGCTTCCGTCCCAGGCCTGTTTCCGCCTGAATGCGCGCAAGGCTTCCCAGGGCCCTGTCCACCCAGGCGGCATAATTGAACCGGTCCTTTTTCATTATGTAGCATCCTGGTATGGCCGTAAGTGTGGGTGGGGTGATTGGAACATGGAGTATGTGGCATTCGGGTGCAATGCCTTTTAACCGAGCAACAATTTCTGTGACCTGATGAACTGCAAAAACCCTCTTTGACTCCTCTTCCGAAGCAATTTCAAGGGAGGACGGCAAATGGACGGAGTAGGTCAGACCTTTTTCATCCTTTAAACCTCGAAGGAAGTGGATCTCATCAAGATTTGGAATATTGTTCTGTTCCGGCGTATGAAAAAGGAGAATCTCCACATGGTTTAAGTATTCGGAAAGCTTCTTGACATTTTCAACCAGGTTTGGGCCATAAACCATGGAGGGCGCACCAATGGTGGGTGGGTTCACGGGTGGACAACAAGAACGAGTTCCCGCAAGCAGTGAGGAAAACGCTTTATCATGGGGTCATTCACCCGGTTTTTGTGGGCGGCAATGCACTCACAGCAGAGCCCGTGTCTCGGGCAATCCGTTTTTGGGCAAGAGCATTCGGCATTTATATTGACCCTGACGGGGCAATCCACGTGAGATGTTTCCATCATATCCCTTCCAAAATTCCCAATCAGCTTTTTTGCTCTCCAATGCCGTTATAAATAGCCTCGCGCACGCCCGGACCGCCACCTTTCAACCCTTTGGGATTCTTGCATCCATCCGAGCTTTTAAGGATTTCGGCATAAGTCCACGCCCCCGCCAGCCGCTGAAAATCAACATCCGTTCTTTCATTTCCTATCAAGCGAAAGAGCCACCCCCCATCATAGGGATGCTGCATGATGAATTCGGGGCCGTTTTTTACGGATGGGTTAAAGTGAATGCGGCCGGAGAGGGGCGCGTCGATATAAAGAATCTCTCGGGTGATGGCAAAGATGACGGTTTCCTCCTGCTCAACCGATTGACCTTCGTTAACAAGCCATTCCACGCTTTTAAGCCCTCCCGCAAGGATGAGGGCGGGTTCGCTCAGGCCAACGGTAACATGGTGATCATCCTGCTTGGCCCATAGCCCCTGCCTCACTGAATAGCGGCGATCTTCGGGCAATTCGGCGCGTCTTCCCAGAAATCTTTCGAAAATAATCATTCCCTCTCCTTAACCGAAGGTATGGCAGTGGAAAGGAAGATATCATCTTTTTAACACGCGATCAAGAATTCCCTTCTTTGCCGGTTTCGGCGGCGGAAGCCCCAGGTGCTTGCAGATGGCCGCCGCCACCTTTTCATCTGAAACGTCGGAACCCTCTACCAGAATTTCCTCGCCAATCATTACGGCAGGTGCAACCGGCAGATCCAATTCGAAGTATTCGTCGGTGTTGTATTCCGCTCGCGGTTTTGAAATGGTCTCAATTTCAATTTCGTATTTTTCGCCCAGACCGGGCATCATGGCTTTGAAATGCTTTCACGGTTTCCCGTTGGGTTCGTTTAAAAAAAATCTGACTTTCAACATGGGAACCTCCTTCAATTTGATTGGACATTTTTTGACACAAGACCCTATTGGGTGTCGCTTTGTACCGCCACCAGCATTCGGTTCAAGAACTGATCCGGGGGGAGGAAATCGACCAGTCGAAGGTCCTTTCGTTCCTCACCTTCCGGTGCCAGAAACACAACGGTCGGAACCCCTTTCACCTTGTAACGGCTCAGTACCTCTTTATGCAAAAAGTTACGCTTTTTTGTCAAATCTACTTTGACCATAACAAAGTCCCGTTCGGCTTTGTCGACCACCTGTTGGTCGTGAAAGGTGATGTCTTCCAACTCCCGGCATGGCGCGCACCAGTCCGCATAGAAATCAATAATGACCGGTTTTTTCAGTTCTTGGGCCCGTTCCAGCACTTCACGGGAGTAGGGTTGCCAGGTGACGCCGGGACCTTTCATCAACCAGTGGCCCACGAGGAGGACGGCCAGGACAAGGCTTGCCGTTCCCACAAGGGCCCTTACCCATCTGAAAATCCGGAAGCCGTTTTGGGTTTGATCAATCCACCCCAGGTGAAGACCGGCGGCAACAGCAACCCCCGCCAGTGCGAGGACCCCAATGGTTTCCGGTAGGGCCGGTCTGATAAAGTAGGCGGCCATCCCCAGGAGAACCCAGCCCATCAGCTTCCGAACCCACAGCATCCACTCTCCTGAACGGGGAAGTTTTTCAATTTGGCCCGAAAAGAGGGCCAGGAAAAAGAGCGGAAACCCGAGTCCAAAGCTCAAGGTGAAAAAGACCAAAAATCCGAGCCACGGGCTTCCCATGCCTGCCACCCAGGTTAAGAGCCCCAAAACAAAAGGACCAATGCAGGGGGCGGCGACCACGCCCAGGGTGATACCCATGAAAAGCGTGCCCAAATATCCTGCGTAAGACTTTGACGCTGCCCGGGTAAGGCCCGAGGGGAGTCTTAATTCCCAGAATCCGAACAGGCTGGAGGCGAAGAAAAGCATGACCGCCGCGATGATGATGAGGACTATCGGGTTCTGCAGCATAGACCCCATAAGGCCTCCTGTTAGCGCGGCGGTAACTCCGAGCAATGAATTGGTCACGGAAAGGCCACCGATGTAGCACATACCGTGAACGGTGAGGTTTCCCCGATTCTGTCCGCTCTTTCCGCCAAAATAGGAAACGGTTATGGGGATCAGCGGGTAGACGCAAGGGGTGAGATTAAGGGCGATACCGCCCGCGAATATGCCCAAAAGGGTCCAGATCATGGCCCAGCCGTGAAGCGGCCCGGGCTCATCCGGTTTTTCGAGTGGTTCTGATAGTCCCGCCGGTCTGCTTAGAACGGGCAAGCCCCTCTTAAGCCAATCTGGATAACCTTCTGGATAGCGATAAACCTTGTTAAACCCTAATGACGCAGCTACCCGAGCCGCCGAGTCGCTTCGGACTCACGAAAGCCCTGCTCAGAAAAATACGATAAACCGGTTCTTGTCGGATCCAAGTAATGTTTTTAGGGCGTCTTTTTTCTTCCATCTTGCAAACCAGGTGGGTTCCATGGGGAAGTTGACGGCCCCCTTGATGTGCCCCGAGCGGTATTCCCACTCCTGGCGGGTGTCCACCAGCAGGAGATCTTTATGATTCTCCCTATAAACCTTTTCCAGTGCATCCGTATTGATCAGTTGATATCCGCCACTTTGAGCCTCGGCAATCACGTCTTCAAGGGTGGCTTTTTTTGGCGCCACCGAGCGGTTGGTAAACCACAAAAGCCCGATGGTTATGGCAATGGCCGCGAGTGCTAAAAGGCTTGTTCTGGTTCGATTCATTCTTTTCCCCTTGAAATGGCGGAAAGCAGCACCGGGCTATATCTTCATCTCTCTTTTCAGTTTCGTGAGCAGGAATTCCGCTCCTGATCTCGAAAGGCCGCAGCCCTCCGCCAAATGATGGGGCTCGGTTTCGCCTGTCTTATTGACAAAAGAGACGACTTCCTCTTCCAACTCCTCAAGCCAGTTTTCAAAGAGCAAAAAGATCTCCGGGTCAACGATTGTGGTCAGCTGCTTTGAGCGGCTCACCTTTTCCACCATGCTTTGACACATATCCGTTGGATCGACACCTTCGTCCATGCAGGTCGCCATTCAAAGGTGAACCAGGCTGGAGACTTTTTCATTGGAAGCGTCTCCCACCAGGTTTGATATGACCGTGAGACGGGTTTCTTCTTCCAAAAGGGGAAATACCTTCTTAAGTATCCCGGAAAGGAATGATGCCGCTTCTTCCGGCGCCATTTTTAGGATCAGGTCTTCAATTTTCTTAATATCCATGAACTTCCGTCTCCAAAAATCAAAATGAGGTTCGTCTGCTGAGGAGGGCCGTGGCCAACACCTCCAGTTGTTCAATAATGCCAAAAACACCTTTGTCCGCTATTTGATAATCAATAAAAGGGCCCCTTCGCTCAACATTCACCAGGAGTGTTCGTTTCAGTTCTTTGAGATGATGTGAGACAAGGGGTTGAGAAAGCTCCAGGGATTCCACTATTTGGGAAACGGATCTTTTTCCATCCATGAGACAGAGCAAAATGCGCAGTCTGTTTTCATCGGTAAAACTCTTGGCAAGATCTGCAATGAGATTGAGACGGCCATGAAAATGATCTGCCGGCTCAGTTTTTGGATGCGTCACGCTTTCCTCCGTGGTTTTCCTGACGGATTGACCGCTCCCTCATGGAGATAGAATAAGATTGAACCGGAAAAAAAATCATATTAATAAATCAATATCCATTTATATGTTGATTTGATTGGTGTGTCAAGGCATAAACCATCCGAAACCGTATTGCCTTCACTTTTTTTTAAAAAATCGTCCTTTGGACGATTTATACTCTCACCAGAGTAGGATAAGGAGGGAAAGGGGCATAGGGCTTTGGTATATCTTGCCCTGAACCCAAGAAACTTGAAAATCGGGAGGTTCCTTATGGCCGAAGATTATGTCAAACTGATTGACAAGTGTTTGGAGATGGGCGCGGAGGGCGCAAAATTGATGAAGACCGATCAAGTGGTTTTTGATCCCAGGTCGCATCTCAAATGCCGGTTTGGATGCAATCGCTGGGGAAAATTCTGGACCTGCCCGCCCCACAATCGTATTTCCCAGGAAACCTTCATGGAATCTTTCGGCAAATACAAGACCGCGTTGGTCATCAAGACATCCAATGCCAAGCTGGGGCAGGATATCTCCGTGGAGATCGAAAAGGAGGCCATGCTTTCTTACGGGGCCGTTTTTGCCTTTGCCCTGGCCTTGTGCGTGCAATGTGATGAATGCGCATACCCTGAGCCCTGTCGATTCCCTCATCTGGCGCGTCCTTCCATGGATGCCTACGGTGTTGATATCGGCAAAACCGTGGGGCGACTGAATTTTGATGTGAATTTTGATGAGAAAGGCGAGCTGCTTCCCGCCTGGTATTCAATGGTCCTTTTGGACTGACGGGGCTGTTTGATAAAGAGGAGAGATCAATGAGTGTGGGGGTTATCTGCTGCCGGGTTCTGGAAGCGGAGATGCGGACGGTCGTTAAGGATTTCCCGGAGGTCTCATGTTTTGAGGTAATGGAATGGGGACTCCATATTGAGCCGGACCTGCTCCTTCACACCCTGACGGAACGAATTCTGTTGCTTCAGGAAAATGTCTCGGCCATTGTTCTCGGTTATGGCCGTTGTCAGACCTTGGACAGACTTCGGGACGATTTTTTAGTGCCGGTCTTTCGTCCACACGGGGATGACTGTATTGGTGTGCTTCTGGGACAGGAACCATACGAAAAAGCCCTTCTGGAAGAGGGGGGGACATGGTTTTTTACGCCGGGATGGACCGAGCTTGGGATGGAGTTTATATTTCATGAACTTCAATTGAGCCCCCTGGCGGAAAGGGGCCTCGATCCCATGCAATTGGCACACCGCATGTTGAAAGATTTTACCCGGGGCCTATTCGTTGAGGCCGGGGGGGAAGATGTAAGAAGGCTTGAGCAGAAGGCAAAAGAGATATCAAAGACCTTTGGTTTGAGGTTTGAAAAAAGGCTTGGGACCCTTTCCAGTTTGAGAAGCACTTTAAACGAGGCGGTAAACGCCGCGTCATTAAATGGTGATCGATGATGTTCCTGAACCACGGCGGCGCTGGATGTGGAGAAATGCTTACGGGAAGATGTAGCGCTGAGGACCCCGTGTTCGGCGCCCAAATGGATGTTCCATTGGGGGATCGGTCATGCCGATCCCCCAAAACAGGAGGCCGTCGGCTATTTGCCGGACCGGCTTTGCCGACAGTTCTTTGTGGATGGAAGCTTACAGACGTCCAACCGCAGGGGTAGGCCCTTTTCCGTATTCCCTGGCCGTCTTTACGATGGCCCGCATGTTTTCTTCTTTTATGTCCGGCCAAAGGTCGCAGCCGGGCCATATGGCGTCAACGCCGCCATCGACGTTTGTTTTGATCCCCTCAATGGCCTGTTCAACGGTGGTCTCTTCCTTGCAGGGCAGTTCGAACACATCGAAATTACCGAAGAGAAGCACGTCATTGCCCAGTTTCTTGCGTGATTCCACTAAATTGTTCTTAATGTCCACACTGAGAGCGTCGGCGCCGCACTCGTTCATCATTTCGATGATCAGGTCCGTGGCGCCGCAGATGTGAAGTACTTTCGGGGATTCCCAGGCATCCAGAATCTTTTTCACCCTTGGCTGGATCATTTTCTTCCAGGTCCTTGGGCTTAGCAGATCCGAACCGGTGGCCATTTCACGAAGGGTGATGTAATCCGCGCCCGCTGCCTGAAACGCTTTGCCGTTTTTGATGATCATCTCCGTGATTTGATCAAGGGCTCTTTCAACCAGTGCCTTCTGTTTGAAGACACCCTTCAAAAGTACATCCAGTTCCAGGAGCTGTCCGGCCATGGTAAAGGGTCCCAATTGCCAGGCGCCGATGGCGTGATCGGGCGCGTCCCGTTTGGCGATCTTGATGGCTTCGATGATCATGGGCATGCGGGCCTTTTCAAGGACGTCTGAAGGGATTTCCAGATCTTCCAGATTTTTCCACATCTTTTCGGGAATGGTGGGATAGAGAATATCCGTGGAGTTTTCATAAAGGCTGATGGCATTGCCGATGGCCTCCGATTCACAACACATGTCGTAGGGAACGATGACTGAATCGAAATCGAACATCTTGGCGGAAAGGATGGCCGATTGGGCCAGCTTGTTGGCATCGGTGTGGACCTGGGGGAATTTGTAGCCCAGTTCATTGATGGCCGGTAACAGCACCATCCCGTATCCGCTGAAAAACGGCATGGTATCCACGGGCTCCTTCTTGAAAACTCTCATGACTCTTTCTTTGGGTGTCAACTCTGGCATAAAATTCTGTCTCCTTTCTGGTTTTAAAGTCTGGCAAAATGCCAGATTCTACCCTCGGCGTCAAGTGGCCTTAGGACGGCTTTTGGATATCTAACGGTCGAATTTTGGGCAATAACCGGTCCAAAAGAGACTTTTGAAAAATATTGTTGATTGTTTCAAGAATAGGGAATAAGGTGAGACGGCTTGTGATGTACCGGCTTATCATTCCAGGGCTTCAATAGGAAAAAGGGAGATTTTGTCCCATTTGGGGCATTTTTACCCGTGACAATTGAAAACGGTCCATTTTTATCTAAACAATTTCAGAGACTCTAACGCTTCCAACAGGGAAAATCGTCTGTTTTTTTTGTAAAATCATTCTTTGGACGATTTTCAGAGCATCAAGGTCCCATATATATATTTGCACAATATATATTCTCTTACTTCGGATGTGAATCCTGAAATAATCCTTTGTGGTTTTTCAACCAAGAGGTTTTTGTGAATCACATTTTTCGGAGAAAATGTGGAGACAGGGCTCTGGAGTTCATTGGGTCCCCATTTTGCGCGGCGAATAAACGGATGCCGAAGAAAGGAGGTGCTGACGCAAAACGATCGATTTGGATGTGAAATCTGATGTCAACCCAAATGGTAAGAAAGGAGAGTCCAAATGGCGAAGCAAATGCTGATTGACGCCTATCGAGGCAAAAAAACACCCAAACCACCATGGGTTCCTTATGCCGGTGTTCATTGCGCTTTTCTCATCAATGAACCGGCCGACAAAGTGCTGAAGGACCCCGAATTGTTGGCAAAGAGTGTTGTCTATGCGGCAAAACGGTACAAAGCGGACGGTATCCCCCTGATATTTGATCTGTCCGTTGAAGCCAACGCCGTCGGTTGCGATCTGAAATGGTGGGAGGATAACGTCCCTTCCGTAAAAACCCATCCCTGTTCCGACAAAACGCCTGCGGAGGCCGGTTTACAGATGCCCACCAAAGATACGGGCCGTTGGCCGGTTCTTTTTGAAGCGGCAAGGATTGCAAAGCCGCAACTGGATGAGCTGGACTGCTGCCTCATGGGTCTTTTCTGCGGACCCCTGACCCTGGCATCTCATTTGGCGGGTGTTCGAATCTTCACCGATGTCTACAAGAACAAGGAATTTGCCGCTGACGTCTGCAAATTCGCGGGAGAAGTGGGCGCCAAGTCTGCTGAATTCTATGCGGAAATGGGTTGCGATATCATCGCCAACGTGGATCCGGTGGCTTCTCAGATCAGGCCTGAGACTTTCCGGGAATACGTGACGCCCAACAGCCAGGCGGCAAACAAGGTGATCCATGATGCCGGTATCACGTCATCATTCTTCATCTGCGGGGACGCGACCAAGGTGATGGAAGAGGTCTGCAAGGTGGGGACCCACGGATTTGCCATTGATGAGCAGATGAACATGAACTTCATCCGCGATCTTGCCCGCAAGTACGGCGTGGGCTTCGGCGGAAATCTGAAGCTGACATTGGCCCTCAGTTTGGGCCTGCTGTCCTCAAGGGAAGATGCCATCGTGAGTCTTGCTGCCGGAGGTCAGCACGGCTATACCTTCGCACCTGGGTGAGACATGCCATACGATGTTCCGGTGGAACATATGGATCAGGCAATCGAAGCCCGCGACTGGTATGAGCAGTATTATGCCAAGTACCCGGATTCTTGGTAAACGAACTAGATACAAGGAGGATTCGGATCATGGCAGACAAGATAGTCATAGACGTGGTAACCTTGGACAGCGTGCAATGCGCGGCCTGTGGATACATGATGGAATCCATTGCGGCCCTGCCGGATGACGTTCAGGAGATGATTGAATATAAAGAGTGGTCTATCAAAAACAAGGACGGTATCGGGAAATTCATGGAACTGGGCGTGCAGGTTTTGCCGTCCATTTGCATTGAAAGGGATATCGTCTTTCCCAGCATCATCCCTCAGTATGAAGAACTGATTGATGAAATGGCCAAACGGGCGCCCTCAGACGAAATGAAGGAGAGAATTGCGTCACTTCGCGAAAAAGGTTTTCAGTTCGATAAGATTCAGGAGAACCTTGCCAAGGCCGGCGCCGGGAAGTCCACACGGGTCGATTCAACAGTAGAGTAACTTTTTACATGTTAAACGGGGTCTATGACCGGCCCCGTTTAACATTATTTTGTGAGGATTGATTTTGCCGCCGACTCAAACCATTGAAGATTTTCGAACGTTTATTATGGAACATGGCCTGCCGGATACCGAAATCGCATTGTTCGGTGTTAAATGCCCCTATTGCGGCAAATCGGATCGGATCAAAAAGCTGGATCCCCCCGGCGATTTGGGCCAGGTGCTCGATGAGGAAGCGCTGACTGTTTACGAGGCTTTCTTCCAGGAAATGGGGGATCCCGATACCTCCATGGGCGTCTGTGGTTTTTGTCGAAACTGTTTGACCCTTAAGGGAGGCGGCAGGGCCGAACCGCTTTGAAAGGAGTCCTTTGAAAAATGTCTGATGTGACCCGCGTGTATTTGATAACCGGATTTCTGGGAAGCGGAAAGACCACTCTGCTGAACCGAATCATCAAGAGATTTCCGAAAGATCGGAAACTGACGCTTTTGGTCAACGAGTTCGGGGAGATCGGGGTGGACGGGACCCTGGTGGAGGGTGACGACATCGACATGATGGAGATCAGCAAGGGATCGATTTTCTGTGTTTGCGTCAAAACCGATTTCATCAAAGGACTTTATGAATTGAACACGACGGTCCAGCCGGACGTCCTGTTGATTGAGTCCACGGGTGTTGCCAATCCATCGGATCTCAAGAAAGATCTCAAGCTCCCCATATTTAACGACCGCTTCCAGTTCAAGGAGCAGTTTTGCATGGTGGATGCGGCCCACTTCGCGGATGCCTATGAAGTTTATGCAAGTCTTGAAAAGCAGATCGCCTCTTCCAGCGTCTTCATCATCAATAAGGTGGATCTGGCATCGCCTGAGCAAATCGAGGGAACCAAAAAGATTATTGCCCGTTTTCATCCTGATCCGGTCTTTTTCGAAACCACCTATGCCGATATACCGCTCGAGCGTTTTTTGGAAGTAGAGGAGCGGAAAGAACCTTCTCCGACTCTTCCGGAGGGTGAAGCCCCCCAAAAGGCAAGACTGTCGGACCAAGAGCTGGACGCGTTTCTGGATCGCCTTCTTGAAAGCCCTGACCTTGAAATCACACCGCCGGATATGCTCATGTCAGTGGGATACCGGTGGAACGGCAGTGACATTCATGATGTGGAAAAGATTGCCGATGCATTGCCGGCCTCGGTGGTTCGCGCCAAGGGGTTTCTGGAAGACGTGCGGGGAATGCACATCTTCAATTACGTCATGGGCCATTGGACCATTGAAGAAACCGAGATTCCAAAGGATCGCATTCAGCACAAAAACATCGTGGTTTTTATTGGCCCCCCTGAATCAATGGCAGGCATCGAAGCGGCTGCCGAGACCGGCACATGGTCCAGCCTGGGTGTTTTTCAGCCATATTCGGAAGATTAAGAAACCATTCCCCAAATGGGATCAAAAGCCCGTGCGCAGGGTGGAATCATAAAGGGAGAAAATCGTGGATGATACGAACACATTTGATATCATGATCGTCGGGAGTGGTCCTGCCGGCCTGACCGCCGCCCTGTACGCACAGCGTCTTGGGATGAAATGTGTCATTTTCGGCGATGTGCCGGGTGGAAATCTATACATGGTTCAAAGCCTTGCCAATTTCCCCGGGTTTCCGGGTGGGATTGCGGGCACCGAATGGGGCGTTAAAACCTTTCAGCAGGCCCAGAGTGAAGGCGGTTTTTTTACCATGAGCCGCCTCGACGCTCTGGAAAAAACAGGAGATCGCTTTTACGCTACCGACACCAACGGCGTGGACTATTCGGCGCCTACCGTCATCGTGGCAACCGGACGTGTCCCCGTGACACTGCCGGAGTTTGAATCGCAGATGAAGGGAATCAATTTCTGCTCTGTTTGTGACGGGCCTTTGTTCCGCGACAAAGATGCAACGCTGGCGGTGGTGGGAAGCGATAACGCTGCGGCCCAGCACGCGTTGACCCTGTCGGGAATCGCCCGGAAAGTACTTCTCATCTGCAGGAGCCCTGATTTGAAAATGGATGCGGCACACCAAGATCGCATTGCCGCGGCAAAAAACATCGATCTGATGGTTGAGACCGAAGTGACGGGATGTCAGGGCCTCGACATCATTGAATCCCTGGAAATCAGGTCTCCGGGCGGTGAGGAGCGACTGCTGCCGGTGGACGGCGTTTTTCTGGCTGTAGGCTGGAACCCGAGTACGGAGATGATCGGGATGCCCGTTGAAACAATCGAGGGCGGCTATCTTAAGACCGATGGCCAGCTGATGACTTCCATTTCCGGCATGTTTGCGGCAGGAGACGTGAGAGACACGGATCTGTATCAGGTGCTTTGTGCCTGTGCGGACGGGGCAAGGTGCGCCTTGTACGCCGGCGAATATGTTAAAGCGCGGTTGAAGTAGGTTGGATGTTGGCTTCCCCAAAATGTTTCAATTTGGGATGAATGCTTCAGATGCTTTCATGGAGATAAGGTGTGTCCAATTCCCATAAAATCACCATAGAGGTCGTTTACAAGGCGGATTACTGTTTGCCTTGCCTTTACATGGATGAAAGTATGCGCCAAGTACTGCCCAAATATGAGCAGTATGTGGATTACAAAAGAATCGAATTTATGAAGAGTTCCGGGAAGGATCGATTCCTGGAGCTTTCCTGCAAACTATTCGGCGAAGAGGCGGTCTGGAAAAAGTGTCGCGTTGCGCCGGTGCCGTCCCTTTTCATTGATGGGGAGCTCTATTTTGACGCAATTCCGCCCATGTTCGAATTGACGAAGGCCATCGATGAGGCCCTTGTGGAGAAAGGCCTGATGCGGGAGGGAGATAAGCTGCCATGACGACGAAAGAGATTCATATCGAGGTTCTCCACGAAGGTCCCCACTGAGTGCCCTGTGAATACATGGCCAGGTTGGTCGAATCGGTTGTGGCGGACTACGGTGGTGCCGTTCGATGGGAAAAGGTTATTACAAAAGATCTCCAAGGGGCCCAACGGTTTTTGGCGTTGTCAAAAGAGCTGGGACGTCCCGCACGGGTCCCATCCATTTATGTGAATGGAAGACTGGCCTTTGATACGACGCCTGAAAGCGCGGATCTTAAAAGATACATAGACCAATTGATTTCCCCCTGAAGTTCATATCAGCCTCAAAAAAGCGTGCTACCGCAACATGACGATGTCATTTCATCCAAGCACTGAGCCGAGATTTTCAATTTCATGAGCCATTCCAACAAGGTACCGAAACGGTTTATTTTTCACACCCAAGGGGTTTGCCCGCCTGAAATTCATTTTGAGCTGAATGGCGATGTACTGGAAGAGGTCCGCTTCATGGGAGGGGGCTGCCCAGGAAACGCAAGCCTGGTTTCCCGACTCCTTAAGGGGCGGCCCGTTGATGAAATCCTTCCGGTGCTGGCGGGCATCGGGTGCCGAGAGAAAACCTCATGTCCGGACCAGCTTTCGGTTGCGCTCCAAAAAGCGATGCAGGGAACGCTTGAGCCGGCCGATACGGTCCGTTTAAGGGATGACCCGGAAGCGCACGATCGGGTGGGACTTGTGGGTGCGCTGAATGGAAATACCAGGTCTCTTGAGAAGATCATGGACGGGATTGCGCGCCAAAATGTGGGCGTTGTGTATTGTCTGGGCAATTTCACCGGAAAGGGGAAAAACGTGGGAGAAATGGTGCAACGCCTTCGCGCTCACAAGAATATGATCAGCCTTCAGGGCGAAAATGACTGGGACTGCGCAAATAACATGGCAGCGGATGGGTCGCTTTCAAGAACAAGGGACCGCGACTGGATTGCCATGCTGCCGCAAATGGCCACATTCCGGCTGGGACCCCATAAAGCGGTCGCCTTTTATGGAGATTACCTACAGAATCTGCCCGGATTTTCCGACTTTGCACCCTATGCTCTTGAAATCAACATGGTTTGCGGTCTTGCCGATTTTATGGAAGATGCGTCTGTTTTTCCGGCGCTTGAAGCAATGACACCGCAATTCGACGCTGATGTGGTTTTGTTCGGCCAGAGCGAAGCGTGGGGCCACTGGCGCGTGGGCGGAAAGGAATTTTTGGGCGTGGGGTTTTCCGGAAACCGGGAAAACGCTACATGGGGACTTCTTGAGAGCACAAAAGACGGCCTGCGATTCACAACAGTCGTGGAATCACGTTGATCTTCCCCTTTGAAAGAGCGGTTCCGAAACCGGAAAAGCCTTCTGTTTAAGACCTGAAACTGCAATATGGAGCGAGGATGGGCATATGGCACAAAAAGTGGTGGTGGACGTACTATTAACTGACTTTAACCAGTGACTCGCCTGTGTCTACATGGCGGAATCGGTAAAGGTTTTACCGGAAGAGATTCAGAATATCATAGAGGTTCATGAATGGGACATGCGGACCCGCGAGGGGGTGCAGCGTTTTAAAGAGCTGAAAGCGAAATCCCTGCCCAGCGTTGCACTGGATGGCGATCTCGTTTACGAGGCCATTATTCCGGGCCAGGAAGAGCTGATTGAAGAGCTGAGACGGCGATACAAAGACAAATAGGAGAAGGGTGGCATGCATCTGGAAGAGGTCAATATCGAAGGGTTCAAATCGTTTTCCGAAAAGACCAATATGGGGTTTCAACCGGGCATCGGCGTAATTATCGGTAACAACGGGGTCGGAAAAAGCAACATTCTGGACGCCATTGTGTGGGCAATGGGAGAAGATGATGTGGGCAGGCTCAGATGCTACAACCGTGATGAGCTCTTTTTTGGCGGGAGCAACCGGTATCCGCCCGCGGAAGGAATCGCCGTGGAATTGTTGTTCAAGGATGGTTCCGGTAAAGATAAATCCGTAATCAAACTCCGAAGGACCATGCGCCGAAAGGGCCGAAGCCGGTTTCGCATGGACGATAAACCGTGCGGCAGATCGGAATATGAGAAGAAGCTTGAGTCCCTCCAGCTGGGGGATTCGCTGAAAACCATCATTCGACAGGAAGAGATCAATGATCTCCTGCAACTGACGCCCCGGAGGCGTTTTTCCGTGGTCCGCAACCTGATGGCCATGAAAAACGAAAATGGGCTGGTAAAACGGATCCGGGACCGGGTGACGCCCCTTTTCTACCGGTACATGGGGTATCTCATGCCCCTGGCGGAGGTTCGTCTGGATGTGGGAACGGAAAAGGGCGAAGGGGAAATCGACATTGAGATCGCGCTTTCCGGCAACCGGGTGAGGCGCGCCCACCAGCTCTCCGGAGGAGAGAAAGCCATCACCAGCCTGGCGCTCAAATTGGCCCTTTTTCACCTGCTTGACAGCCCCTTCTATCTTTTGGACGAGGTGGAGCCGTCTCTTGATTATACCAATCACAAGTCAATGCAGGCCTTTTTAAAGGACGTGGCAACCGATAAGCAGCTGGTGATGATTACGCACCTTCGCAGTACCATAGAGCTTGCCTATACGGTCCATGGTGTCAGAACCCGTTTTGACGGGTCCTCTTTCATGAAATTCTATTTTGTCATGGACGAACGTCTGTTGCGGCTCTATAAGTGTTGCTGATGAGGCCCATGAACCGTAAAACGGGAAGAAGAAAATGATCGATGGCATGAAACTACAGGAGGCGGTGCTCAAAAACCGGAAGGCTTTAAAAGCGCTCAAAAAAGCATATGAGGCGCTTCCTGAGACCGTCTGCAATTGTGATACCATCGGTGTTTGTTGCGTTTCCCTGCCGGAAATGACGGTTCTGGAAGCCCTATTGTGGATGGAAGCCATTTCAGGGTTCCCCGATCATGAACAAATGTCCCTTCTTAACAGGTTTGTCCATTTCTATCTGACCGGTCCTGTTTATCATACCGGTTGTCCCTTTTGTGTTGAAGGTTCCTGTTCCAACTATGACCTAAGGCCCTTTGCATGTCGCGCATACGGATTATGGAGCCGCAAGTTGGGGAAGGAACAGACGCGAAAAAACCGCGACGCCCAGAAAGCCCTGGTGGAGATGTGGGAGAGATTCGGCGTCCCCATTCCGGAAGAGCGCCTTTTGACGGAAATGGAATACTGCCAAAAGGTCCAAACACGGAATCCCGTTTCCATCTCGGATCATGTTCTGTTGGGCGTACTTGAAACGGTTTATCTTTTGAGCAAACCGGTGGCGGACTTGCAAAAATCCTTTGAAACCGCCTACCAGTCTGATTTCAGCTACCTTGTGGCCTCCCTTCTCCTGGGGCAGAAAAAGGCGTTTCTGGGAAAGTATGCCGTTGTGAAAGAGATTGTCACAAAGGGGACGGAAGACCGGCTGAACAGGTTTCTGAAGGCTGTCTCTCCGGAAAAATGGCCTTTTAATCTCTCCTGATTTCCCACGTATTAAACCATCTTGGTAATCCGGCAAAATCAGCCGAAGGGGTGAGGAAAATCAACCTTTGGACTATTTTCAAAATTTACGGCATCCGTTAAAACCTGCTAATGATTATTACCAGGCTTTAACGACAATCATTTAAACCATTGAGGAGGGCAGCATGTTTCAGTTAAGCGGGGAACAGAAGATTTGTGAGATTGGTGGCGTGAAGTTTGGCGGTCAACCGGGTGATTATCCCTGTGTATGTGTCAGCTCAATTTTTCAGAAAGGCGACAAAGTCTTTACCGGAAAAAGGAAAGAAGGATTTGACGAAGAACGGGCCGAGATGCTCTTGAAGACCCAGGAAAAGTACACGGAAGATTGCGGCGTGCCCGGTATGGCGGACATTGTCGCCAACACGGGCAAGGAATTTAAAACCTTTATCGATTTTGTGGTGGACAAAAGCGATATGCCCTTTTGCATTGATGCCTGGGTCATGAAGCCGAAACTGGAAGGGGCTGCCTACTGCGCGGAAAAAGGGCTCCTGGACCGAATGTTTTACAACAGCCTGACCGTCTGGGAACAGGATCTCGAAACCGAGATCAAAGAGATTGCCGACATCGGTGTAAAACATGTACTGCTGGTTTCCTTTGACCAGGAAGACCAGATGCCTTCAGGACGCATCACCGGCACACAGAAGCTTCTGGATGCCATTGAAAAAGTCGGTGCCGAATTTGAGAGCATCTTTGTGGATACCTCGGTGATGAACGGGCCTGCCACCGCTTTTTGCGGGGTTGCCAACAAGCTGATCAAGGAA